>CAZAWA010000092.1:0-7730 GCA_964488675.1 uncultured Oxalobacter sp. | reverse complement strand
AGAGGTCGATGCTCAAATTGCGCCGATAGCTGACATCCGAGAAAAGCACGGCATGGCCGGCGAAAGCGATCCTTGGCTGGTCGGTTTCGTTGCTGCCGACATGAGAAGGCAGGATGGTCGCTGCGGCGTAGCCAGACTCCAGTGCAAGGCGCACATCATCCGGGTTGGCCGACAGAAACAGATGAACGCCAAAAGCGGGCACATAGCGGAACGGGCTTTCGCCACTGGTGAATACCGCGCGCGTGATACCCAGGCTATGGTGCCGGATCGAATTAAAAATACGCAAGCCGGTGTCGGAACTGTTGCGCGAAAGCAGGATGACTTCGACTTGCGGGTTGCTTGGGTCGGCATGGTTCAGCGCCAGTAGCTTGTGAGCCAGGTTGAACGCAACGCCAGGCGCGAGCGCCTTGTCTTCATGCGCGATCTGGTAGCGACAATACGCTTCTACGCCCTGCTGCTCGAAAACCGCGTGGCTGTCGGTCAGGTCGAAAAGCGCGCGCGAAGCAATGCCAATTACGAGTTTGCCGGGAGAGTCATTCATGGCCATCTGGGAGCAAAGGTTCATCAGTCATCAGTTTGGACTGATTGTGTCCGGGATGCAATGCTTGCATTGAAACCATAATCAAGTTTGAGGCTAGCTGACTCTGGAACCAGATGTTTGACGGCACCCCGCCCGATGCGTTCTATCTAATCTAATATGGCAATTCTGAAAGGAGGATCTGGTCGGGTAGCGATGAGCCGGGCTATCCCGCCGCCTGCCCTGCCAGGGAGGGGCCGAGGGCGGAATTGTGGATAACCCATTGAGCGCAAGGCCCCCACTTTATTCACGAAACGCTGTCCAAACAAACGGATCCAGCTCTCAGATCATCCGGCCACAAGAGATTCTCGGTCCTTGATTGGGACTGACTGTGGTGAAACGAGCCTTTTTTTCGGATTTTCTCTTGTCAAAAATCTGGCAAATTGACCCTGGTCAACGAGAATTGGCACTGGTTCGCGGCATACTTACAAAGCACTCTGCGTTTCGTCAATAATTGAAACTGTGTTTTATCACTAACTGAAGAAGAGGACCCTCTTATGAGTACTGAGAAAGAAGTAGAATTGGTTGATGCATTTTATATGTTAATTGAGAGCCTCAAGAATAATGGCATCAAGAACATATATGGTATTCCGGGTATCCCCGTCACGGCGCTCATCCGTTCGTGGCAGGCTGAAGGTGGAAAATGGTTTGGTTTCCGTCATGAGACGAATGCCGCTATGGCCGCAGGTGTGGCTGGTTATCTGACTGGTGTGCCGGGTATTGTCCTGACCACGCCTGCACCGGGCTGCTTGAACGCCCTGGCAGGTGCTGCCAATGCCACCACTAACGGCTGGCCGATGATTGTGATGAGTGGTGCCGCTGGCCGCCGCAACACTGACTTGCAGCAGGGTGCCTTCGAGGAAATGGATCAGCTGTGGGCTGCGCGTCAGCATTGCAAGGCAGCTTTCCGTATCAACAATATTCGCGACATTCCGATTGCTATCGCTCGCGCATACCGTACCGCCGTATCCGGCCGTCCGGGCGGTGTCTATCTCGATCTGTCGCATGAAATGCTCACCGGCACCATGCCGCTGGCCGAAGCAGAAAAACTGCTGTTCACGCCGGTTGATCCCACGCCGAAGCAACCTGCAGATCCGGCCTCCATCAAGCGCGCTGCTGACCTGATCAAAGGTGCGAAGAAGCCGCTGATCCTGCTGGGCAAGGGCGCAGCTTACGCTCAGTGTGACGCTGACATCAAGGCACTGGTAGAAGACACCGGCATTCCGTTCCTGCCGATGTCCATGGCCAAAGGTCTGTTGTCTGACCTCCATCCGCAAAATGCCGGCCCGGCGCGCTCCTATGTGCTTCCGGAATGCGATGTCTGTCTGATTATTGGTGCTCGCCTGAACTGGCTGCTCGGCAATGGTTCTGGTCCGACCTGGGGCAACCAGGTGAAGAAATTCATTCAGGTCGATATCCAGGCGAATGAAATGGACAGCAATGTGCCGATCGCTGCACCGGTGATTGGTGATATTGCCTCCGTCGTCGCTCAACTGCGCGCCGAACTGAAAGGCATGCCCAAAGCGGATGCCGCCTGGATGGCTGGCATCGCTGATCGTGTCAATGGCAGCAAGGACAAACTGGCGCCGACCCTGAAAGCCCAAACTGCGCCTGGCATGATGAACTATCGCAACTCGCTGGGCGCAGTTCGTGATGTTCTGGCGAACTATCCGAATGTCACGGTCGTCAACGAAGGCGCGAACGCGCTGGACAACGGCCGCATGATCATCGACCAGTATCTGCCGCGCAAGCGAGTCGACTCTGGTACCTGGGGCATCATGGGTATCGGCATGGGTGCTGCAATTGCCGCAGCAGTTGTTTCCGGCGATCCGGTCGTTGCGATTGAAGGAGATAGCGCGTTCGGCTTCAGCGGCATGGAAGTTGAAACCATGTGCCGTTACAACCTGCCGATCACCGTCTGCATCATGAATAACGGCGGTATCTACAAGGGCAATGAGCCGAACGCTGGCGGTTACGACGATCCGTCTCCGACCGCCTTCGTACCTGGCGCTCGCTATGACATGATGGCTACCGCCTTTGGCGGCGTTGGTGTCCAAGCCACCACACCGGAAGAACTGGCTGCTGCTCTGGAAGCCTCCATCAAGTCCCGCAAGCCGACCGTGATCAACATTGTTCTTGATCCGGATGCAGGTGTTGAGTCTGGACGCATCTCCGGCCTGAACATCGAAAGAAAGAAAAAGGCCTAAGCAGTAGCGCAAAAGGAGCTGATATGGTCTGACCAGAGAGCTTCAACTTTGCCGGTTATGCCCCTTGGACATCAGTTCAAGGGGCATTTTCTTTTTTACAGGCAGCTGAAAAACTACTGTGGTGACCTGCAGCGTTGCCTGGCGCTCGCTTCCTCGCCTATCTGCTAGATATGTCTCGGTCGCTATGCGCCGTGCGTCTTGCATCTGACCATCCTCGTGACATTTTTCAACAGCCTGTTTGCCGATACTGCGCATAAAAAAACCGGAACATTGCGTTCCGGTTTTTTTGTGCATCCCTAAAGCGGCTTACTTCTTCAGGGCATTCTCAAACAGCTCCAGGATCCGCTTCTGATACCAGTCGCCATAATGCTCCGTCATGGCAGCCAGATGCCGTCCGTGGGCAATTAATATCAGCTCCTTGGGTCCTTTTGCCTCCGCATGCAGTTGTTCGGAGTGGGAGCACAAAGTAATGTCATCGCGTTGTCCGTGGATGAGCAAAAGCGGAATAGATAGTTTCGATACATAATGGCCGGCACTGTAAATGTCGTCTTTCTCATATCCGTATCCCTCGCCGGGGCGTCTGTCGTCAACCACTGAGGAGTAGGAATAAAAAGCAGAATCAACGGCAACTGCGCGTACACCTTCCGGGTTGATGACCGCTGCGGCAATGGCCAAGGTTCCACCGAGGCCCTGCCCGAAGATAAAAATCTTGCCGGTGTCAATATCGGTGCGCGAACGAAGATAGCTGATGGCGGCAACCGCGTCTTCCAGGACGCCTTTGGGTTCGGCTGTGCCCAGGGATTTGCCAAAGCCGCGATAGTCAAAGGCAAAAACATTGTAGCCATGATCGGGCAGCCAGCCGGCAAAGTGCCAGTTCGATGATATGTTGCCGGCGTAGTTGTGCATATGGATCACAGTGCCTTTGGCGTCTTTGGGATTTGCAACCGTTGCGGCGGGAATAAACCAGCCGCTCAAGCGCGTGCCATCCTCGCTGTAGAAGTAGACGCGTTCATAATCGAGACCAAACAGTTCCGGCGTGGTGGCGGTTATGTTGTCTGGGTAAAAGATGCGTTTGTACATAATGTCGATAAGGGAAAAAGGTGAAAAACGGCAGATCAAATCGTCCTGCGGCTTATAAGGCATACGCATGCCATCATGGAATAACCTGAGGATTGTAGCATTGCAAAACATGGCATTGGCAATGGTAAGGGCGCATGTTTCGCATGATACGGCATGCTCAGATTTTCTGCAGTGCATGCACAAAAAAATCGATCATCATGTTCTGGTATTTTTCCCCGTGACGCTCGGTCATGACATCCAGATGCTCGCCGCCCTCAACGCTCACCAAGTGTTTTGGTTCGCGCGCTTCAGCCAGCAGCATTTCCGAGTGGGAATGCGGTACGATCTTGTCAGCACTGCCGTGAATCATCAGTAACGGGATCGGCGCCAGCTTTGCGATATGTGTCGTTGCGCTCCAGGCTTCATCCACAATCGGCCCCTCACCTGGCGCCCTGTCGTCCGCCAGTGCAGTATAAGAATGGAATGGTGCCTCGGCCAGTACAGCGCGCACACCTTTCGGGCTTGCGCCGACGGACGCGATTGCGATCATGCCGCCCAGGCTCTGGCCGAACACGAAAAGTTTGCTTGTGTCGATGTCGGCACGCGAACGGGCATAATCGAGTGCGGCGATGGCATCCTCGAACACGCCTTTGGGTTCCGGGTTGCCGTGCGACTGGCCGTAGCCGCGATAATCGAACACGAACAGGTTATAGCCGCGCTCCGGCACCCATTGAACGAACTGCCATTGCGCCGTCATGTTCTGCGCATTGCCGTGCATGTGAACCACCGTGCCATTTGCTTCTAGCGGGCTGGCCACATACAGCGCCGGAATGAACCAGCCGGAAAGTATTGTGCCGTCAGAACTTACAAAGGATACCGAATCGAACGCGAGTCCGGCGCGGTCTGGCGAGTCATATTTGATCCTGTCGGGAAAATAGAAAGTGCTATACATATATATGTGAGTTAGCGGTCAACGCGAAAAATATAGCAGCAAAACTGCGCAAGCCGGTCTTCCAAATGAAAACCCCGCCAGCGGCGGGGCTCCGTGAGAATTGTCTGCTATTGCGCAATATCCAGAACATCAGTTGATATTGGCGTTGACAGGGAAAAGCTGACGGAGTTGCCGGAAAATTCCTCGACAAAGCCAGAAAATGTCGTGACCATAAGCATGCCGATTAAAAACTCCATTTTGACATCGACGAACTTGTCGCTGCCTTTAAGCAGCAGGTCACTCAAGGCCGCATCCTGCTTGCCCGCCATGACAAATGAAATAATGCCGCTGGCACCCTCGTCATCACGCCTCTCAAAAGACTGGATATCAGCAATTTCCAGGTAATCACCCCCCAATTTCCTTACAAAAACACGGGGTTTTACTTCAATTTCCGTCACCGGGCCGATGTTCGGTATGTTTGGTACATCCAGATATCCCATCTACTCCAACTCCTCTATTCGTATACTAACTGTTGTCGGTTCGGATAGCATCATTCCGCCCCAATGCCATGGTGCACCCGCATGGAAAAGGCAAAGGTGGAGGATGCTGCGCGATTGGCCCGCGTTAAGCAAGGGGTCGAATCCGCCATCTCGATGCTGGTCACGCTAATCCGGTGCAGATACAGATCCGCGATATCGCTGGCTGGGTGGTAGGCCATAGATTATCGCCTTGGCTGTCTTCTTGTTCATTTCATTCGGCCATAGTGCGCGGGCTACAGTTTTGGAGCTCGAATTCTAGTGCGACTTCATGATTGTATATCTTCTTGAATCAGGTTGTCTTCAAAAAACCTGTGCGGCTGGAGCGAGCGCTCCGGGCAAATAAAACGCAAGGGAGCCGGAAAACTCGGAGGGGCTGAGTGGCCCAGTGGGATTCAGCGCATATAAAGCATTCGGAGTCGCTTGCGGGAATCGGTCTGGCAGACGGGAAAACAAAGTTTAAGCAGAGCTTTTGGTCAGTATCTGAAAATTGATGTGCGGGGTGTCATGCGCAAACACGATTTTGTTGCCATTCATGTCAACACTGACAAAGGTGCGCTTTGCGGTTTGCAGGTGGATCTGCATGATCTTTCTTGTCGAAGTTAAGGCATAGGCAAAGCCGTCTGCCACAACCACATTTGTAAGCATGGGAACATGAAAGTTTCTCGGCTTCTTGAACAGCGCGTCCTGCACGGTAAATGTGCTGCTGACGGTGTCAATCCCGATTAGTTCCCAGCGACCATCTTGCTTGCGAGCCATGCAGTGCCTAAAAAGACATACTTGAAGTTGGGCAATATTGCGCTAAAAGGCCACAAAATGCAATAAAACAAAAAGATTGGGGCGTATTTGTTGGTAAATTGCCGATAATTGCGTTTGATGTACCGCCTTTGGCGTGCCGACTTTAGGTCGTAGCCCAATGTGTAGACCACAATAGCAATAGAGGCTTACAGCATCGCGCACGATGCCGGCATCTGTCTATTTTTGAGCTTGAAATGCGAAGTTTCAGCCGCTGCGTCGATGTGGCAGGATTTTCAAAGTTGGATGGTCGGGGTGAGAGGATTCGAACCTCCGGCCTCTACGTCCCGAACGTAGCGCTCTACCAGGCTAAGCTACACCCCGAATTGAGCAGGTCAGTGATTTCGACCCACTGCGAAAGCCGCTAATTTTAGCAGACTAATTTTCGCTTGGCTATCCGGAAGCGTCGCGATGGCGCTTGATGCAGCGAGGGCGGCCTGCTTAGCCATACCCTTTGTATAGTCCAGTGCGCCCGAGATGGTGAGAGCCGTCAGAACATCACCAAATCTGCTGCCGTCGCCGCGTTCGATGCAGTCGCGTGCCAGGCGGCGCTGTTCGTCCGTGCCAATTTGCATCAGACGGATCAGGGGAAGCGTTATCTTTCCTTCCCGAAGGTCGTCGCCGAGGTTTTTGCCGATATCGTCCGAGTTTCCGCTATAGTCCAGCAGGTCATCAATCAACTGGAAAGCCATGCCCAGTGAGCGTCCGTATTCAGAGGCAGATGTAACGGCTGAATCAGGAGCGCTGGCTATCATTGCACCCAGCATGGCTGCTGCCTCGAACAGCTTTGCAGTCTTTGAGTGTATGACTTGGAAGTAGCGGGCCTGGGTAACATTCGGGTCGCGCATACTCATCAGTTGCAACACCTCGCCTTCGGCGATGACATTGGTTGCGTCGGCCAGAATTTCCATGATGCGCATATCATTGACTGACACCATCATCTGGAAAGCGCGGGTATAGATGAAGTCACCGACCAGTACAGAGGCGGCATTGCCGAACAGTGCATTGGCGGTTGGTTGCCCCCGCCGGAGGGCTGACTCGTCAACCACATCGTCATGCAGCAGCGTTGCAGTATGGATGAACTCGACGACTGCCGCCAGGGTAAGGTGATGGCTACCTTTGTACCCGAAAGCCTTCGCAAACAAAATAACCAGCGAGGGTCTGATGCGCTTGCCACCTGCGTTAACCAAGTATTCGCCGATTTGGTTTACTAGCGCCACATCGGAATGCAATTCCTTGCGAATGATACGGTTCACTGCCTCCAGATCGGTGGCGATCTCAGGGAGCGGGGGATTGTGGAGGGGGTCGGGTTTTACAGACAAAATAATCCTGCAAATGAAACGGATTAAGACAGCGCTGATTATACGCGACTGTATTGTCGCCACATCAAAAGAAAGAACAGAGGTCAAGTTGCGCATCGACAACAAAAATGAATCATGCAATCATGTTCATGGATGGTTCGCGCTTAAAGGATTTCCCGCCGGTGAACTCGGCCATATGCTGGCCTTGGCGTATGAGTTAGACCAAAATGCACTGAAGCATCTGCCTGATCCTCTTGGAAAGTGATGTGTGGAGTTGACACCTTTTCGTGGACACTTGATTCTTATGGAAAAAGGAGTCCACCA
>CAZAWA010000091.1:0-7779 GCA_964488675.1 uncultured Oxalobacter sp. | reverse complement strand
GACACCGTGGGGCCATGCGTAACCGACACCGCGCCGGGCTGTGGGCATCTCACGGCCGCGAGAGTCGCTGGGAGGATTGGCTGGTACGGCACAGCGATGCTGTGCTATGTGACGCCGCAGGAGCACTTGGGCTTGCCGAACAAGGACGATGTGAAAGAGGGCATCATCGTCTACAAACTGGCGGCGCATGCGGCTGATTTGGCGAAAGGCCATCCGGGCGCGCAGATTCGCGACAACGCGATGTCGAAAGCGCGTTTCGAATTCCGCTGGGAAGACCAGTTCAACATCGGCCTCGACCCGGACCGTGCGAAATCTTTCCACGACGAGACGCTGCCGAAGGATTCCGCAAAAGTGACACACTTCTGCTCGATGTGCGGACCGAAATTCTGCTCGATGAAGATTTCGCAAGAAGTGCGCGACTTTGCTGCCAAGAAGGGCATTTCCGAAATCGAAGCGCTGAAGCAGGGCATGAAGGAACAGTCGGTTCAGTTCGTCAAATCCGGCTCGGAAATCTATCACAAGCAATAACAGGCAAAGTTCATGACGATTGAAATCATGTTGAACGGGGAGGCGCACAGCCTCCCCGTTGGCAAAAATGTGCAGGACTTGATAGACCAGCTCGAGTTGACCGGTCAGGCGCTGGCTGTCGCCGTCAACCGTCAGGTTGTCCCGCGCGCGTCCTGGCAGCAAAAAATCATTCAAGTCAACGATCGTGTCGAAATAGTTCGCGCGATTGGTGGCGGATAAACACTCCCCTCCCGCAGGGGGGAAGGGATAGTGCCAGCAGGCTCGAAGTGTCATGCAGTTAGGTAATTCTCGATAGATTTAAGGATATTTGATGTCAGTTGATTTCACGGTAAACGGAGAGTTGTGCGATAGGCCAAAAGGAACCCATCTGGCTGATTTGATAGCAGATCTGGAACTAAATGACACGCCTTTGACCATCAAAATCAACGGGAAAAGGGTGATGCGGAAAGATTGGCGCCAAGAGATACAGGCTGGGGATCGTATTGAGATTGGGCTGTCGATTCCCGTGTCCTGCGCCACGGTCCAAATGTAAAGGAACCGCTGATTAAGTTAAGTCCATGCTGCCCGCGTTCAGCGATTGAGTCAGAGGCTCATGAATTTATTACATCAACCAAGGAAAAGAAAATGAGCGCACCAGATCATACCTTGACGATTGCAGGAAAAACTTACCGCTCGCGGCTGCTCGTCGGTAGCGGCAAGTACGCGGGCCTGGAACAGACGCGCGACGCGACCGAGGCCAGCGGCTCCGAAATCATCACCGTGGCGATCCGCCGCGTGAACATCGGGCAGGATCCCAAAGCGCCCAGCCTGCTGGATTTTGTGCCGCCGACCAAGTACACCATCCTGCCGAACACTGCTGGCTGCTACAACGCCGAAGATGCGATCTACACGCTGCAAATGGCGCGCGAACTGCTGAACGGTCACAAGCTGGTGAAGCTCGAGGTGCTGGGCGACGAAAGGACGCTGTTTCCCAACATGCCGGAAACGCTGAAGGCTGCGGAAGTGCTGGTGAAGGATGGTTTTGATGTGATGGTGTATTGCAGCGACGATCCGATTCAGGCAAAGATGCTGGAAGACATCGGCTGCTGTGCGGTGATGCCTCTGGCTTCCCTGATTGGTTCCGGCATGGGTATCCTGAATCCGTGGAACCTGTCGCTGATCATCGATCAGGCCAGGGTGCCAATCATTGTCGATGCTGGCGTTGGCACGGCATCCGATGCCGCGATTGCGATGGAGCTCGGCTGTGACGGTGTGCTGATGAATTCCGCCATCGCCATGGCGCAGGATCCGGTGCGCATGGCGCGCGCGATGAAGCTGGCCATAGAAGCGGGGCGCGAAGCGTTTTTGGCAGGCCGCATGCCGAGAAAATTTGCTGCATCGCCTTCGTCGCCGATGGCGGGTCGCTTCGTTTAACAGGCTAAGGAGAGCCAGTGAATAACCGCTGCTGCGTGCTGGTATTTGCTGGCCTCGACCCTAGCGGCGGCGCCGGCATTTCTGCCGACATCGAAGCGATCGGTGCAATGGGTGCGCACGCCCTGCCCATTGTTACCGCGTTGACCGTGCAGGACAACGACCGCGTGTTCGCGGTCAATCCGGTCGATGCAGAAATCATCCGGCATCAAGCGCTGATACTGACCAGAAAAATCCCGGTTGCCGCCATCAAGATAGGCATACTCGGGAACAAGGTCAATGCCGAAGCGATCGCCGGCGTGATCCGGCATTTGCGCAAGCGACAGGCGGATTTGCCGGTGGTGCTTGATACGGTACTGGCCAGCGGTCATGGCGATGCGCTGTCGGATGGCAAGCCCGAAGACGCGATTTTTCCTCTGCTTGGCCTGGCAACACTGGTCATGCCAAACCTGCCGGAGGCGGCGCGCTTGTGCGGCGAGACAAAAACGGTTGAGGCGCAGGCGCAGCGGCTGCTCGGTTTGGGCGCGAAGCATGTGCTGATCAAGGGCGGACACGGTGCGTCAGAGCATGAGGTCGTCAACCGCTGGTATGCGCAGCATGAAGGCCACGAGTGGACATGGCAGCGCCTGTCGGGGGCGTTTCACGGCAGCGGCTGCACGCTGGCATCCGCCATAGCCGGACAATTGGCGCAGGGCAGGACGATGCGCGAGGCGCTGACGCGGGCACAACACTATGCTCATCAGGCGCTGGAGAAGGCTTATCAGATAGCGCAAGGGCAAAAGATCCCGAATCGCGGCACCTGATGACCCCCTTCCCCCTGCGAGGGGGAAGGTTGGGATGGGGGTGCGGTGCTTGCGGTGCGAAAAGCCAAATTGCGCTTCATACCCCCACCCTGACCCTCCCCCTGAAAAGGGGAGGGGAGATACAAAATTGGCGGGCTTCGCTGCGATCAGAAAAGTGGGCGAGTCAGGAAATATAAACCGGAAGGAATGGAGTAATAAATGAAAGGTCTTTACATCGTCACGCCTGACTGGGATGACACCGCCAAACTGGTCGAGGTTACGGAAAAGGCGATCAAAGGCGGCGCCGCGATTGTGCAGTACCGTCACAAGACGGCGACGCCGGAATTGCGTCGCGAGCAGGCGAAGGCCTTGCAGGCGCTGTGCAAACGCTACGAGCGCCCGTTCATCATCAACGACTCGGTCGATCTGACGCTTGAGCTGGATGCGGATGGCATCCATGTTGGCGAGAGCGACGAAGCGGTCGCCAAAGTGCGCGCAGCAGTCGGCCCGAACAAGATTGTCGGCGCGTCCTGTTATGGCGATATGGATCTGGTGCGGAAAGCGCACAAGGCCGGCGCGAGCTACATTGCGTTTGGCGGCTTCTATCCGTCACGGATTAAAAAATACCCGGTCACCACCGAGTTGGATATCGTCAAGCAGATGAAGCAGGAAATCCCGAGCCTGCCAAGCTGCGCCATCGGCGGCATCGATCTGGAAAACGCAGTGCCACTGGTTGAGCGCGGCGTCGACATGATTGCCGTGATCAGCAGCGTGTATTTTGCCGACGATCCGGAGGCCGCCGCACGCGCCTTCGCCAAAATGTATGAATAGATAATCGGAGATAATCGGGGTCAGAGTAATTTTTGCTTCGCAAAAATAAACTGCTGACCCCGATTATCCAGAACAACCGCCACAAACCGACAGCGATCACAGCAATTTCTGTTGCGTGGAAACCGCAGGCGGGCTGCGTTTCTTGACGGTTTTTTTGGTCAGCGGCGGGGGCGGGGCAATCGTATGCGCCAGCCGTTTTGCCGACATCGCGATCGCTTCTCCGTCCAGTTCGCAGCCGACAAATTTCCTGCCCAGCCTGATTGCCGCAACGCCAGTGGTCGCACTGCCGGAAAACGGATCGAACACCATGTCGCCTTCTTCGGTGCTGGACAGGATGATTCGTTCCAGCAGCGCGACCGGCTTTTGCGTCGGGTGCTTGCCGAATCGTTTCTCTTCCTTGCCTGGCGCGCCAAATTTCCATACGCTCTTCATCTGCTTGCCGAGGTTGATTTCGCGCATGGCGTGGTAGTTGAAGCGGTGTTTCGATTTTTCGCTTTTTGCCGCCCAGATGATGGTTTCGGTTGAATGGGTGAAGAAGCGGCAGGAGAGGTTGGGCGGCGGATTCGGTTTTTCCCAGGTGATGTCGTTGAGGATGCGCATGCCGAGCTGCTGCATGGCAAAGCCGACCGAGTGAATCACATGCTGCGTGCCGGAGACCCAGATTGTTCCGTTCGGCTTGAGCAGTTTCTGACAGCGCGACTGCCACGCCAGATTGAACTCGTGGTTCAGTTCCGGCCCCTTCGACTTGTCCCAGTCGCCTTTGTTGACCTTGACCATCTTGCCGCCGTGGCAGGTGATGCCGCCATTGGAAAGGAAGTACGGCGGGTCGGCGAAAATGACATCAAACACACCGCCAGGATGCTGCTCGATCAGCGCATCCATGAATTCAATGGCATTCGCATGGTAGAGCCAGACACCAGCGATTTCGTGCCGGAAAGCGCACCGGTTGGGCGAATGCGCCGTGGGCGCTATCGTCAGCGAGAAATCGCCAGAAGGCACTGTCGGTTTGTCGGTTTGCATCGGGCGGCGGGTAAGGAAGCAGGTTTTATTATAGGCGAGAGCGGAGCGGTTCCTCACTTTTCCATGCGAATGATTTCATGGCCGGATTCCTGTCGGCATCCACTGGCCATGGGCGCGGGGCATTGCGCCCAATCGCTGCTTCAGGGGGTTTCCGGCATGGAAAAGGCAGGCGTGCCGTGTCGGCTTGTTAATGGATTTTAGCGCTCAACGGGATGTAAAAAACACTTATGGCGCAGAAAATTCCGTATCATGTGCAGCATTGACTAACCGGAATCAATCATGCGCCAAATCCTGACGAAATATCGCCTGCTCGTGTGGATTGGCCTCGCTCTGATTGTCGGTTTTCTGGCTACCAGCATTGTGAGCTATCTCGTGTCCATCAAGTCGATTCGCGACGGCATTGGCGAGCAGGCGCTGCTTTTGACTGGCGACACGATTTATTCCGAAATCCAGAAAGATGTTCTGCGGCCGGTGTTCATCTCGTCGCTGATGGCGCATGACACCTTTGTGCGCGACTGGTTGATCGGCGGCGAAAAGGGAGAGGAGCAAATTGTCCGCTATCTGAATGAAATAAAGCAGAAGTACGGTGTTGTCACCAGCTTTCTGGTGTCGGATGGAACGCGCAGGTACTACCACGCCGAAGGGACGCTGAAAGTCGTTCACGAGAACGAGCCGCGCGATGTCTGGTATTTCCGCGTGAGGCAGATGCAGGAAGATTATGAGACGAATGTCGATCCTGACATGGCCAACCGCGACAAGATGACCGTGTTCATCAACTACCGCATCATGGATTATCGGGGCAAGTTCATCGGCGCGACCGGCGTCGGCATGACGCTTGACACCATGGCGCATCATATCGACAGTTATCAGGATCGATTCCACCGCAACATCTATTTTGTCGACCCGCAAGGCAACATCATGCTGGCCGGAAAATCGATGGAAAAAGTGCGCGTCTCCATCAGGGATCTGCCCGGCGTGCGCGATATTGCCGACCAGATTCTGAACCAGAGCGTCAAGCCGACCAGGCTCGAATACAGCCATGACGCGGGCCTGGTATTGCTGAACTCGCGTTACATTCCGGAGTTGGGCTGGTATCTGGTGGTGGAGCAAAATGTATCAGGGGACATCAAGCATGTAAAACAGGCTTTCATGCTGAATCTCGCGATTAGCGCCCTGATCACCTTCCTGGTGCTCGTCATCATACTGGCGGCAGTCAGGCAGTTTCAGAAGCGCCTGGAAAACATGGCAGCGACTGACACCATGACCGGCTTGCTGAACCGGCACGCGTTTACCTTCATTTTCCACCAGGCCGTGCTGGACATGAACCGGAGCGGCGGAATGATGTCCGTCATTATGTTCGATATCGATTATTTCAAGCAGGTTAACGACAAACATGGCCACCTGGCGGGCGATCAGGTGTTGTGCGACATTGCCACTCTGAGCAAGCAGGTAGTGCGCGCGAGCGATGTCATCAGTCGCTGGGGTGGCGAGGAATTCCTGATTCTGCTCAAGAACTGTCCGCTGGAAAGGGCGCGCGATCTGGCAGAGAAGCTGCGCACCACAGTCGCCGGCCATGAATTTGTGTGCGGAACCTCGACCGTCCGCCTCACCGTCAGTCTCGGCATTGCGCAGTTCATACCGGGGGAGTCGCTGAGCGAATTTTTCTCGCGCGCGGACGAGGGGCTGTATCTGGCAAAAAATCAGGGGCGAAACCAGACAGGCGTTTGCGCGCCTTCGGCATCACGGCCATGCGCTGCGCGAACGGAGGGCGGCAGCGGTTATTGAGCCGGACAGAAAACAGTTGAATCGGCTGGCGACATCCGGGCGTTTTGGAAAACCGTGCCCGGTAGGCAAACATAGGAAAACCGGGGTCGGCAGTCGAAAACGAAGTTTCGGTGCAGGCTAACATGAGCGGAGCGAATGTTAAGCGGAGCGGCCGTAGCCAATATCGCTTGCGATATTTCGACTCTGACCCCGAATTTTCCGAACCCCGAATTTTCCTGGCGAACATTTAATGGCCGACTCAATAATGCAGCGGCTCTTTTGATGGTCGGCATCAAATCAAGGCGGATAGCGGTGTTTCTTGAGATAATGGAGGATGCCTAATATCCTCAGCAATCTCAACCCCGAACAACTCGCCGCTGTCACCCTTCCCGCCCAATCCGCCCTGGTGCTGGCCGGCGCCGGTTCCGGCAAGACGCGCGTTCTGACCACCCGCATTGCCTGGCTGATCCAGACCGGACAGGTTTCGCCGCAGGGCATCCTCGCCGTGACCTTTACCAACAAGGCGGCGAAGGAAATGCTGGCACGGCTGTCTGCCATGCTGCCGATCAACACGCGCGGCATGTGGATCGGCACCTTCCACGGCCTGTGCAACCGGCTGCTGCGCATGCACCATCAGGCGGCTGCGCTGCCGCAGACTTTCCAGATCCTCGATTCGCAGGATCAGCTCTCCGCGATCAAGCGCCTGCTCAAGGCCAACCATGTCGATGACGAAAAATATCCGGCGCGCAACCTGATGCACTTCATCAATAACGCGAAGGATTCCGGCCTGCGCGCGCGCGATGTGGAAGCGAACGACGACTACAACCGCAAGTTCATCGAGCTGTACGAGCTGTACGATGCGCAGTGCCAGCGTGAAGGCGTGACCGACTTCGCCGAACTGCTGCTGCGATCGTATGAATTGCTGAGCCGCAACCAGCCGCTGCGCGAGCATTACCAGCAGCGATTCCGCCATGTGCTGGTGGACGAATTTCAGGACACCAACGACTTGCAATACCTGTGGCTGAAACTGCTGGCAGGCGGCAACGCGGCGGTGTTTGCGGTGGGCGATGACGACCATAGCATCTACGCATTCCGTGGTGCGAATGTCGGCAACATGGCGCAGTTCGAGCGCGAGTTCCATGTTGATAACATCATCCGGCTGGAGCAGAATTACCGTTCGCACGGCCACATCCTCGACTCGGCCAACATGCTGATTGCGCACAATGAAAAGCGGCTCGGCAAGAACCTGCGCACGGACGCCGGACACGGCGAACTGCTGCGCGTGCTGGAAGCGCCATCCGATCTGCGCGAGGCGCAATGGGTGGTCGATGAAGCCAGAAGCCTGATCGCCGAAGGCCTGATGCGCAGCGACATCGCCGTGCTGTACCGATCGAATGCGCAATCGCGCGTGATCGAACACGCGCTTTTCAGCCCCGGCATTCCC
>CAZAWA010000090.1:5169-7966 GCA_964488675.1 uncultured Oxalobacter sp. | reverse complement strand
TTGCGGTAGTGGCACAGGCGGTAGACCAGCGTTTTGGCGATGTCCTTGATGACCGCGAAGCCGCCCGCCATGTCGCCGTACAGCGTGCAGTAACCGACGGCCATTTCGCTCTTGTTGCCGGTCGTCAGGACGATCGATCCGCCTTTGTTGGACAACGCCATCAGGAGAGTGCCCCTGATTCGTGCCTGTATGTTTTCTTCGGTAGTGTCTTCTTCCAGACCGAAAAATTCCTGCGCCAGCGTGGCGTTGAAGGCGGCAAAGCAGCCGTTGATAGGCATTTCGCTGTAACGCACGCCCAGTCTTTGCGTCATTTCGCGCGAATCGATGACGGAAATGTCGGCCGTGTAGGGTGAGGGCATCATCACCGCGTGCACGCGCTCGGCGCCCAGCGCATCGACTGCAATCGCCAGCACCAGAGCCGAGTCCACGCCGCCTGACATGCCGATGATGACGCCGGGAAAACCATTTTTGCCGATGTAGTCGCGCACGCCGAGAACCAGTGCCTGGTAAACCATGACCTCCAGAGAGCGATCCCCATCATAATGAATGCGCCGCGGGGTGGCGCCGTCAAATTCGATGATCTGCCAGTCTTCCTCGCAGTGCCGAAGTTGGGCGCACAGATCTCCCTGCTGGTTCATAACGAAGGAATTGCCGTCGAAAACCAGTTCGTCCTGACCGCCGACCAGATTCGCGTACACTAGGGACATGCCATGCGAGAGCACATTTTCGCGCATCCGGTCATAGCGCACATGCTGCTTGTGCATGTGATACGGCGATCCGTTCAGAATCAGCAAAATCTCGGCGCCTGCCTCGCTGGCCATTTTGGGGGCGGACGGAAACCAGCAATCCTCGCAGATGTTGATGCCGATCCTCACACCCTTCAGGTCGAATACAAAGGCTTCGTTGGCTGACGAAAAGTAGCGCTTTTCGTCGAAGACCATGTAGTTGGGCAAATCGTGCTTGCAGTAAGTGCCCAGCACCTTGCCGTCGACGATGACGGATGCGGCATTGAAGCGCTCCTGCCCGCGCAGGATGGGGTGTCCGACGATGACATGCACGCCTTTGAGGTCGGACAATTCGGCCTTCAATGCGTCGAAAGCCAGTTGGGTGAACTCATAGAAGGCATTGCGCAGCAGCAGGTCTTCGGGCGGATAGCCGGACAGCGACAATTCTGGGGTGAGAACGATATCGGCGCCCTGCGCGGCGGCGCGGCGGGCGAATTCGACAATTTTGGCACGGTTGCCAGCGAAATCGCCGACAGTGCTGTTCATCTGCGCGATGGCGACTTTGAGGGTCATGGCTTGGTATGTGGTCACGAGGGATACGAGAATTATCGCACGCAACGACTGGCATATCCACGGGATTCGCCCTGGCAGGCGCAATCCCTTGTGAATGCAGGTAAAATCCTGCTTTTACACCGCCAGTCTTCTCATCTTATGCAATATGTTTCCACTCGCGCGGGCAAGGGCAGCAATGCCGCACCGCGTTCCTTTTCGGAAATCCTGCTCGAAGGCCTTGCGCCGGACGGCGGCCTGTACCTGCCGGTCGAATATCCGCAGGTGACGGGCGCGGAACTCGATGCGTGGCGCAAGCTGTCGTACGCGGATCTGGCGTATGAAATCCTCAGGAAATTTGCCGATGACATGCCCGATGCAGATTTGAAGGCGCTGACCAGCAAGACCTATACGCCGGAAGTCTACCGCAATGCGCGCACGCCTGAGGATGCGCAACAGATTACGCCGTTGCATTTTCTGGAGCAGAATGGCGACAAAAAGTTGCTCCTGCAGGCGCTGTCCAACGGCCCAACGCTGGCATTCAAGGACATGGCGATGCAGCTGCTAGGCAACCTGTTCGAGTATGCGCTTGCCAAACAGAATGCAGAACTCAACATCTTTGGCGCGACCTCGGGCGATACTGGCAGCTCGGCCGAATATGCCATGCGCGGCAAGAAGGGCATCCGCGTATTCATGCTGTCGCCACACAAGAAGATGAGCGCGTTCCAGTCTGCGCAAATGTTCAGCCTGCAAGACCCGAATATTTATAACATCGCGGTCGAAGGCGTGTTCGACGACTGTCAGGACATGGTCAAGGCGGCGTCGAATGATCTGGAATTCAAGGCGAAGCAGAAAATTGGCACGGTCAACTCGATCAACTGGGCGCGCGTGGTGGCGCAGGTGGTGTACTACTTCCGCGGCTATCTGTCGGCGACAACTTCCAACGAGCAGAAGGTGTCGTTTACTGTGCCTTCCGGAAATTTCGGCAACATCTGCGCGGGTCACATCGCGCGCATGATGGGCCTGCCGATTGACCGGCTGGTGGTGGCGACGAACGAAAACGATGTTCTCGACGAATTCTTTCGCACCGGCGTGTACCGGGTGCGAAAGTCTGCCGAGACTTATCACACCAGCAGTCCGTCGATGGATATTTCGAAGGCGTCCAATTTCGAACGGTTCATCTACGATCTGGTCGGGCGCGACGGCGACCGCGTGTGTGAACTATTCCACCGGATCGACACGCATGGCGGCTTCGATCTGTCCGGAAAGCAGGGCAGTGATGGTGGCGAGTTCGCAAGAGTTTCGCGCTTTGGCTTCGAGTCCGGCAAGTCCGTGCACAAAGATCGCCTCAACACGATCCGCGATGTATACCAGAAGCACGGCGTGATGATCGACACGCATACCGCCGACGGCGTGAAGGTCGCGCGCGAGCGCGTGCGTGCCGGCATCCCGATGATCGTGCTGGAAACCGCACTGCCCGCCAAGTTCAACGAGACCATTCGGGAAGCGCTCGGCACTGATGC
>CAZAWA010000090.1:0-5069 GCA_964488675.1 uncultured Oxalobacter sp. | reverse complement strand
TCGCAGCTCGATGTGCCATCAGCCGATAATTCAGAACGCGATGGCTACGCGGTGCGCTCTGCCGAATGCGCCAGTGGGGCGGCATCATTCAAAGTTTCGCAGCGCATACCCGCCGGTCAGGTACCACAGGCGTTGCAGCCAGGAACCGCAGCGCGCATCTTCACTGGCGCGATGATTCCGCCGGGTGCGGACGCGGTGGTGATGCAGGAAGATTGCGAAGCTGAAGGTGACAGGGTCACGATCAAGTACAAGCCTGCATCGGGCGAGTGGGTGCGCCGTGCGGGCGAAGATATCAGGAAAGGCAGCGAGATTTTGCCGGCAGGCACGCGCCTGCGTCCGCAAGAGATGGGTCTGGCGGCGTCAGTCGGACTGGCAGAATTGCCGGTGGTGCGCCGTCTGCGGGTCGCGGTGTTTTCCACCGGCGACGAACTGGCGATGCCGGGCGAGATACTCAAGCCGGGCGCAATCTACAATTCCAACCGCTTCACTTTGCGCGGTCTGCTGGAAAACCTCGGTTGCGGGATCGCCGATCTGGGCATCGTGCCCGATACGCTGGAGGCGACTCGTGTCACGCTGGTGCGTGCGGCGCAGGATAACGATTTGATCATCACCTCCGGCGGCGTTTCGGTCGGCGAAGAAGACCACATCAGGCCGGCGCTCGACGCAGAAGGCCAGGTGAACATGTGGCAATTGGCTATCAAGCCCGGCAAGCCGCTGGTTTTTGGTGAAGTCAGGCGGGGCGAGGTCAACCGCACGGCGAGCGATGGCGGTATCGCCCATTTCATCGGCCTGCCCGGCAATCCGGTGTCGGTTCTGATTGGTTTCGCCTTGTTCATCAAGCCCTTCATCCTGCGCCTGCAAGGTGTGCAGGATGTTGCGCCCAAGGCTTACTTGATGCGCGCCGATTTCGTGCTGTCAAAAGGCGATCGGCGCAACGAATTCCTGCGTGCGCGCATCAACGCAGAAGGCGGCCTCGACCTGTTCCACAATCAGGGTTCCGGCGTGCTGACCTCGACCACCTGGGCGGACGGACTGATCGACAATCCGCCGAACCAGACCATAGTGCGGGGCGACATCGTCCGTTTCCTGCCTTTTCGCGAACTGCTTTACTAGGATGGGTATACCGAAATGAATATCGAACTCCGTTTTTTTGCGAGCGTGCGTGAAACCCTCGGCATTGCTACTGAAGAGGTGTCGCTGCCCGATGAGGTGAAGACCGTAGGCGATGTTCGTCGGTTTTTGATCGCGCGCGGCGGCAAGTGGGCCGAGGCGCTGGCGGAAGGCAAATCGCTGCGCATGGCGTACAACCAGAACATGACCGATCCAGATACACTGATCGAGGAGGGTTGCGAGGTCGCCTTTTTCCCTCCCGTTACCGGGGGGTGATTTCATCCAAAATCACCCGTAGCTTTGTTAGCTTCGCCTTGCCGTACTCTTCGTACTGTCTGCGGCTCACCGTTGCGCCACGGATGATTTTGAATTGGAATATATCGGTTCGGAGTGAAGGCAATATTTGGGGTCAGCAGTTTTATTTCGCGCAGCGAATTTACGCTGACCCCAAATATGATTGTCGGGCGAAATGGGTAATTTCTATAACCGAGAATGGAATTCAATGAGCACCCATCCAAGTATTGCATGGGAAGAATCCGGCGAAACGCGCACCGCCCGCTGGCGCTCGGAACGGGACATGCCGCCACCAAAACGAGTTGTCATTGCAGATGACCGGATGACGGCGGATTCCGCGTTTCGTCTGGCCAGCGAAGGCGCGGCTCTGCTGTGGCGCGGCGACTATCAGAACGCGCGTCAGTTGCTGACCGCGATGGCGCGTCGCACAGAACGCGTCCGTCGAACACCGCGCAAGACGACGGCTCCGCCGCCTTCCCCGGGCGAGGCTTTCCACCAGCACCGTCAGGCGCAATCGCAGCGCGCACGCACGCTGTCCTCGTTGCTCGTGCCGCTTAATGCCGATTACACGATTCCGTTGCGGCGCGCACCGGATGTGCGTCAGGCATGCGAGGAGGCTTACGGCGCTTCTGATGAAGCATCGGTGGTTTCCTTGCGCGAAATTCTCGGTTTGATCGGCGCACGCGAATGGCGCAAGAAAGGCGTGTCCGTTCCCGCACTGGGCGCGCGTATTCATCCGCACTATGGCGTGTTCTCGCCGGTGCGCGGCGAATACCTGCAGCTTGTGGCTGATGCGCCCCTGCCATCGAAGGAACTCGCGTTTGACATCGGCGTCGGCACGGGCGTGCTGGCGGCACTGCTGGCTAGGCGCGGCGTCAAAAGGATTGTCGCCACGGATAACGATCCGCGCGCGCTGGCGTGCGCAGCGGAAAATGTCGAACGGCTCGGTTTGCGCGGACAAATCGAAGTAGTTCAGGCGGATCTGTTTCCCGGGGGGCGTGCGCCACTGATCGTCTGCAACCCGCCCTGGGTTCCGGCGCGCCCGAGTTGCACCATTGAGCGCACGGTATACGACCATGAAGGCGCCATGCTGCGCGGTTTTCTCGGTGGCTTGGCATCGCATCTGACCCCGGACGGCGAAGGCTGGCTGATTCTTTCGGATTTTGCCGAACGACTGGGCTTGCGTTCGCGAGAGGAATTGCCATCCCTGATCGAAAACGCCGGGTTGCAGGTAGTCGGGCGGCTGGACGCCAAACCGATGCATCCCAAAGCTTCCGACGCCACCGATCTGCTGCATGCCGCGCGCGCGGCTGAGGTGACGACGCTTTGGCGGCTGGCTGTTCGTCAGGAATGATGGTGCTACCATTACGCGATCCTTCTCATTCAGCTACGAAGATTCATGTCCGCCCGCATCCAGACCGAAGATTTTGATCTCTCAACCGAGGTGGCGGCGCTGCGCGCAGGCAACCCGAAAGTCGGCGCGATCGCCAGCTTTGTCGGCACCGTGCGCGATGTGAATCAAGGCGCGGCTGTGGCGGAAATGGAACTCGAACACTATCCCGGCATGACAGAGCAGTCGCTGGCGGCTATCATTGCCGAGGCGCACAAGCGCTGGGACTTCATCGGCGCGCGGGTGATTCACCGGGTCGGGCCGTTGAAGCCGACGGATCAGATCGTGCTGGTTGCGGTGGCGGCCATGCACCGGCGCGAAGCCTTTGCCGCCTGCGAGTTCATGATGGATTACCTGAAAACCGCCGCGCCGTTCTGGAAGAAAGAGCAAACGCCACAAGGCGCGCGCTGGGTCGATGCGCGGGTGTCGGACGATGAGGCCATGGCGCGCTGGCAACGCGACGGGGGCAGGGGGAAATCGGAATGAGTTTTGTCGCGGTAGGCATCGGGGCGGTTCTGGGCGCTTGGCTGCGCTGGGGGCTGAGCGTGCTCATGAACCCGGTACACAGCCACTTGCCGCTTGGCACGATGGTCGCCAACCTTGGCGGCGGTTTCGTCATCGGCGTGTCACTCGCCTTCTTCAACGCGTATCCCGGCCTGGCTCCGGAATGGCGTTTGCTGGTCATCACCGGTTTTCTCGGCGCGCTGACGACTTTTTCCACCTTCTCAGCCGAGTCGATGATCCTGCTGCAGCGCGGCGAGTACCTGTGGGCGTTCGGCCATTCGGCAGCGCACCTGGTCGGCTCGACGCTGTGTTGCATTCTGGGATTTGCGCTGTACCGTTCGCTGGCATCCTGAAAACCTATACTCATGGGTAGTAATATTTATTCGGCGCGTCAGCAATGGTGATCGTGATGGTTTAGCCATATACTCCAGCAAAAACGGTGTTTTCAGAGGTTGCAACTGCCTATTATTTGGGCAAATACGGTCATTTGTCGGCAATTAATGACCAGAACCGGCCATTTTAGCCAACTAATAACGCGACGCGTTATTAGCGCTTCGCACTGGCGATGCATTCCTTCCCGCTGGCAGAGGGAAGGGTGGGGCGCTGGATGAATGGCGCCGCCTTGACCTATGTCTATCCGCCCGGTGTCGGCACTCCTCATAATCGCTTGAAAAAGGGCACTTCACCCCAATTTGCACTTCAATATGATTTTCGGAGCAAGCCATGCGACAAGACAAACTGACGACAAAACTGCAGGAAGCGCTGAGCGATGCGCGCAGCCTGGCGGTCGGCAATGACAACCAGTACATTGAATCGGTGCACTTGCTGGCGGCGCTGCTGCAGCAGGATGACGGCGGCACAAGCTCGCTGCTGCAGCGCGCGGGTGTGAATGTGGCCGGGCTGGCGGCAGCGCTCAAGACGGCTTTCAACCGCATGCCCAAGGTGTCCGGCACCGGCGGCGATGTGCAGGTCGGGCGCGAGCTGATGTCGCTGCTGAATATGGCCGACAAGGAGTCGCAGAAGCGCGGCGACCAGTTCATTGCCAGCGAAATGATCCTGATGGCGCTGGTGGACGACAAGTCCGAAGCTGGGCGGCTGGCGAAGGAAAACGGCCTCACGCGCAAGTCGCTGGAAGCGGCCATCACCGCCGTGCGCGGTGGTGCAAAGGTGGATTCGGCAGAGGCGGAAGGCCAGCGCGAGGCGCTGAAGAAATACACGATGGATCTGACCGAACGGGCGCGTATTGGCAAGCTTGACCCGGTGATCTGGCGCGATGACGAAATTCGCCGGGCCATCCAGATATTGCAGCGCCGCTCGAAAA
This sequence comes from uncultured Oxalobacter sp., assembly GCA_964488675.1. Taxonomy (GTDB): domain Bacteria; phylum Pseudomonadota; class Gammaproteobacteria; order Burkholderiales; family Burkholderiaceae_D; genus QZKY01. The sequence continues at coordinate 450 of CAZAWA010000090.1, read as the reverse complement.
ACAACCCGGTGCTGATTGGCGAGCCCGGTGTTGGCAAGACCGCCATCGTCGAGGGCCTGGCGCAGCGCATCGTCAACGGCGAAGTGCCTGAAACCCTCAAGGGCAAGCGCGTGCTCTCGCTCGACATGGCGGCGCTGCTCGCCGGCACCAAGTACCGCGGCGAATTCGAGGAGCGCCTGAAAGCGGTGCTGAAGGAACTGGCGCAGGACCAGGGCCAGACCATCGTCTTCATCGACGAGCTGCACACCATGGTCGGTGCGGGCAAGACCGAAGGCTCGATGGATGCTGGCAATATGCTCAAACCGGCGCTGGCGCGGGGCGAACTGCACTGCATCGGCGCGACCACGCTGGACGAATACCGCAAGTACGTGGAGAAGGACGCCGCGCTCGAGCGGCGCTTCCAGAAAGTGCAGGTGGGCGAGCCCAGCGTGGAGGACACCATCGCCATCC
>CAZAWA010000089.1:0-8045 GCA_964488675.1 uncultured Oxalobacter sp. | reverse complement strand
GCGTTGGGTGCGCATGGCGACCGTCGCCGGCATTGACTACGCGCACATGACGTTGTCCGGTATCGAGCAGGTGCTTGGCAATCAGAAAGGGTGCGCCGGACTGCGAATGGCGCACCACAAACATGTCGGCATGCATTGCGGTCAGATTGTCAATCGTGTCGAGCAGCGATTCGCCCTTGCTGGCGCTGGACGCCGAGATGTTCAGGTTGATGACATCCGCTGACAGGCGTTTGGCGGCGATTTCAAAAGTGGTGCGGGTGCGGGTGGAGTTCTCGAAAAACAGGTTGAACACACTTTTTCCGCGCATCAGTGGCACTTTCTTCACTTCGCGATCGGAGACATTCACGAATGAAGCCGCCGTGTCGAGGATGTGGGTCAGAACCTCTCTGGGCAGGCCCTCTATGGTCAGCAGGTGCTGCAGTTCGCCGTGCGAGTTGAGTTGGGGATTACGCATGTTCCACCGTCAGGGAGAATTTACCATCGCTGGCCCGATGCAGGACGATGGACTGGCTGGCCTTGACCGACGCGTGTTGCGCAACGAAATCGGCGGCAATTGGCAGTTCGCGCTCACCACGATCGACCAGCGCGGCCAGCATGATTTTTTCTGGCCGCCCGTAGTCAAATAGCTCATTGATTGCTGCGCGGGTGGTTCGTCCGGTATACAGCACATCGTCCACCAGCAGGATGGTTGCGCCGCTTACTTCGAATGGAATCTGAGAGGGTTTGACATCGGGCCGCAATCCCCGCTCGGCATAATCGTCGCGATAAAAGGATGGATCCACAAAGCCCAGACGATCCTCCAGCCCCAGGTCGGCCGCCAGTCGTTCTGCCAGCCAGGCGCCGCCGGAATGAATGCCGACAATGGCGATGCCGGTCATGGATTTCAGCGCCGTCTTGATTTGTGCAGCAAGCGTTTTGTACAGCGCTTCCGCATCAAGTTCAGGGGAGTTTTTTTTCATTGAAATATTGTTGGAGGATTAGGGCGGCGGACTGATCGTCGATGGCCTCGCCGCGTTTCTCGGTCAGAACTGCTGAAGAATATCTTTCATCCACCAGCACTGTATCAACCCCGAAGCGGCCATGCAACTGGTTCGCAAAGCGGCGGCAACGGGCGGTCATCTCGTGTTCGGCGCCGTCAGGGTGGAGGGGGAGGCCGACGATGCACCGCCCCGGCTTCCATTCTTCAATCAGCGCGCCCAGTGCGGAAAATCGGGCATCGTTGCTTTCTGCGCGGATGATGGTGAGCGGTTGCGCCTGCTTCAGGAGCGTGTTGCCAACGGCGACGCCAATGCGCTTCAACCCGAAGTCAAATGCCAGCACCACCTCCTCCTTCACGCCACCACTCTAGCCAGGCGCAGCGGGAATTTACGCATGCCCCGCTCCCGCAGCGAGCATGGCGGGGTTGATTCCCAGCAGTTTGATGGCGGCCGTATAGCGCTCGTTGACGGGCAGATCGAAAATGACGGCTGGATCGGCTGCAACCGTCAGCCAGCCGTTCTGGCCGATTTCTTCCTCCAGTTGTCCGGCGCCCCAGCCCGAATAGCCGATGCTGACCAGCAAGCGATGGGGTCCGCGCCCGGAAGCAACCGCTTCGAGTACATCTCTTGATGTCGTGAAGGCGATGTCGTCGGTTACCTTCAGCATCGATGAAAACTGCCCCAGTGGCGAGTGGAGCACGAAGCCACGATCGTCCTGAACCGGGCCGCCGAACATGACCGGATTTTCGGCGAAGGGTGCGATTTCCGCCTGGAGGTCAAGGCGGGAAAAGAGGTCGCTCATCGTGATGTCGGTCGGCTTGTTGATCACCATGCCGAGTGCGCCGCGCTCATTGTGCTCGCAGAGATACACGACCGCGCCGCCGAAAACAGGGTCGAGCATGGATGGCATCGCGATCAGGAAATGGTTGGATAAATTCAGATCAGGGATGGGCATGGCGTCATTGTCGAAAAATGGGCTTCTCAGGCAGGCACCAGGTGCGCCAGGCTGTGTGCGAACGGCGCGCTCAGCCCATTCTAGCAGTTTTTATTCGATGCCCGCTGCCTTCAGGCGGGAAAGAGGCCCGTTGAGAGATAACGATCGCCACGGTCGCAAACCACAAAGACGATGGTGGCATTCTCCGTCTGGGCAGAAATGCGCAACGCAATTTCACAGGCCCCTGCAGCGGAGATACCGCAAAAAACGCCTTCCTCCGAAGCCATGCGCCTGGCCATGTATTCGGCTGAGGCCTGACTGACCTCTTCAACGCGGTCGACCCTCGAGCGATCAAAGATTTTCGGCAGGTAGGCATCCGGCCATTTGCGAATGCCGGGAATTTGCGACTCGTCGTCCGGTTGCGCGCCGATGATCTGGATGGCGGGGTTTTGTTCCTTGAGGAATTGCGACACGCCCATGATGGTGCCGGTGGTGCCCATGGCGCTGACGAAATGGGTGATGCGCCCGCTTGTGTCACGCCAGATTTCCGGGCCGGTAGTCTCATAGTGCGCGCGCGAATTATCCGGGTTGGCAAACTGGTCGAGCACGATGCCTTGCCCATCTCTTTGCATCTGTTCCGCCAGATCGCGCGCATATTCCATGCCGCCGGTTTTCGGCGTCAGGATGATTTGTGCGCCATATGCCGCCATGCTCTGGCGCCGTTCGACGCTGAGGTTTTCAGGCATCAGCAGAATCATTCTGTAGCCCCTAAGCTTGGCTGCCATTGCCAGGCCAATGCCGGTGTTGCCGCTGGTCGCCTCGATCAGGGTATCGCCAGGCCTGATTTGGCCGCGACTTTCCGCACCGGCGATCATGGCCATCGCCGGTCGATCCTTGACAGAGCCTGCCGGATTGTTGCCTTCCATCTTGCCCAGGATGATGTTGTTGCGGCGCACGGCATCCTCACCCGGGATGCGCATAAGCTGAACCAGCGGGGTATTGCCGATGGTTTGTTCAATGGTCGGATAGGACATGGCGTCGGGGCATCATTCTAGAAACGCCCATTGTAATGGGAGTTGCCAGTAATCGTGGAGGAACCGGGTCCTTTATTGTCGTTGCGGGTTGGCAGCGCGCCGGGTTTGCTCTTCCCGCTGACAGTGAGGCCGGCGCGCGACAGCTGGGCAGATTTTTTCTTCCCGATGCCGCGAACCCGGTTCTCGAAATCAGCCCAGTCCCTGAACTTTCCGTTTGTATGGCGTTCAGCAAGGATGGCTTTCGAGGTGGTGGGCCCGAGACCCTTGATGCCGTCCAGCGCGGCCTGATCCGCACTATTGACATCGACGCGGGCGCTGGCGATGCGGAAGCAGGCAAGCAGGGCAACCAGGACAAGCAGTCGTCTGATTGGCACGGGGTCAGCCTTGCGAGAACTTGAAAGGGCCGCGTTTGCCTCCGCCGCCCTGGCGGAAGGCGCTGAACTGGTTGCGCATTTCGCGTTTGTTGTTCTTGCCGACGCTGGTTTTGAGCAGGGCATCGACGAAAACGATGTCAACCAGCATGGCAAAACGCGACAGACCGCCCTTGTCCGCGTGTCGTGCGACATGCTTTCTCAGAGCCGATTCACTGATTGCCCCCTGGTGCTCGGGCTTCAGGTGCACCAGCGCAACAGGGCGTTCCCCCCACTTCTCATCGCTATCGGCGACGACGGCGACTTCATGCACCGCCGGGTGTTCAAGCAGAACGCTTTCCAGCTGGAGCGAGGAGGTCCATTCACCCGCCGTCTTGATGACATCCTTGGCGCGATCGGTTACTTGCAGATAGCCATTCTCGTCGATGTGCCCAATGTCGCCTGTATGCAGGTAACCGCCTTCCCAGAGTGTTTCCGAAGCTTCCTGATCATTGAGGTAAGCCTGCGTCAGCCAGGGCGATCGCACGATGACTTCACCTACGGATTTTCCGTCGCGCGGCAGGTCGTCCATGTTTTCATCCACAATGCGCACTTCGACCAGAGGAATCGGGATTCCGGCTTTTGCCCGTAGCGCAGTCTGGTCTTCCGGCGATGCAGCGGCATTTATTGCGCTGAGGTGGGCGATGGTCAGGATGGGGCAGGTTTCGGACAGGCCGTAGCCGCCAAACACATCGATGCCGCGCCTTTGCGCCGCCATGGCCATGGATGGAGGAAGAGCCGAGCCGCCGATGACAAGTTTCAGAGCGCTCAAGTCGGTTTCGTCGCTTTGAGAGTGGTTCAGAATCAGGTGCAGCACTGTTGGCACGCAGTGGGAAAAGGTCACTTTTTCCGTCCGGATAAGTCGGCACAGCCGTTCCGGATGATAGGCGCCTGGGTAGACCTGCTTTAACCCCAGCATGGTGGCAATGTAGGGCAAGCCCCAGGCGTGGACATGAAACATCGGCGTTAGTGGCATGTAGACATCGTCGCGGCGCAACTGTCCCTGGAAGCTGGCGCTTCCGAGCGCTACTGCCGTTCCAAGTGTGTGCAACACCAGTTGACGGTGGCTGAAATTGACGCCTTTGGGGTTGCCGGTGGTTCCTGTGGTGTAAAAGACGGTGGCGCAGGTGTTTTCGTCAAAATCGCGGAAGTGAAAACTGGGAGAAGCATTCGCCAGCAGGCCTTCATATTCTGCGGAGAAGGATAATCTGCTTGCGGGAGGCGCGGGGTCGTCGGTGAGCAGGATGAATGTGCGAACCGTTTCAAGTTGATCGGAAAATGATTCCAGAAGCGGAAGAAATTCGGCGTTAACCAGCAAAACATCCGCTTGCGCGTGATTGAGCGTGTAGAGGATTTGATCCGGAGAGAGCTTGATATTGACCATCTGCATGATGGCGCCCATCATCGGGATAGCGAAATAGCACTCCAGATAGCGCGGGGTGTCCCAGTCCATGATGGCCACGGTCTGACCGGGTTCAACGCCCAACTCACCAAGGCCGCTGGCAAGCCGGCCAATGCGATCTCGCAACGAACCGTAGGTGTAACGCGAAATATCGGCGTGCACAATTTCCTGATCTGGCGAATGCGCCATCGGCGTCAGCAGCAATTGCTTGATCAGCAGGGGGTAGCTGTAAGCGGAAGGGGTGGTCTCGATGAGTCTGGGAGCCATGGGATAGATCCGTGTGCAATCAATTCATGACGCTTAGCTCTTCAGTGCGCCGCGGCGGGTAGGTCTCCCACTGGTTGCAACCTGGGCACTGCCAATAGAACTGGCGCGCCTTGAAACCGCACTGGCTGCACTGGTAGCGCGCCAGTTTAATTGCATAGCTGTGCACCAGATCCTTGACCATGGACAGTTCGGGGCGGGTTTCGGCCGGGGCTGACATCATTCGCGCCTCGATCAATTTATCCAGGCCGAGAAGGGTTGGGGTGCGCCGCAATTCGGCAATGACCAGTTGGTAAGCTGTGTCGATGCCCTCGAGTTCAAGGAGCGTCTTGAAAACGACATCCAGCAAATCTATCGAGGGCGCTTCGGACAAATAAGACTTGAGCAGGTTCAATCCTTCTTGTGGCCGGCCGAGCGCATGATAGGCATCCGTCAGTCTTTGCGCTACCAGCGCCACATGCGGCATGCTCTGTCGCTCAATGCGGCGCCAGGCCAGGATGGCTCCTTCGGTATCGCCCTTGGCGAGCAGCGCGTCTCCTGTCAGGATGCTGGCCCTGACGCTCATGCCATCAGCCGACAGGGCCTTTTTTAGCAGCAAAATCGCGGCCGGATAGTCGGACTTGAGCAAGTCATCCTGCGCCAGTTCGCAGTAGAACTGGGCAATTTCCTTTTGTCTTCCGCCAGCGCCCGAATCCTGCAATGCCTGTGCTGCATCGATTGCGCGTTGCCATTCCTTGACGCGCTGGTAGATTTCCAGCAGCGCGCGGCGCGCACGCGGCCCGTACTGCGTGTCCACCAGACTGTTGAAGGTTTCTTCGGCACGGTCGAACAGTCCGGCCATCAGGTAATCATTTCCGAGTTCATATATTGCAAGCTCTTTTTGCTCACGAGGCAGGTCGGGTCGCGACAGCAGGTTCTGATGTACCCGGATAGCGCGTTCGATTTCACCGCGGCGGCAAAACAGGCTGCCCAGCGCAAAATGCAACTCGGCCGTTTCAGGATCAAGCTTGACGATTTCGATGAAGGAATCGATGGCCTTGTCTGGCTGTTCGTTCAAGAGAAAATTCAGGCCCTTGAAATAGCTGTGCGGCAGGCTGCGCGATTCGGACAGCAGCTGCTTGATGTCGATCCGAGCCGCCACCCATCCAAGCGCAAAAAAAAGTGGGATGATGAACAGCCACCAGATTTCAAAGTCCATGCCGGGGAATTGCCATAAAAAAAGTGAGTAAAATTTCGAAGGAGAGCTTACTTGTTCGCAACACGATCCGTTTGCGTAACGGGGGTTGGGGCCGCTTGTTGCCCATCCCTCTGCATTGCCGCCAGGGCTGTTCGGCACTTGTTCAACTCTCGCCGTTTGCGGAAAACGGTAGGCGTCAATGCCAGCACGCCCAGTACCGCACCGCCCGCGAAAAAAGCCAGCAACAGGAGGGCGAGCGGCGTATGCCATTCACTGTTCAGAAAAAAGCGCAGTGTGACCTCATGCGCGTTTTTCAGCGCGAAGCCGAAGAACAGGATAAACAGGATTGCCGCGAAGATCCTGGCAACAAGTTTCATAGACTGCTTTCAGTTGGTTTTGCAACAAGTTGTCAAGTATTGTACGCGAAAAAAAAGGCATCCGAAGATGCCTTTTCTGTCAAAGCGCACGCATTGATAGCTACATCATGATTCTCAACCGGCGATTGGGCGGCCTGCGGCCATATCCACTTTTTCGCGCAATTCCTTGCCCGGCTTGAAGTGCGGCACGCGCTTTTCCTGCACCATCACCTTGTCGCCGGATTTCGGATTGCGCCCGATTCGCGGCGGGCGAACATTCAGTGCAAAGCTGCCGAACCCACGGATCTCGATGCGCTGACCGTTTGCAAGCGCATTAGTCATCGCATCCAGAATGGTTTTGACCGCAAACTCGGCGTCCTTGGCGACCAGCTGAGAGTAATTTTCAGCCAGCCGTGCAATCAGTTCCGACTTTGTCATGAGCCGCTCCGTCCGGTTCAGTTCTTGTTGTCGAACTTCGCTTTAAGCAGTGCGCCCAGGCTGGTCATGCCAGAAGCGGCTGCACCGGCTTCGGTTGTCATTTTCTGCATGGCTTCCTGTGTTTCAACCTGATCCTTGGCCTTGACGGACAACTGAATGCCACGCGACTTGCGGTCGATGTTGATGACCATCACTTCCACTTTGTCGCCCACTTTCAGATGGGTGCCGGCATCTTCCACGCGGTCACGGGAGATTTCGGAAGCGCGCAGATAGCCTTCAACTTCGTCGGACAACTGGATTACGGCGCCCTTGGGTTCGACCGACTTGACGACGCCTGAAAGCAGCGCGCCCTTGTCGTTCATGGCGATAAAGTTGTTGAACGGATCGCCTTCCATCTGCTTGACACCCAGAGAGACGCGCTCGCGCTCGACATCGATGGCCAGCACAATGGCATCCAGTTCGTCGCCTTTCTTGAAGTTGCGGACCGCTTCTTCGCCGGCTTCCGTCCAGGACAGATCGGACAGGTGCACCAGGCCGTCGATGTTGCCCGGCAGGCCGATGAAGACGCCGAAGTCGGTGATCGACTTGATGGCGCCGCGAACCTTGTCCCCTTTCTTGTGCGACAGGGCAAAGTCTTCCCACGGATTTGGCTTGCACTGCTTCATGCCCAGACTGATACGGCGGCGCTCCTCGTCGATTTCCAGAACCATGACTTCGACTTCTTCGCCCAGCTTGACCGCCTTGTTCGGCGCGATGTTCTTGTTGGTCCAATCCATTTCGGACACATGCACCAGGCCTTCGATTCCTTGCTCGACTTCCACGAACGCGCCGTAGTCAGTCAGATTCGTGACCTTGCCGAACAGGCGAGTGCCTTGCGGATAGCGGCGCGACAGGCCAGACCAGGGGTCGTCGCCCAACTGCTTGACACCCAGCGAGACGCGATTTTTCTCCTGATCGTACTTGAGGACTTTGGCAGTGACTTCCTGGCCGACGGTGAGCACTTCCGACGGGTGGCGGACACGACGCCATGCGAGGTCGGTGATGTGCAGCAGG
>CAZAWA010000088.1:0-8101 GCA_964488675.1 uncultured Oxalobacter sp. | reverse complement strand
GCGTGGCTGTAAGCATCCGTGAACGAGTCCCCGAACAGCACAACTTCGCGGCCACGCGCGCGCACCGCATCGACTTTCAGCGGCGGCGTGGTCACCGGCATCACAATCATCGCCTTGCAGCCGAGGCGGCTGGCAGCCAGCGCAACGCCCTGGGCATGATTGCCGGCCGAAGCGCAAATCACGCCGCGCTTCAACTGCTCCGACTTAATGTGCGCCATCTTGTTGTAGGCACCGCGCAACTTGAAGCTGAACACACTTTGCATATCCTCGCGTTTGAGCAGCAGAGAATTGCCCAGCCGGGCTGACAGCAACGGCGCATAATCGAGCGGCGATTCTTCCGCGACATCGTAAACGCGTGCGGTCAGGATCTTTTTCAGGTAATCGGTCATAAAAATGCAGCCTTTGTCCTCGTTGGTCATGGAGGCGCTAAAGGAAAACGGGGTCGGCAGTTTATTTTCGCAAGGCAAAAATTACGCTGACCCCGATTTTCCTGCGATACCAAGAGAGTCATTATAATGGACAACTCTTTCCATAATGGTACGAAAACAACATGATCGAATCCGCAGTCCTCTGGCTGCTTGGCTGGCTGGCAATTCCGCAGGTTGGGTTGACTTCGGTATTCTTCATCAGCCTCATTTCTGCAACGCTTTTGCCCATGGGTTCGGAGCCAGCCGTATTCGCCGTCGTCAAGGCGGACCTCGACCTGTTCTGGCCAGTGATAGCCGTTGCAACCATTGGAAACACGCTCGGCGGCGTCATCAACTACTGGATAGGCTACGGCGCGCATGAAGCGTTTGCCAAGGAAAAGAAAACCCACTGGTTCGGCTGGCTGGAACGCTTCGGGCCGAAGGCTATGTTCATGACCTGGCTGCCCGGCGTGGGAGACCCCATCAGCACGCTAGGCGGATGGCTTAAGCTGCCGTTCTGGCCTTGCGTGTGCTACATGGCCGCAGGCAAATTCCTGCGCTATGTGCTCATGACCTGGGTGCTGCTGTATGTGCCCGATCACATCTGGCGCCAGATTGCCGGATGGGTAGGGTGATTATTGGGGTCCGCATTTTATTCGCGCAACTGACATTACTCTGCCTTTAATAATTATTTGACTTTGACCCCGATTTTTCTCGCCGCAAAAATGACTCCGGTTCCCGCATAATTTAACTGATGGTTCATCAATACCAATGCTTAACAAACACTGCGAACTGTGTGAACAAGACGGCGGCGAAGTCATTTTCCGGAACCATTCCTTGCGTGTCGTGCTGGTTGATGACGCCAGCTATCCCGGTTTCTGCCGCGTGATCTGGAACCGTCATGTCAAGGAAATGACCGACCTGTCATTTTCTGACCGCGCTGAACTGATGGGCGTGGTGCTGCAAGTCGAGGCTGCCATGCGCATCGCGATGCGCCCGGCTAAAATCAACCTCGCAAGTCTGGGCAATGTGGTGCCGCACTTGCACTGGCACATCATCCCGCGCTTTGCCGATGACACGCACTTTCCCGCGCCGGTCTGGGCAGTGGCAAACCGTGACAGTGCGCACAAATCGCTGGCCGCGCGCAAGGCGAGGCTGCCGCAATTGCGCGCAATGATCGTTGAGGAATTGAGCAAGGCATGAACAAGGAAACACATTTCGGATTCGAAACCGTTGCCGAGGAAGAGAAGGCGCACCGCGTAGCCGGCGTGTTTGATTCGGTCGCGACCAAATACGACCTGATGAACGATCTGATGTCAGCCGGACTGCACCGCGCATGGAAGGCTTTCACGATTGCGCAGGCCGGCGTGCGCCCAGGCTTTCGCGTACTCGACATCGCCGGTGGCACCGGCGATCTGACCAGTGCTTTTGCAAAACAGGCAGGGCCAGCCGGACAGGTCTGGCTGACGGACATCAACGAGTCGATGCTGCTTGTCGGGCGCGACAAGCTCTTGAATAAAGGCTTCATCGCCCCTATCATTGTTTGCGATGCGGAGAAATTGCCGTTTCCCGACAATTATTTTGACCGCGTGACCGTCGCGTTTGGCCTGCGCAACATGACACACAAGGAAGTTGCGCTGGCAGAAATGCGCCGGGTGCTGAAATCTGGCGGGAAAGTTCTCGTGCTGGAATTTTCAAAGGTATGGGAACCGTTGCAAAAGCCGTATGATGCGTTCTCGTTTTCGGTATTGCCCTGGCTCGGGAAGCAGGTTGCCGACGATGCTGACAGCTACCAATATCTGGCTGAGTCGATTCGCATGCATCCCGATCAGGAAACACTGAAAAAAATGATGCATAATGCTGGATTCGAAGTTGTCGAATACTTTAATCTGACCGTCGGCGTGGCTGCCTTGCACACCGGGATCAAAATCTGATTTTCTTAAAAGGGTGCTCATGAAAAAAATTATTATTGCACTAATGGCCGTAGTTACCGCGATGACCTTGGGCTTGTCTGAAGTGCATGCCAAGCGACTCGGCGGTGGCGGCACAATCGGCAAGCAGTCGCCAACGGCTGCCAAACAAGCGCCGATGCAGCAACAGGCTGCAAAACCGGCGGCGGCGGCGCCCGCTGCCGCGCCAGCCGCTCCTGCACCTAAACCAAGCATGTGGAAGGGCATCCTCGGCGGTGCTCTGCTCGGCCTTGGTCTGGGCGCGCTCCTGTCGTCCATGGGTATTGGTGGTGGCATGGCGAGCATAATCAGCATGCTACTGATGGTCGGGCTATTTGCGTTTATCGCCATGTTCATTTACCGGATGGTTACCCGCAAGAAGGAAGCAGCCCAACCGATGGCGTACGCCGGAGGATACCCGGGCAGCTATCCGGGTGGCGGCACACCTGAGATCGGTTCACGCCTCGATCCGCAACCGGCCACCGCTTATGTGCCGTATGGCGTTCCTGCCGACTTCGATGTGCCGGGCTTCCTGCGCAGCGCAAAAACCTATTTCATCCGCTTGCAGGCCGCCTGGGATCGTGCTGATGTGAACGACATCCGCGAATTCACGACTGCGGAAATGTTTGCCGAACTGCGGATGCAGTTGCAAGAGCGCGGCGCAACCCAAAATGTGACCGATGTCGTGACGCTGGATGCGGAATTGCTCGGCATGGAAATCGTCGGCAATGACCAGATGGCAAGCGTACAATTCTTTGGCACCATTCGCGAATCCGTGAACGCTCCCGCCGTCGAATTTGCCGAAGTGTGGAACCTTACCCGTCCGCTGTCCGGGCCGGGCGGCTGGGTGCTGGCTGGCATACAGAATGAATCATGATAGATCGCAGCCTCTTAAACTGTTACACTCAAAACCGCCCGCCTTCGGGCGGTTTTGTTTTTGGGACTGAACTCTTTTCGACCCGGAATTTGCAAGGCGGTTCTGTTTTATGGGAACGGCACGATGCCCAAGCTGCTTCGTTTTTTCAAAATTGTTTGCGTCGCTTTGCGATACGGGCTGGACGATTTCGCGACCGCAGGATTCTCTGCGTCGCGTACTGCAAAACTTCTTAAAGCACTGCTTTTCTGGCGTGACACGACGGCACCGCGAGGCGAACGACTGCGTCAAGCGCTGGAAGATCTCGGCCCGATCTTTGTCAAATTCGGGCAGGTACTATCGACGCGACGGGACTTGCTGCCTGAAGACATCGCTGACGAGCTGGCGAAATTGCAAGATCGCGTTCCGCCCTTTGACTCCGACCTGGCCACCCTGCAAATCACGCAGGCGCTCGGAGCCCATCCAGACCAACTGTTTGCGCGCTTTGAGCGCGACCCTATCGCTTCCGCATCGATTGCCCAGATACATTTCGCCATCCTGAAAGATGGCCGCGAAGTCGCCGTCAAGGTTCTTCGGCCTGGCGTACTGAAGCTGATCGAGGAAGATCTGGCGCTGATGCAACTTGCCGCCGCATGGGTAGAAAAGCTCTGGGCAGACGGTCGTCGCCTGAAGCCGGTAGAAGTTGTCGCCGAATTCGACAAACACCTGCACAATGAGCTGGACCTCATGCATGAGGCGGCAAACGCAAGCCAGTTACGCCGCAATTTTGCCGGCTCCGACCTGCTGCTCATACCGGAAATGTACTGGGATTATTGTTCCAGCAGCGTCATTGTCATGGAATGGATGCACGGCATACCGATTTCACAGCGCGAGCGGCTGAAAGCCAAGGGGATCGATATCAGCAAGCTGTCGCAGGACGGAGTCGAGATCTTCCTGACGCAAGTCTTTCGCGATGGCTTTTTCCATGCCGACATGCATCCGGGGAATATCCTGGTATCGGTCGATCCTGCCACATTCGGTCGATACATCGCGCTTGATTTCGGCATCGTCGGAACACTGAACGAATTCGACAAAGACTATCTGGCGCAGAATTTCATCGCCTTTTTCCGGCGCGACTACCGTCGTGTCGCACAGGCTCACATCGAATCAGGCTGGGTGCCAAAGGAAACGCGCGTCGAGGAACTGGAAGCGGCGGTTCGAGCCTGCTGCGAGCCGATGTTCGACCGGCCGCTGAAGGATATTTCCTTCGGTCAGGTATTGCTGCGCCTGTTCCAGACCTCGCGCCGCTTTAATGTCGAAATCCAGCCTCAACTGGTTTTGCTGCAAAAAACCCTCCTCAATGTGGAAGGCCTGGGGCGGCAACTCGACCCCGATCTTGATCTCTGGAAAACCGCCAAACCCTCTCTTGAACGCTGGATGAACCAGCAAATTGGCTGGCGCGGTCTGCTTGATCGCATCAAAGCCGAAGCTCCGCGCTACAGCAGCATCCTGCCCCAACTGCCGCGGCTAATCCATCAGGTGCTGACAAACGCTACCCACCCACCCACTGAGGATAACCGCAAGATCGAGGCGCTGCTTGAAGAGCAGAGACGCACCAACCGCCTGCTGGGCATCTTCGTTTATGTCGGCGGCGGCCTGCTGGCAGGAATTTTGCTGTCCAGACTCTGGGGCAGTTTGCGCCACTTTCTTTGATCTGACAAATACACAATCGCAGACAGAGAATCTCGTCGGTTTTAGCAGAGAAAATTGCGGCATCAAGCTTTCTCTTGCCGTTATAATGCTCACTCTTTTTTATCGGGTTTTGGTAAGGTGCTTATGGGCGCGCTCATCTGGTTTGTCATTCTTTACTGGGTCATTTCCGTCGGCATCGGCATTTATGCTGCGCGCAATGTAAACAACTCCAAGGATTTCGCCATTGCAGGCCGATCCTTGCCGATGTATGTCGTGACCGCCACGGTGTTCGCGACCTGGTTCGGATCAGAAACGGTGCTGGGCATCTCTGCCACCTTCCTGAAGGATGGCATGAAGGGCATCATTTCCGACCCGTTCGGCGCATCGATGTGCCTGATTCTGGTCGGCCTGATTTTTGCGCGCCCTCTGTATCGCATGAACCTGATGACGATCGGCGACTTTTACCGCAACCGCTTCGGCCGCACGGCAGAAGTGATCATGACGCTGTGCATCGTTATTTCCTACCTCGGCTGGGTCGCGGCACAGCTCAAGGCTCTTGGACTGGTCTTTTATGTGCTTTCGAACGGGGCGATTTCAATCAATGTCGGCATTTTAATCGGCGCCGGCAGCATTTTGATCTACACCTTGATGGGCGGGATGTGGTCCGTTGCGATCACGGATTTTCTGCAGATGATCATCATCGTCATCGGTATGCTGTATATCGGCTGGGAAGTGTCGGACATGGCCGGCGGCGCTGCCGTCGTCATCGACCATGCCGCGGCGGCTGGAAAATTCAGCAATTTCTGGCCCGAGTTCACCGCGAAAGACCTTCTCTGGTTCGTTGCCGCCTGGATCACGATGATGTTGGGCTCCATCCCGCAGCAGGATGTTTTCCAGCGCGTCGCCTCGTCCAAGAGTGAAAAAGTCGCGCGTAATGCGTCGGTACTTGGCGGCGTGCTGTACTTCATTTTTGCGTTCGTGCCGATTTTCCTCGCATATTCTGCCCTGCTGATTGATCCGGCAATGGTGGAAAGCCTGATCAACAAGGACTCCCAACTGATCCTGCCCACGCTGATCATGACCAAGATGCCGGTGCTGGCGCAGGTGATGTTCTTCGGCGCGCTGCTGTCGGCGATCAAGAGCTGCGCCAGCGCGACTCTGCTGGCACCCTCTGTCACCTTCTCGGAAAATATCATGCGCGGCCTGCTCCCGAACCAGAGCGACAAGCAGTTCCTGACAATGATGCGCATTGTCGTTCTGGTGTTTACCATCATCATTACCGGCTTCGCGATGATGACAACATCCAGCATCCATCACATGGTCGAAAACGCCAACAAGGTGACGCTGGTGGCCGCGTTCATCCCGCTGGTGTTCGGTCTGTTCTGGAAGCGTGCGACGCGTCAGGGCGCCCTGCTGTCGATGGTGCTCGGGCTGGCAACCTGGATTCCGATGGAGGTGTTCTCAGGGGCCGACGGCTTCTGGCCGCCACAACTGGCCGGCGTGCTGATGAGCTTGATCGGCATGCTCGTCGGATCGCTGCTGCCATCCATCAGGATGAAAGCCGCCGGAAAACCTTTATAATTCCTTGGTTTCCATTGTTTTTTGCGCGTTTGGAGGATTTGCAATGCCTATCTATTCTTATCTTTGCGAAGAGTGCGGTTTTGCACAGGATGTGCTGCAAAAGCTCTCTGACCCCCTGCTGGCGGAATGCCCATCCTGCGGCAAGTCCAGCTTCAAGAAACAGTTGACCGCCGCCGGCATCGGCAGCGGCAGCCTGGGGTCCGGATCTTTTGGCGGTGCGCCGATGTGCGGCATGACCGGCGGCCCCTGCATGGGCGGCCCCTGCGGCTAAGCCGGGGCACCACCCCATAGCCGACGCCAATGCGAAAATATTTTGTCACCGGACTGCTTGTACTGATACCGCTCTCAATCACGGCTTGGTTGCTACTGCTCGTGGTCGAAACGGTTGACAAGTCGTTGCTGCTGCTGCCAGCTGGCTGGCGGCCGGATGCGCTGGTCGGCTTTCACATCCCCGGCTCCGGCGTAATACTGACAACTTGCATCATCTTCCTTACCGGTTTGCTGGTGCGCAATTATGTTGGCACCTATCTGCACGACATGTGGGAAAACCTTTTGCGGCGCATCCCCATCGTGAATTCGCTGTATTTCAGCGTCAAGCAGGTTTCGGATACGCTGTTTTCATCTTCCGGCAACGCCTTTCGCCAAGCAGTGCTTGTGCAGTACCCGCGCGAAGGCCTGTGGGTAATGGCCTTCATCACCGGCAATCCCGGAGGGGATGTCAGGAGCCACCTGCCCGGCGATTATGTCAGCATCTATGTGCCAACTACACCCAACCCAACCTCCGGGTTTTTTCTGATGATGCGTCGTTCGGAGGTCATCGAATTAAACATGAGTGTTGATGCCGCCCTGAAATACATTATCTCAATGGGAGTGGTGGCGCCCTCCTGATTTCAAGCAGCATTACATGCCTGACGCCAATCCCAGTCGGGCAAAGCGTCAGGAAGCAACTTTTCCAGAGCGAAACTACGAATCACACTTATTCTTACCGGTATCAACTATGTCCATGCGAACTCATTACTGCGGCCTCACCACTGAAGCACTTCTCGGCCAAACCGTCAGCCTGTGTGGCTGGGTGCACCGCCGCCGCGATCACGGCGGCATCATCTTCATCGATTTGCGCGACAGGGAAGGTCTGATTCAGGTGGTGTGCGATCCAGATCGTCCGGACATGTTCAAAGTGGCCGAAGCAGTGCGAAACGAGTTCTGCCTGCGCATCACCGGCACAGTGCGCGCGCGGCCCGACGGGACAATCAATCCCAATCTCACTTCGGGCAAGGTTGAGGTCTTCTGTGAGCAGATGGAAGTGCTGAATGCATCGGTCACCCCGCCGTTCCAGCTTGATGACGACCACTTGTCGGAAACAACCCGTCTGACACATCGCGTGCTGGATCTGCGCCGCCCGCAGATGCAGAACAACCTGCGCCTGCGCTACAAGGTGACAATGGAAGTGCGCAAGTTCCTCGATGCCAACGGCTTCATCGACATCGAGACGCCCATGCTGACCAAGTCAACGCCAGAGGGCGCACGAGATTACCTTGTGCCATCCCGTGTCAATGCCGGCAATTTCTTCGCGCTGCCGCAATCGCCGCAATTATTCAAACAATTGCTGATGGTCGCCC
>CAZAWA010000087.1:0-8135 GCA_964488675.1 uncultured Oxalobacter sp. | reverse complement strand
AAGAACTGACTCTGGCGCGCAATGAATATGGCGAGGGCAACAAGGATACGCGCCGCTCGCAAATCGAACTCAACGCGACCGACCTGGAAACCGAAGATCTGATCACGCCGCGGGACATGGTCGTGACCATGTCGCATACCGGCTACATGAAATCACAGCCGCTGGCCGATTATCGTGCCCAGAAACGCGGCGGGCGCGGCAAGCAGGCGACGGCAACCAAGGAAGATGACTGGATCGACCAGCTTTTCATCGCGAATACGCATGACTTCATCCTTTGCTTCTCCAACCGCGGACGACTGTACTGGCTCAAGGTCTGGGAAGTGCCGCAAGGCTCGCGCAACGCGCGCGGCAAGCCGATCGTCAACATGTTTCCGCTGCAGGACGGCGAAAAAATCACGGTCATCCTGCCGATTTCCGGCGAAAACCGCAACTTCCCGGATGACCGCTTCGTATTCATGTCAACCAGCCTCGGCACTGTCAAGAAAACGCCGCTGTCCGACTTCAGCAATCCACGCAAGGCCGGCATCATCGCCGTTCATCTGGATGACGGCGACTTCCTGATCGGCGCAGCGCTGACCGACGGCAAACACGATGTCATGCTGTTCTCGGATGCGGGCAAGGCCGTGCGCTTTGACGAAAATGATGTGCGCCCAATGGGTCGCACGGCGCGCGGCGTGCGCGGCATGAACCTTGAAGATGACCAGCAGGTGATTGCCCTGCTGGTGGCCGAGAATGAACAGCAGTCGGTGCTGACCGCCACTGAAAATGGCTTCGGCAAGCGCACCCCGATTACCGAATACACCCGCCATGGGCGCGGCACCAAGGGCATGATCGCCATCCAGACCAGCGAGCGCAACGGCAAGGTGGTTGCCGCCACGCTGGCCGACGAACACGACGAAATCATGCTGATCACCACCGGCGGCGTGCTGATCCGCACCAGGGTTTCGGAAATCCGCGAAATGGGGCGCGCGACGCAGGGCGTCACCCTGATCGCCGTCGAGGATGGCACCACCCTCTCCGGCCTGCAGCGCATCCTCGAATCCGATGTGGATGAAGAAAACGGCAGCGCCGGCCCGGCATGACGCGCAACTTCAACTTCTCTGCCGGCCCGGCAGCGCTTCCCGAGGAGGTGCTGCAGCAGGCTGCGGAGGACCTGTTCGACTGGCAAGCCAGCGGGATATCGGTGATGGAGATGAGCCACCGCAGTCCGGAATTCGAGTCCATCATCAACGCTGCGCTACAGGATCTGCGTGACTTGCTGTCGATCCCGGCAAATTATCGAATTCTTTTCATGCAGGGCGGTGCCGTCGCGCAAAACGCGATCATCCCGATGAACCTGCTGGGTCGCTTTGACCATCCGGCTACCATCGATTTCATCCATACCGGCTACTGGTCCGGTCGCGCCATCGACGAAGCCAAAAAATACGGCAACGCAAATGTTGCCGCTTCGTCGCAAGAGGCGCATTTCACGACCCTCCCGCCCCCCGGCGAGTGGCGGCTGTCCAGAAACGCCGCCTATGTCCATATCTGCAGCAATGAGACCATTCATGGCGTGGAGTACCCGTTCGATCCGGATACCGGCGCCGTGCCACTGGTGGCCGACATGTCATCGAACATTCTGTCGCGCGTCATCGATGTGTCAAAGTATGGTGTCATTTTTGGTGGCGCACAAAAGAACCTCGGCATAGCCGGCCTGACTTTCGCGATCGTGCGCGAGGATCTGATCGGGCATGCCGCCCAGGTGTGCCCTTCGGCGTTCGACTGGAGACGGATTGCGAACAACCAATCCATGTTCAACACACCGCCTGCCCATGCCATTTACATTGCCGGTCTGGTGCTGCAGTGGCTGAAGCGGCAAGGTGGCGTGGCAGCCATCGAGCAGCGCAATATCGCAAAGGCGAGCCTGCTGTACAACTATCTGGACTCAACCGATTTTTACCGCAATACGGTGTCGAAAGATTGCCGCTCACGGATGAATGTGCCATTTTTGCTGCACGACGAATCGCTAAACGATGCTTTTCTCGCAGACGCGAAAGAAGGCGGACTGTTGCAGCTCAGAGGACACCGGATACTGGGCGGCATGCGCGCCTCAATCTATAACGCCATGCCCCTCAAAGGCGTGCAGGCGCTGATCGACCACATGCGGGAATTTGAGCGCACACACTGATTATGCTGCGGTTGGCACAAATTTTGAAATACAATTGAGCGTTGGCAACCCAGTTATTTCACTACAAAATGATTCGTGACGCGACGGCGAGCCGCTGACAGTACGGGCAGTACGGCAAGGCGAGGCCAACAAAGTCACGGGTTATTTAGCGTGAATTCGGATTATTCATGGACAGAGATCTTAAACCCCTGCGCGACCAAATCGATGCGATCGATGCGCAAATTCTGGATTTGCTCAACCGCCGCGGGCGCATTGCGCAATCCGTCGGTCATGTGAAGGCAAAAACCGATGCGCCCGTGTTCCGCCCCGAACGCGAGGCGCAGGTGTTGCGCGGTGTCGCCGAGCGCAATCCGGGACCGCTGGCCAGCGGCGATATACAGACGATCTTCCGTGAAATCATGTCGGCCTGCCGCGCGCTGGAAAAACGCGTCACCGTCGCCTTCCTCGGCCCGCCCGGCACCTACTCCGAGCAGGCCGCCTTGCAGCATTTCGGCAACGCGATCGAGGGCATGGCGTGCGCGTCGATTGACGAAGTGTTCCGCGCCGCCGAAGCCGGTACAGCCGATTTCGGCGTCGTTCCCATCGAAAACTCGACCGAAGGCACCATCAACCGGACGCTGGATCTGCTGCTGCAAACCCCCCTGATCATCAGTGGCGAGCTGTCGATACCGGTACACCACAGCCTGATGACCAAAGCTGGCTCGATGGACGGCATCCGGCGAATCTGCGCGCATTCCCAGGCGCTGGCACAGTGCCAGACCTGGCTCAACCAGCGCTTCCCGAACATCGAACGGCAAGCGGTGGCGTCAAACGGCGAAGCGGCGAAGATGGCCGCCGACGATCCGGCAACCGCCGCCGTGGCCAGCGAAATGGCCGGCCAAAAGTACAACCTCCAGGTCGTGCATGCGCACATCCAGGACGACCCGCACAACCGGACTCGCTTTGCGGTGATTGGCCGTCTTCAGACCGTTCCCAGCGGCAACGACCAGACTTCGCTTGCGCTGTCGGTGAAAAATCAGGCCGGCGCCGTCTACCGCATGCTGGCTCCGCTGGCCAAGCATGGCGTGTCCATGACCCGCTTTGAATCGCGGCCTGCGCGCACCGGAAGCTGGGAATACAACTTCTTCATCGATGTCGAGGGACACGCCCTGGACGAAAAAGTCGCGAAGGCGCTGGTGGAGTTGAGGGAGCACGCCGCGTTTTTCAAGTTGCTGGGATCCTACCCCTTCAGTCTGTAAACATCATCAGGTAAGAATATGCCAAACCAACTCGGTCCGGAATATGTCCGCGCCATCGCGCCCTATCAGGCAGGCAAGCCAATATCGGAGGTTGCCCGCGAATTTGGCCTCGACGAAGCGAAAATCATCAAGCTGGCCTCAAACGAAAACCCCCTTGGCATGCCGGATTCCGCCAGGCAGGCGATGCAGAATGCCGTGGCTGAAATCGGCCGCTATCCGGACGCCAACGGCTTTGAACTCAAGACTGCCATTTCCGAGCGCTATCAGGTGCCGCAGGACTGGATCACCTTGGGAAACGGCAGCAACGACATTCTCGAACTGGCTGCGCGCGCTTTCGTGCAACCCGGTCAGTCGGTCGTCTTTGCGCAATATTCGTTCATCGTGTACGCGCTGGCAACGCAGGCTGTCGGCGGGCGCGGAATCGTCGTTCCCGCCCAGAAATACGGACATGACCTTGAGGCGATGCGACAAGCCATCACCGACGACACACGGCTGATGTACATCGCCAACCCGAACAATCCGACCGGCACCTTCATCCCCGCTGCGGATATGGAGGCTTTCCTGAAAAAGGTGCCCCAACGCGTCGTGGTTGTGATTGACGAAGCCTACAACGAATACCTCGATCCGGGACTGCAATACGAATCGACCGAGTGGGTCCGGCAGTACCCGAATCTGCTGGTATCCCGCACCTTTTCCAAAGCGCACGGACTGGCCGGCCTGCGCGTCGGCTTCGGCATTGCGCAACCGCCCGTTACCGACCTGCTTAACCGCATCCGCCAGCCGTTTAATGTGAATTCACTGGCGCAGGCAGCGGCCATTGCCGCACTCAACGACGAGGCTTTCCTGCATCAATCCGCCAGACTGAATGCCGACGGCTACCGTCAACTGACTCAGGCATTTGACGAAATGGGTCTGGAATTCGTCCAGTCCTTCGGCAATTTTGTGCTGGTCAGGGTCGGTGACGATGACGGTGCCGGTGCGCGCGTGAATCTGGAACTGCTCAAACGCGGGATCATCGTCCGCCCGGTCGGCGGCTATGGCTTGCCACAATGGCTGCGCATCTCAATCGGCCTGCCGGAAGAAAACGCCACCTGCATTGCCGCATTGAAGGAAGTGCTGGGCTAAACCCTTTTTTGGAATAGCATTATCGTGCTCAAGAAAATTGCCATCTTCGGCGTCGGATTGATAGGCGGTTCCTTTTCACTGTCCTTGAAAAAGGCCGGCAAGGTCAGGCACATCGTCGGCATTGACCGTTCGGAGGAAGTGCTCAAGCGCGCGTTACAGCTTGGCCTTATCGACGAAATCGCTTCTTCAGTCGCTGAAGCCGTGCACAACGCCGATCTGGTGATGGTCGCCGCGCCGGTGGCGCAGACCGGCGCCATACTTGCTTCCATCGTGCCACACCTCCAGTCAGGAACCGTCATTACAGATGCGGGCAGCACCAAATCGGATGTGGTCACGGCCGCGCGCGCAATGCTTGGTGAAAAAATTGGCCAGTTCATTCCCGGCCATCCGATTGCCGGTCGTGAAATGAACGGCCCGGACGCGGCAATCGACGATTTGTTCGTTGGCAAAAAAACTGTGCTCACCCCCCTGCCGGAAAACAGCCCCGAGGACATCGAAAGGGTGGCGCAGGCCTGGATCGAATGCGGTGCGATCATTCACACCCTGACACCGCCGGATCACGATTGCGTGTTCGCCTCCGTCAGCCACCTGCCGCACTTGCTCGCGTACGCGCTGGTGGATAACATCGTCAAGAAGCCGAAGGCCGAACTGCTGTTCGAATATGCCGCCAGCGGATTTCGCGACTTCACCCGGATAGCCGGGTCGTCCCCGGAAATGTGGCGCGACATCACGCTCGCCAACCGGGCCATGTTGCTCGGAATGCTGGATTCCTACCTCGCGCAATTGCACCACATGCGAGATCTGCTGGCAGAAGGGGATGGCGATGCGATCCACCAGATCTACGCCAATGCGCAACGGGCCCGGCAGAACTGGATTCGCACCATCGAAGCCGCCGAAAAACAAAACAAGGAAGGGGGGGACTGATGCGCAAATATCCGGCCTACTACGATCTGAAGCCCGTGATTCATGTCGAGGGCATGGTACGCCTGCCCGGCTCCAAAAGCATCTCGAACCGCACCCTGCTGCTCGCCGCGCTCGCCAAGGGCACGACCCGCATCATGGACTTGCTGGCATCCGACGACACGCTGGTGATGCTCAATGCGCTGACGACTCTGGGCGTGAAGTGGACCCAGGTCGAGGGGACGCAGAATTATGTGGTCGAGGGCGTCAATGGCCCATTCCCGGTCAAGAAAGCCGAACTGTTCATGGGCAATGCCGGCACCGCGATCCGCCCGCTGACCGCCGCGCTGGCGGCCATGGATGGCGATTACATCATGCGTGGCGTGGCGCGCATGCACGAACGGCCAATCGGCGATCTGGTCGATGCGCTTAACGAAGTGGGTGCCGACATCGAATATGCCGGCGAAAAGGGCTACCCGCCGATACACATCCGTCGCGGACATATCCGTGCGCACAATCTGAAAGTGCGCGGCGATGTCTCCAGTCAGTTCCTGACCGCGCTCTTGATGGCCTCGCCGCTGCTCGCTCGCCAGCACAATGTACGCATCGAGGTTGTCGGCGAACTGATTTCGAAACCGTACATCGAAATCACGCTCAACATGATGCAGCGCTTCGGCGTCGAAGTGAAGCGCGAGGGCTGGGAGGCCTTCACGCTTGAAGCCGGCCGGTTTTACCGCAGCCCGGACACCATCCATGTGGAGGGCGATGCCTCCTCGGCTTCCTATTTTCTGGCCGCCGGTGCAATCGCGGGCGGGCCGGTGCGCGTCGAAGGCGTCAGCCAGGACAGCATTCAGGGCGACGTGCGCTTCGTCGAGGCCTTGCAGCAAATGGGCGCCGTCATCTCGTTTGGCGACAACTGGATCGAATCCCGCTCAGAAGGCCCTTTGAAGGCCATCGATGCCGACTTTAACCACATACCCGACGCGGCCATGACCATCGCCATCGTAGCGCTGTATGCGGACGGACCCAGCACCCTGCGCAACATTGGCAGCTGGCGGGTCAAGGAAACCGATCGCATTGCCGCCGTGGCGACCGAACTGCGGAAATTGGGCGCCACCGTCGAGGAAGGTCCCGACTGGCTTCGCGTCACGCCGCCAGAAAAAATCCAGGCCGCGACTATCGACACCTACGACGATCACCGGATGGCGATGTGTTTCTCGCTGGCCTCGCTTGACGGCGCTGCTCGCAAAGGAAACGCCATACGGATCAACGACCCGCAGTGCGTGGCGAAGACCTTCCCGGATTACTTCGTCGTGTTCAACAAGATCATGCGCAGCGACTTGCTGTAAGCGCACCCGCTCCCGATGTCATTTTCATTCCAGAGCTGCCTCAACTATGGCAACCCATTGCACATCCCGGTCATAGCCATCGATGGCCCGACCGCATCCGGCAAGGGAACGGTCGCACAACGGGTAGCGCGCATCCTTGGATTTCACCTGCTGGATTCGGGCGCGCTGTATCGCCTCGTCGCCTTGTGCGCGCACCGCAACCAGACTCCGGACAGCGACGAAGCCGGGTTGGCCAGGCTGGCCGCCGCCATGCCTTGCCGCTTCAGCAACGGGCGCGTTTTTCTGTCGAATGACGATGTCACAGACGCCATACGGACTGAAGAAGCGGGTAATGCTGCCTCCCGCGTTGCCGCCGTGCCGGCGGTGCGGCAGGCACTGGTCGAACGGCAACTGCGCTTTCGCCAGCCACCTGGGCTGGTCGCGGACGGGCGGGACATGGGCACCGTGATTTTTCCGGATGCAGACCTGAAAGTGTTCCTGACGGCCAGTGTTGCGGCGCGCGCCGACCGCCGCTATAAGCAATTGATCGAAAAAGGATTTTCTGCTAATATTGACGACCTTCGCAGGGATTTGGCCGAACGCGATGCGCGCGACACTCAGCGCGCCTCTGCTCCGTTGAAACCCGCCGAGGATGCGTTTTTGCTGGACACCTCCGATATCACTGCTGATGAAGCAGTAGCGCAAGTGTTGCAGCGATACCGCGCAATCCAAAAGTAGTTGTAGTTCCATGAGTGCCCAGCCGGATGCAATATCCGGGCGGGTGTTTAGCAACCTGACCCAGTTCAAGCAGCATTTCGCACACTTGCTGGCTAACCTGCAAACCTCTTATGTCTATTTCCGCAACATCCACTGAACAAACTTCCGGCATGGAAAGCTTTGCCGCCCTGTTTGAAGAATCCCTGTCCCGTCAGGACATGCGCTCGGGCGAAGTCATTTCGGCCGAAGTCGTCCGTCTGGACCACAACTTCGTCATCGTCAACGCCGGGCTCAAGTCCGAGTCGTTCATTCCCATTGAGGAATTCAAGAATGACACTGGCGAAATCGAAGTCAAAATTGGCGACTATGTATCCGTCGCAATCGAATCTCTCGAAAACGGTTTCGGCGACACCATCCTGTCACGCGACAAGGCCAAACGACTCGCATCCTGGCTCGCGCTTGAGAAAGCAATGGAATCCGGCGAACTCGTTATCGGCACGGTCAATGGCAAGGTCAAGGGCGGTCTGACCGTGCTGACAAACGGCATCCGCGCCTTCCTGCCGGGTTCGCTGGTCGATACCCGTCCGGTCAAGGACACCACGCCCTTCGAAGGCAAGGAATACGAATTCAAGGTCATCAAGCTCGACCGCAAGCGCAACA
>CAZAWA010000086.1:0-8145 GCA_964488675.1 uncultured Oxalobacter sp. | reverse complement strand
CAGCGAGTATCATCGACAGCTTGCGCCGCACGCCCTTACAACCCTGACACACCATCGCATGCAATCTCTCTGGATGCTCTTCGCCACCTTCCTGTTCTCGCTGATGAGCGTGTGCGTGAAGTTCGTGTCCGACAGCTATTCTACGGTTGAAATCGTCATGTATCGCAGCCTGGTTGGCGCGATCGTGATCGGCGCGCTGATGGCGGTGCGCGGCAGGCCGTTCAGGACGCGTTTCCCGTTCGCCCACCTCTGGCGCGGCGTGGTCGGCGCGACCGCTTTCGGGCTGTGGTTCTTCTCGATGGCCAAGCTGCCGATTGCCACGGCGATGACACTCAACTACATGTCACCGATCTGGATTGCCGCCATTCTGTTTGGCCTCGGGTGGTGGCGCGGCCGGACACAGTTTGAATGGCGGCTGGTGGCGGCGGTGCTCGCCAGCTTTGTCGGCGTCGCGCTCCTGCTGCGCCCGTCGATCCATGCTGACCAGTTGCTATGGGGACTGATAGGCCTGATATCCGGCATGCTCGCCTCGCTCGCATATTTGCAGGTGCGCCACCTCGGCATGCTGGGCGAACCGGAAGATCGCGTCGTCTTCTACTTTTGCGTCACCGGCACTGTCGGCGGCGCGATTGCCTGTGTGATTGGTGCGCACATTCCCGGCAGCGACGGCGTCATCTTTCATGCGCACGAGGCAAAAGGCTTCGCCCTGCTGACCATGGTTGGCGTGTTTGCCGCCGTTGGCCAGATGGCGATGACGCGCGCCTACCACCTCGGAAAGACCCTGGTCACCGCCAATCTGCAGTACACCGGCATCGTGTTTTCCAGCGTCTGGGGTGTGGTGTTCTGGAACGACGCGCTCGGCTGGATGGGCTGGGTCGGCATGACGATCATCATCGCCAGCGGCGTGGCCGCGACCTTCTTCGATGTGCGGCACAAGGCGGCCGTGTCGGCGCTTGCGTACCAGGATGCGCAGGCGCTGGTGAAAAAAAAGTAGCCGGTCAAGTTGCGCTGCTCGGATGCCCGCCCAATAGCGCCATAACCACTCACAAGGGGAGTATTTGTTCTCCGGCACGCCCATGCTGACGATTTGCCAGGTTTAGGCACATACTCCGGCAAAAACTATCGTTTCAAGGCAAAAAACTGCCCAATTTATGTGCAAAAACGACATTTTGAGGGCTAAAATAGGCTGGCGTGCCGATTTTGAACAAAATAATAACGCGGCGCGTTATTATCGCGGTTTTTATTGCGACAGCAGCACCATCATGGATTTGCTTTTCAGGGCGTTTCTGGCAGCAAGGGTCGGCGATTTCCGCAGGATTGCGAGACGCACGCGAGGCGAGATGACCGCCGAAGACTTGCACGGCGAGGCGTGGCTAAAGGCGATGGAGATAAGCAGGCGCGTTGGCCGTCCAATCGACTTCAGCGATGCCGCCGATCAGGATCAGATATTTGCTGCGCTCTATGTCACGCATGTCCGTCAGGCAGACTGGACGCAACGGCTTGCCTTGAGCCTGGATCGGGAGCCGGATGATGCAGAAAACGGCCACTCGATGATGGAGCGGCTGGTGGCCAGCAACACCGCCGATCCGCTGCTCATGCTCGAAATGCTGGAAACGAAAAGGGTGGAGGAGGCGGCGGCGGAGCGGGCGCTGGCGTCCAGTTATTCGCAGGCAGCGGCCTGTTTCATCGTCTTTGCGCATTTCGACGGCAGCCGCAAACGGATTAGCGCCTATCTGTTCGTGCACCGTACGACGCTTTACCAGCGCGTCAGGCGCGCAAGCGACACCTTCCATGCGCAGGCCTCGCTCTTCGACCGGGTGGAAATCGTCGCCGCCTCCTTCATGCCGCTGCCGGGGCGGGAACGCCAGCAATGGGCGATGCCAGCCATGGCCGCGACGCAAGTAGAGTTTGTGTATTGAAGCGCGCCTCTTCCCGGTGTGCGGAAAAGGCGGGCCGTGGCGAAATAAATGTGCCATTCCACCACACCCTACAGGCCAGAACCCGCAAGGGAAACGGGGTCAGATTCGAAGTATTGCAAGCGACATTGGCTACGGCCGCTTCGCTTGTTGCTCGTTTCGCTCGTCCCTTCGGGACCGCAATGTCGTTGCGTCCTGCGCCCTGTGGACTGGCATTTGCTCCGCTCATGTTAGCCTGCACCGACATGTCGTTTCAGACTGCCGGACCTGGTCTTCCTAATGTGCTTCATCCCAGTTGCTGCCCACGCCAACTTCGGCCACCAGCGGCACCCTAAGTTTGGCGACGCCGCACATGATTTTTGGCAGTTCCTCGCGCACGCGAGCGAGCTCTTCCTGCGGCACTTCCAGCACCAGTTCATCGTGTACCTGCATGATCATGCGCGAGTTCATGCGGATTTGCTCCAGCCAATCCTGCACCGCGATCATCGACAGCTTGATCAGATCGGCGGCGGTGCCCTGCATCGGCGCGTTGATGGCGGCGCGCTCTGCAGCCTGGCGCCGCTGCCCATTGGCCGCATTGATTTCCGGCAGCCACAGCCGCCGCCCGAACACGGTTTCGACGAAACCGTTGGCCTTGGCTTGCGCGCGGATGTCGGCCATGTAGTGCGCAACGCCAGGATAGCGCTGAAAGTAGCGGTCGATGTAGTTGCGCGCCGCGCTGCGCTCGATACCGAGGTTGTTTGCCAGGCCAAATTCGCTCATGCCGTAGATCAGCCCGAAGTTGATCACCTTGGCGTAGCGGCGCTGCTCGCCGGAGACTTCAAGCGGGGTGACGCCGAACACTTCGGCGGCGGTGGCGCGATGCACATCTTCGCCTTCGGAAAAAGCCCGCAGCAAATTCGCATCGCCGGAAATGTGCGCCATGATGCGCAGCTCGATTTGCGAGTAGTCGGCGGAAACGATGACGCTGCCCGGCGGCGCGATGAAGGCTTCGCGCACGCGGCGGCCTTCGGCGGTGCGTATCGGGATGTTTTGCAGATTCGGGTCATTCGATGCCAGCCGTCCCGTGACGGCAACCGCCTGCGCATAGTTGGTATGCACGCGGCCGGTGGCGGGGTTGATCATTTTGGGCAGTTTGTCGGTGTAGGTCGACTTCAGCTTGGCAATGCCGCGGTATTCGAGCAGCATTTTTGGCAGCGGATAATCTTCAGCCAGTTTTTGCAGCACCTCCTCGTCGGTTGAAGGCGCGCCGGAAGGCGTTTTCTTGACGATGGGCAGCTTGAGCTTGTCGAAGAAGATCTCGCCGATCTGCTTGGGTGAATTGAGGTTGAACGGCTGTTCCGCCGCTTCGTAGGCGCTTTTCTCCAGCGAGAGCATCGTCGTGCCGAGTTCGTGCGATTGCGCTGCGAGTTTGCCGCTGTCGATCAACACGCCGTTGCGCTCGATCTTCTGCAGCGTGACGGCGGTGGGCAATTCGATATTCTCGTAGATGAAACGCAGCTTGCCATCGCGCTCGATGCGCGGCCACAACGCCAGATGCAGTTGCAGGGTGATATCGGCGTCTTCGGCCGCATACTCGGTCGCGCGCTCCACATCGACCTCGTCAAAGCCGATTTGCGACGCGCCTTTGCCGCACACTTCCTCATACGAAATGGTCTTGCGATCCAGATGGCGCAGCGCCAGGCTGTCCATGTCGTGGCTGCGGTGTGCTTCCAGCACATAGGATTGCAGCAAGGTGTCATGCGCGATGCCGCGCAAGCTGATGCCGTGATTGGCGAACACATGGCTGTCGTATTTCAGGTTCTGCCCAACCTTGCGTTTATCCGTGTCTTCAAGCCAGTGCTTGAGAGTCGCCAGCACCGAATCGCGTGAGAGCTGATCGGGTGCGCCCGGATAACTGTGCGCAAACGGGATGTAGGCCGCAATGCCTGCCTCGCAGCAGAGCGAAATGCCGACCAGTTGTGCGTGCATTGGCTCCAGCGAGGTGGTCTCGGTGTCGAGTGCGGTCAGTGGCGCGGCATTAATTTTTGCTAACCAGTGATCAAGACGATCCTGCGTCAATACGCTTTCATAATGCATGTCGACTGATGCGGCTGCCAGCAGCGATTCCTGCCGCGGTGTTTCACTCCTTCCACCGGGCTGCGGGAAGGTTGGGCTGAGGGTCGAATTCCCGTTTGCCAATGTCTCCTCTGTTTGATTGCTTCCCCCCCCACCCGGAACCCTCCCCCTTGCAGAGGGAGGGGAATCAGGCGCTGCGCCCAGTTCTCGTAGCCAGCTCCTGAAACCGTAGCGCGTAAAAAATGCTTTCATCGCTTCACGATCTTCGGGCTGCGCCATGAGCGATTCATCGATCGACTTCAAGTGCGCAGACAGGTCGCAGTCGGTCTTGATGGTGACCAGTTCATGCGCAGTCGGTAGCCAGTCGAGAGTGCTACGCAGGTTGTCGCCGACTGCGCCGGTGATCTTGTCGGCGTTGTCCATCACGCCCTTCAACGAGCCGTACTGGGACATCCATTTGACGGCGGTTTTTGGGCCGACTTTCGGCACGCCCGGCACATTGTCGGAGGCGTCGCCGACCAGTGTCAGGTAATCGGTGATGCGTTCGGGCGGAACGCCGAATTTGGCGGTGACGGCATCGGTATCGAACTTTTCATTGCTCATGGTGTTGACCAAGGAAACCCGGTCGTTGACCAGTTGCGCCATGTCCTTGTCGCCGGTCGAGACGATAGTGTTCATCCCCTGCGCGGCAGCCAGCGTTGCCAGCGTGCCGATGACATCGTCAGCCTCTACACCTTCAACCGTCAGGATGGGCCAGCCGAGGATGCGCACGGCCTCGTGGATAGGCTCGACCTGTTTGATCAGGTCTTCCGGCATCGCAGCGCGGGTGGCTTTGTAGTCTTGATAGAGATCATCCCGAAAGGTCTTTCCCTTGGCGTCGAACACACAGGCGGCATAACTTGCGGGATAATCATGCCGGAGGCGGCGGAGCATGTTGATGATGCCGTAGAGCGCGCCGGTCGGTTCGCCGTCAGGACTGCGCAGGTCGGGCAAGGCATGAAAAGCCCGGTACAGATAGCTGGATCCATCGACTAACAACAGGGTTTTTTGCATATGGAAAATAACGGGAAAAGTTTGCCAAACTTGCGGCAACTGGAAGATATTGAGGCGGCGACCATCCTTAAAGCGCGTGAGTCATGGAGCATGTTTTCCATTATGGCAGAGTTTGTGGAGTCTACCGAACGCCTTTCGACGCTGCACCCGGCGGTGACCATCTTCGGCTCGGCGCGGATTCACCCCGATAACCCGGATTACATCAAGTGCATGGATGTTTCAAGGCGGCTATCGGACGCAGGATTCGCCGTGATATCCGGCGGCGGCCCCGGCATTATGGCGGCGGCGAATCGCGGCGCTTTCGAGGGCAAGTCGCCCTCTGTCGGCCTGAACATCGTCCTGCCCAACGAACAGCACCCCAACCTGTGGCAAAACATATCGATTCAGTACCGCCACTTCTTCGCGCGCAAGGTCGGTTTCGTCAAGTATGCGGACGCATTCGTACTGTTTCCGGGCGGCTTTGGCACGATGGACGAAATGAGCGAGGTGCTGACGCTGATGCAAACGCAAAAGTCGCGCCGGATTCCGCTGATCCTGGTGGGCAGCAGTTTCTGGAAGGGCCTGCTTGACTGGTTTCAGGATCAGATGGTCAGCAATGGCTTGATTAATCCAGTCGATCTGGAACTGATGCAGGTCATCGACGAGCCGGAACAGGTGGTGCAGGCGATACTGGATTTCTACCAGTCGCGCGAGATTGCGCCGTCGGAGGCCGAAAGACAGAAAATGCTTTACCTATAAGTTACAATGCCAACCTGCCGAGTATTTTTCGTTCACTCAAAGGACGCCACCACTATGCGCAAACCAATATTTCTGCACTTGGCCGCCATCTGCGCTCTTGCGTTGCTGACAGCCGTTCCCGCAAGTGCCCAGGAACCGGCGACAAAGGCGCCGCCGCCCCCGAAACTCGAAAAACTCGAGGAAGGCGAGGCGCCTGCGATCACGATTCGCCAGCCGTCAACGGCTAGCGAAATCACGGAAATGCGCGGACCGGGCGGCGAAATCAAGGAGATCAAGGTCAAGAGCGGCGGCAGCACCTATTACCTGCGGCCCCGTTCGACCACCGCCACGGCGGCCGGCGACAATATCAGCACGCCCCAGTGGGTGATCCACGAGTTCGACGCGGGCATACCGAAGAGAGAAAAAGAGCCCGTCCAGCCCCAGCGCCTGGAGCCTGCGCCGACCCCCGTGAAGTGACCTTTTGAAAAGCTATGGCAGTCTTTACCCCGGTCAGCCTTGATGACCTGAAGTCCTGGATCGCGCAATTTTCACTCGGCAAGGCACTGGCTATCCGGGGCATTGAGTCCGGAATTGAGAACAGCAATTTTTTCATCACCACGGAATCGGGGGAATTTGTCCTTACGATCTTCGAAAAGCTGTCTTTTGCACAATTGCCGTTTTACCTGAACCTGATGCGTCATCTGGCGCAGCGCGGTGTGCTGGTTCCGGCGCCCATTGCCAACCACAAGGGCGAAATTGTTTGCTCACTGCACGGCAAACCGGCTTCCATCGTTACCAAGCTTGAGGGGCGGTGGCAACTGCATCCGGCGCCGGTTCATTGCGAAGCGGTGGGCGCGATGCTGGCCAAGATGCATGTGGCAGCGAAGGATTTCGGCATGGTCCAGCCGAACCTGCGCGGGATTGAGTGGCGGCGCGAAACAGCACCCGTTGTACACCCTTATCTGTCGGCGGAAAACCAGAAATTGCTGAGCGAGGAAATGGCGTATCAGGACGATTTTGCTGCTTCGGCTGCCTACCGGGCATTGACAGTCGGCCCGATTCATGCCGACCTGTTCCGCAACAATGTGATGTTCGACGGCGAGCGGCTGACAGGATTTTTTGATTTCTATTTTGCCGGTTGCGATACCTTGCTGTTCGATGTCGCGGTGACAGTCAATGACTGGTGCATCGATCTGGATAGTGGCGCGCTTGATGTGCCGCGTGCGCGCGCGATGCTGGATGCTTACCATGCCGTTAGGCCCTTCGATGACAACGAGCAGCAAGCCTGGCAGCCGCTGCTGCGCGCCTCGGCACTGCGCTTCTGGCTTTCCCGGCTGTATGATTTCCATTTGCCGCGCGACGCAGAAATGCTGACGCCGCATGATCCGGCGCACTTTGAGCGCGTCCTGCGGCAGCGGGTGGCCAAATCGGCACCGCCCCTGTTCTCATGAGTGCGCTGCCAGCAAGCGCCGGATGGCGCTGGGTTAAGGAAGGATTGGCGCTGTTCCGCATCCGACCCGGACAGCTTTCCATGCTGTTTACCACTTACCTGCTGATCCTGATCGTCGTGAGCCTGATGCCGGTAGTCGGAAATCTGGTGCAGCCCTTTCTGGCACCCATGTTTTCGATGGTGTTCATGACGGCATGCGCCCAGATCGCGCGCGACGGACAGCTTAATCCGCTACAGTTGCGGGCGTCATTCGTGTCACCTGCTCCGCGCCGGTTGCTTGTTCTGGGCGGCGTATACCTTGGCGTGGCCATGCTGCTGGTGCTGGCGGTACTGGCGGTGTTTTCCTTCGTAGGTGGCGGACCCTTTCTGGAGCTGCTGAGGAACAATCAGGACCTCAAGGCGACGAGTGCCCAGAATGCGGGCGTGCTGCTGACGATGCTGGCCTTCTTTCTGGTGTTTATGCCGGCTTTCTGGTTTGCTGCGCCGCTGATTGTCTGGCAGAAAATGCCCGTATTCAAGGCCATGTTCTACAGTTTTTTTTCCGTTCTGCGAGAATTCCGCGCGTTTCTGGTTTATTTTCTGTCCTGGCTGCTGGTCGGTGTCGTGCTTCCCTCGCTCCTGGCGGGTTTGCTGGCAATGGTCATCGGCAAGGGCTTTGCGATGCTCCTGCTTTTCATGCTGTCTATTCTGCTGACGGTTGTCATGTACTGTTCGTTTTATCCCACTTATGTCGCCGTATTCGGAAAGCCGGAATTGCCTGAATCCGCTGCTCCGAATTTACCGTAAGATTGGGCTTTTCATTTTCTTCCCTCTTTTATTCTGGAATACACATGGCGAAGGACGAAGTCAAGAAACTGGCGCCGCAACTCATGGCCGAGTTGCTGGCCGAGGCGCTGCCCTACATCCGCAAGTTTCACGGCAAGACCATCGTGGTCAAGTACGGCGGCAATG
>CAZAWA010000085.1:0-8147 GCA_964488675.1 uncultured Oxalobacter sp. | reverse complement strand
GGAGCAGGCGGATCGCATCGAAACGGCGGTGAAAAAGGTGCTGGCGCAGGGCTTGCGCACGCCGGACATTTACGAGGCGGGCACGAAGAAAGTCGGAACGAAGGAAATGGGCGACGCCGTGCTGGCGGCGCTTTGATGGAAAGTTGGGGGCGACAGTTCATTGGAAATCGGGGTCGGCAGTTTATTTTTGCGCAGCAAAAATTACTCTGATCACTGCTTTCAAATCTGCCTCCATTTCTTAGCGAAACCACGTCGCTAGGCGACGGAAAACATACTTAATCGGGGGATGGCATGAAAACAGTCGGACTGGTCGGTTGGCGCGGGATGGTGGGTTCGGTCCTGATGCAGCGCATGCAGGAAGAGGGCGATTTCGCCCTGATCGAGCCGGTGTTCTTCACGACATCGAATGTCGGCGGCAAGGCGCCGTCCATGGCGAAGAACGAAGTTTTGCTCAAGGATGCAAACAGCATCGACGAACTGAAAAAGTGCGACATCATTATTACCTGTCAGGGCGGCGATTACACGAACGAGGTTTTCCCGAAATTGCGCGCGGCCGGCTGGGGCGGTTTCTGGATTGACGCGGCGTCAGCGCTGCGCATGGAAGAAAATGCGACCATCATCCTCGATCCCGTCAATCTCGATGTGATCAAGTCGGCGATGGTGCAGGGCAAAAAGGACTTCATCGGCGGCAACTGCACCGTGTCGTGCATGCTGATGGGCCTGGGCGGATTGTTCAAGCACGATCTGGTCGACTGGATGACATCGATGACCTATCAGGCGGCATCCGGCGGTGGCGCGCAGCACATGCGCGAACTGCTGACGCAATTTGGCTCATTGAATGCGGAGGTCAGAGAGCTGCTCGACGATCCGGCCTCCGCGATTCTGGAAATCGATCGCAGGGTGCTGGCAAGGCAGCATGCCATGTCAGCGGAAGAAACGCAGAATTTCGGCGTGCCGCTGGGCGGCAATCTGATCCCGTGGATCGATCGCGATCTGGGCAATGGCATGTCGCGCGAAGAATGGAAAGCGGGCGCGGAAGCGAACAAGATTCTGGGTTTGCGCGCATCGGCTGGCGCGCGCGAAATTCCGATTGACGGTTTGTGTGTTCGTGTCGGCGCGATGCGCTGCCATTCACAGGCGCTGACAATCAAGCTGAAGAAGGATGTGCCGCTGGATGAAATCAACGACATCATCGCCAGTCATAACCAGTGGGTGAAGGTTGTGCCGAACACGCGCGAGGAATCGGTTCGCGGTCTGACGCCGTCAGCGGTGACGGGACATTTGACAATTCCTGTCGGCCGTCTGCGCAAGCTGCAGATGGGCGCAGAGTACCTGTCGGCATTCACCATCGGCGATCAGTTGCTTTGGGGTGCGGCCGAGCCCTTGCGCCGGATGCTGCGAATAATCCTTGAGGATTAAAAACCTATCGCAAGCCGTTGATATTGTTGACATTGTTGTTTATCAACAACGAAAATTCGTTGTCAAACACCCTATGTTGTCGGATAGGCGGGCTTAAATGCCTTGCAAGGCTTTTCATGCTTGCATGTGTGTGGTCGTGATGATATGTTGAAACTTCCGTAAATCCCGGCGGAGTGAAAGCGTGCGGTTGTGACTATATGGAACGCTGCATTTTCCTACGGAGTTCAATTGATGCCACTAAGAATGCACACAAACATGCGCCAATCCTTCTCATCGCTTGCCGTAAAGGCCTTCGTTTCCGCTTTTGCCCTGTGTGTATTGACGCTTTCCAGCGTGCATGCGGCCGGTTTGGGCAAGTTGACGGTACTTTCCTCTCTCGGGCAGCCACTGCGCGCCGAGATCGAACTGACCTCCGTTACCCCGGACGAGGTCGGAAACATCGTTGTCAAGCTGGCGTCTTACGAAGATTATCGCAAGGCCAATCTTGAATTTACTTCGGTTTTGCATTCCCTGCGGTTTGCAGTCGAACAGAAAGGACAGCGGCATTTTGTCCGCGTCTCTTCGGCGCAAGCGCTGAATGAGCCTTTTCTGGGCATGCTGCTTGAATTGCGTTCCACCAGCGGGCGCCTGACCCGCGAATACACCTTCCTGCTTGACCCGGCTGAATTGCGTAGGTCAGCACCGGTTGTTGCGGCGGCGCCGGTGCGCCCGCAGCCCGTGGTGACGCCAGCACCTGCAACTGCACCCGAGCCGGTAGCAACGGCGCCCAAGCCGGCGGCTGTCGAAAAGCCCGCAGTATCGTCGAGTTCGCCGGACGAAATAAAGGTGCGGGCGCAAGCGATCAAGGCAAGGACGGAGGCCGCAGAAAAACCGGCTGTCAAGGGCAAGCCTGAAGCGGTTGCCGATGCCAAGGACAAACCCAAGTCTGACACGGCGGCCCAGTACAAGATCAGGAAGGGTGATTCGCTTGCCGTGATCGCCAAGAAGCACAAGCAGGAAGAGGTGTCGCTTGAGCAGATGCTGGTTTCAATTTACCAGACCAATCCGGATGCGTTCATTGGCAATAACATGAACCGCATGCGTGTGGGTCGCGTGCTGACGATGCCGGATGCGGCGGCGGCGGGCAGCGTCAGCAAGTCCGAGGCGAGAAAGGTGATTGTTGCGCAAGCAGCGGATTTCACCGCCTACCGCAACAAGCTGGCAGAGCAAGCTTCGCAGGCGGCCCCGAAAGAATCCGCTGATGCGGCGCAGGCAGCCGGTGGCAAGATAACTGCCAAGGTGGAGGAAAAAGCTGCGGCTGCGAAAGACGCCCAGGACAAGCTGAAACTGTCCAAGGCTGGCGTTAAACCTGTCGCTGTCGACAAGGCATCGGCAGGTGCTGGCAGCGCGGAAGAAAAGGCTGCCAAAGAGAAAGCGGCAGCGGATGAACGGACGCGCGTCAAGGAGCTGGAAAAGAATGTCAGCGATCTCCAGAACATTCTCGACCTGAAGAACAAACAGCTGGCCGAACAACAAAAGCAGGCCGAGTTGCAGAAACAGGCGGACTTGCAAAAACAGCAGGCTGACCAGGCCGCCGTCGCGAAGAAGCTGGCAGATGAGCAGGCTGCTGCGGCACAGAAACAGGCTGCTGATCAGGCCGCAGCAGCGAAAGCGGCTGCATCGGCACCGGCGGCATCTGTTCCTGCGGCATCGGCGCCTGTTGCTTCAGCGCCCAAGGCATCTGTACCGGCCCAAGCTGCGGTCAAGAAATTCGTTCCGCCGCCTCCGCCGCCACAACCCAGCTTTTTCGATGAGATGCTTGACAATCCCATCATGCTCGGAGGCATTGCGGTTGTTCTGTTGCTGATCCTGTACCTGATCGTGCGTTCACGAGCCAAAAAGAAGCAGCAGTCGGCTCTAGGCGGGAGCCTGGTGACAGAGAGCCGTGATTCGCCTAACTCATTGTTTGGCTCATCCGGCGGGCAGAGCGTGGACACCAATAACAGCATTTTCAACTCGGGATTCAC
Organism: uncultured Oxalobacter sp.; assembly: GCA_964488675.1. Lineage (GTDB taxonomy): Bacteria > Pseudomonadota > Gammaproteobacteria > Burkholderiales > Burkholderiaceae_D > QZKY01. The sequence goes on along the minus strand of CAZAWA010000085.1, from coordinate 4,722 downwards.
GCCCTCGGCCAGTCTGCTGGACGCCAATGAAGTGGATCCGATAGCCGAGGCAGATGTGTATATCGCCTACGGTCGCGAGGCGCAGGCGGTGGAAATTCTCAAGGAAGCTCTGCGCTCCCACCCTGAGCGCAATGCGTTGCGCGTCAAGCTGCTTGAAATCTATGCATCGCAGAGGGATGTCAACGCCTTCGACCTGCTGGCGGGCGAACTGTACGGTTTGACGCGAGGCGAGGGTGAGGAATGGATCTATGTGGCAGGCCTTGGCATATCGATTGATCCGAACAATCCGCTGTATGCCGGTGGGGATGTGTCGGAGGAAATGCTCGACCGGCCGACTTCCTTGCAAGGGAGCATGACGCAGCCGTCGCCGGAACTGGATCCGGACATTCTGCTTGAAACGCCTCGCAAGGCAGACGCCGAAGCGGTCTCGCTCGATGCGCCGCGCCCGACGCGTGAGCAAATCGAAAGCCCGGACTTTCCGCTGGATTTGGGCGCAGCGCCGTCGTCTGAGGCAGACAGGGAACCGCTGGACTTCGACGCGCAGAAGGTGCCGGCAAAGCCTGAGCACGGGCCGCTCGATTTCGATTTGAGTGCGCCATCGCTGAAGGATGAGGAAAAACCGGCGCCGGCCGCACTGGATTTTGATCTGGGCAGCTTTGGCGCCAAAAAGGAAGAGGCGCCTGAGGTAACGGCCGGTGTTACGGTCAGCGAAATTTCTGCTGCTGATTTCGACCGGATGACGGAATTCAACCCGCAAGCATCCGCTACGGTTTCAGCCGATGAGGAGCTGAAAGCGCAACTGGAAGCCGCAGATCGAGAGCTGGAGTCGATCGATAAGGTCGAGCCATTCCCGGCCGTGCCGCAAGCTGCCACTGCGCAAACAGCGGCGCCCGCACCGGGATCGCACGCGCCGGTCGATTTCGATTTTGGCGCAATCAATCTGGATCTGGAGCCGGCGGCCATTCAGAAACCCGCTCCAGCTGCTGTGCGAACCAGCAGTGTCGAGATGGATACCAAGATCGAACTGGCGGCTGCCTATCTGGGCATCGGTGACAAGGAAGGCGCACGCGAACTGCTCGACGAAGTCATACAGGAAGGTTCGCCGGAGCAGATAGAAAAAGCGAAGGAAGCGCTAGCCAAAATTTCCTGAGGGGGATGTTTTTTTGCGGGTGCGGAGGTTCTACGGAACCCGCGCCCGTTTTTTTTGACGGAAATGGGGTCGGTCGTCGAATATAGGAAAACCGGGGTCGATCGTCGAATATAGGAAAACCGGGGTCGGTAGTCGAATATCGCTTGCGATATTTCGACTCTGACCCCGAATTTTCCGAGTTTTCCGCCCCCGAATTTTCTGCAACAATATCGATTTTCTCGCCCCCAAATTTGCCGCAGTTGATTAGAAAAAGTTGGATATGACCGGTCGGGAAAACCCATTGAAACGCATCGCCCTCGGCGTCCAGTATGACGGCAGCGAGTGGCGCGGCTGGCAGACCCAGCCTGACGGCCATACCGTGCAGGATCGGCTGGAGGCGGCAATCCGTGAGTTCACGCAGATCGGCATTAGGACGATCTGCGCAGGCCGCACAGACGCTGGCGTACATGCACTGGAGCAGGTGGTGCATCTGGACTCGGCGCTGGATCGTGCGCCGGTGTCGTGGGTGCGCGGCGTCAATTCTTACCTGCCGGCATCGATTGCGGTACGCTGGGCGCATGAAGTGCCGGCCGACTTTCATGCGCGCAACAGCGCCTATGCACGCAGCTATCGCTATGTCCTCTACAACAACCCGGTGCGTTCGCCCTTGTTGCGCGGCCGTGCGGGATGGGTGTTTCGCCCGCTGTCGCTGGAGGCGATGCGCATGGCGGCTCGATATCTGCTGGGCGAACATGACTTTTCCGCTTTTCGTGCGGCTGAATGCCAGGCGATTACGCCGGTCAAGACGATGCAGGAAATCTCCATCGGGCAACAAGGTGATTTGTTCGTGTTCACACTGCGCGCCAATGCCTTTCTGCACCACATGGTGCGCAACATCGTCGGATCGCTGATTTACACTGGCAAGGGCGATTATCCGCCCGAATGGCTGCAGCAGGTGCTGCAAGGCCGTGACCGCAAGCAGGCTGCGCCGACCTTCATGCCGGACGGCCTGTACCTGGCGAAAGTGCACTACGATGCCAAGTGGGGGCTGCCGCAGGAAGGCGAAGCGGGGTTTTCGGCCGGTTTATTGTAATAACGCGCCGCGTTATTATTTCGCCAGAAACCTGATTCTGAGGCGGATCGGGGACTAAAAAAATGCCATTTTGCATAATAATTAGGCAAAATCCGTGTTAAAAACGGCAAAAATATAGGGAGTATGTGATGAAATATCGTTTTCATCCATACCCTATGAGCCGGAAATAAAACACTGGGTGGGAGTACCGCTTATTAGTGCTTTGCGGCTGGCTTGCGTTACTCGCCGCTGCCGTCGCGTACTATAATCGCGCTTTCACATTTGCCGTTCTGATGGACGCGCCTTATCCCTGTACTGCATGGTTTCGAATAATCGTCGTTTGCTGATCCCGGCCTTCATCATTTTGCTGGCATTTGTGGTGACTGCTGTGTGGTTGCTGTCCGTCTGGAAGCCGCAATCGGTTCCGGAAAAGCCGCAGCAGACGGCACAAACGGAAACCCAACCGGAATGGTGCGAACAACTGGTCAAGCGCTTGCCTACGGTATCGAAGGAGATGTGCCAGGGCATCGGCCTGCAGCCGACGGGCTCGTCGTCGGTGAAGGGTTTTCCGATACTTGCTCGCGATTACGCGGCAGACGGCAAGAAGCAGGAACCCTTGCGTGTATTGCTGATATCCGGCATTCACGGTGACGAACCGACTTCGGCTGCGATCGTATTCCGCTGGCTGCAGGCGATGCATCTGCCGATTGCGCATTCCATGCAGTGGCGTGTTGCGCCGGTCGTGAATCCTGATGGCCTGTTTGCGATGCCGCAGACGCGCGTCAATGCGAATGGCATTGACTTGAACCGCAATTTCCTGACGCCCAACTGGGAAATCGATGCGCCCAAATACTGGCAAAAGCGCACCGGCAGCGATCCGCGCCGTTATCCCGGCAGGGCGCCGTTGTCCGAGCCGGAAAGCCGCTGGGTGCACGACACCATCGAAAGCTTCCGGCCGCATGTCGTGATTTCGGTGCATGCGCCGCTGGGCGAGCTGGATTTTGACGGGCCGAACGACGATCCGCCGCGCCGCTTCGGCAAGCTGATGTACAACCGCATCGGCGTGTATCCGGGATCGCTGGGCAACTACGGCGGCGTGCATCGGCAGATTCCGGTGATCACGATTGAGCTGGAAAATGCGCAGCAGATGCCGACCGACGAGGAAGTGAAGCGCATCTGGCGTGACATGGTGATATGGATTTCGCGCAACATATCCAGCGGCGGCAAGCAGCATTGAGCCGCAGACTATAATTACGGGGGCACTGATTTAATCACTGTTACCCTGCACGGATTAAATCAGCGCTTACCTGGTCATGAACTTCAACCGGAGGGCATCATGCCTCACCGTACACGAATCAAGATTTGCGGGCTGACAAGGGCTGAAGATGTGCTGGCGGCCGTCGCGGCAGGCGCGGATGCGCTCGGCTTCGTCTTCTATCCGGAAAGTCCGCGTTACATTGCGCCGGATGCGGCAGCAAGGCTGATATCACAGATGCCGCCGTTCGTGATGACGGTCGGCCTGTTCGTCAATGCATCGGTCGACGAGGTGGTGAAGGCGGTTGCGCAGGCGCCCGTGTCCCTGCTGCAATTCCACGGAGAGGAAACCCCGCAGCAGTGCGCCGCCATGGCAGCGGCGGCCAACCGCCCCTTTGTCCGCGCTTTCAGGGTGAAGCCGGATACGACCGGCGACGATTTGTTACAATGCGAACAGGAATATCGCGCTGCCAGCAGTTTGTTTGCCGGCTTGTTGCTGGACACCTTCAGCGATGCTTACGGCGGTGCAGGAAAGGTTTTCGATTGGTCTCTCATTCCAGAAGAGCTCGCGCCTCGGGTCGTTTTGAGTGGTGGCTTGAGCGTGCAAAATGCGATTGGTGCAGTGGCGCGCGTGCGCCCGTTCGCGGTTGATGTCAGCAGTGGCGTCGAACAGGCGAAGGGCATAAAGGACGCCGGCAAAATACGCGAGTTCATTAACGCGGTGCGGCTGGCGGATCCCGGCAAGTAGATGCGGCCCTGTGCCTTGCATCCCACCCCCAAAGAGAAATCCGATGAAAGACCTGAAAGCCAGTCACCGACAAGAGGCGCCTGATGCGACGCCGCTGTTCCATGCCAGGGACTACCATTTACCCGACGCAAAAGGGCATTTCGGCCGCTATGGCGGCGTGTTCGTATCCGAGACGCTGATCCATGCGCTCGACGAGCTGAACGAAGCCTACGCCCGCTTCAGCCAGGATGCCGACTTTCTTGCCGAATTCCGGCGCGAACTGAAACATTTCGTTGGCCGTCCATCGCCGATCTACCATGCGGGCCGCTGGTCCGAAATGCTTGGCGGCGCACAAATCTACTTCAAGCGAGAAGACCTGAACCACACCGGCGCGCACAAGATCAACAATGTCATCGGCCAGGCTTTGCTGGCCAGGCGCATGGGCAAGCCGCGCGTGATAGCAGAGACCGGCGCCGGTCAGCACGGCGTGGCGACGGCGACTATCTGCGCGCGCTTCGGACTCGAATGCGTGGTCTACAT
>CAZAWA010000084.1:0-8238 GCA_964488675.1 uncultured Oxalobacter sp. | reverse complement strand
CTGAATCGTGCGCCGACCCTGCATCGTCTCGGTATTCAGGCTTTCGAGCCGGTGCTGGTCGAAGGCAAGGCCATCCAGCTTCATCCGCTGGTCTGCGCTGCATTCAATGCCGACTTTGACGGCGACCAGATGGCAGTGCATGTACCGCTGTCGATTGAAGCGCAGATGGAAGCACGCACCCTGATGCTGTCGTCGAACAACATCCTGTTCCCGTCGAATGGCGAGCCGTCGATCGTGCCGTCGCAGGATATCGTGCTCGGGCTGTACTACGCCACGCGCGAGCAGATCAATGGCAAGGGCGAGGGCATGATGTTCCCTGATGTGTCCGAGGTGATTCGCGCCTACGACAACAAGGAAATCGAGCTGACCAGCCGCATTACTGTGCGCATTCCGGAATATGAGAGAGATGCGGCCAGCGGCGAACTGACGAAATCCGTCAAGCGCTACGAAACTACGGTTGGCCGTGCCTTGCTGTCCGAAATTTTGCCGCAGGGGCTGTCTTTCAGTTCCATCAACTGCACGCTGAAGAAAAAAGAGATCTCCCGTCTGATCAACTCGTCCTTCCGCCGTTGCGGATTGCGCGCAACGGTTGTTTTTGCTGACCGCCTGATGCAATCCGGCTTCAGTCTGGCAACGCGCGCCGGCATTTCGATCTGCATCGACGATATGCTTGTGCCGCAACAGAAGGCATCGCTGATTGCTGCTGCCGAACAAGAGATCAAGCAGATCGAGCAGCAGTATTCCTCCGGTCTGGTGACGGCGGGCGAACGATACAACAAGGTGGTCGATATCTGGGGCAAGACCGGCGACGATGTCGGCAAGGCCATGATGGATCAGCTCAAGGTTGAGCCTGTCACCAGGCGCGACGGAACGGTGGGCACGCAGGAATCCTTCAACGCGATTTACATGATGGCCGATTCCGGCGCTCGTGGTTCCGCAGCGCAGATTCGCCAGCTTGCGGGCATGCGCGGCCTGATGGCCAAGCCGGACGGCTCCATTATCGAGACGCCGATCACCGCGAACTTCCGCGAAGGCCTCAATGTATTGCAGTACTTCATCTCCACCCACGGCGCGCGAAAAGGCCTGGCCGACACCGCGCTCAAGACGGCGAACTCCGGTTACCTGACCCGCCGTCTGGTCGATGTAACGCAGGATCTGGTCATCATCGAGGACGATTGCGGCACCACCAACGGTGCTGTCATGAAGGCGCTGGTAGAAGGCGGCGAGATCATCGAGCCATTGCGCGACCGTATTCTTGGCCGCGTGCTCGCGAACGATGTCATTGACCCGGAAACGCAGGAAACCCTGTACGAAGCCGACACGCTGCTCAACGAGGACATGGTAGAAGAGATTGAGCGCCTGGGTATTGATGAAGTCAAGATTCGCACGCCGCTGACTTGCGAAACTCGCTACGGCATGTGCAGCAAATGCTATGGCCGCGATCTCGGCCGCGGCTCGCTGGTGAATGTCGGCGAAGCTGTCGGCGTGATTGCAGCGCAGTCCATCGGCGAACCCGGCACGCAGTTGACGATGCGTACCTTCCACATCGGCGGCGCGGCATCGCGTTCGGCGGTCGCTTCCAATGTCGAGGCCAAGTCCAACGGCACGATTCGCTTCACCGCCACCATGCGCTATGTCACCAACGAAAAGGGCGACCAGATCGTCATTTCCCGTTCCGGCGAGGTGCTGATCACCGATGACAATGGCCGTGAACGCGAACGGCACAAGGTGCCTTATGGCGCCACGCTCAATGTTCGTGACGGCCTCGTTATCAGGGCTGGCACGGCGCTGGCAGGCTGGGATCCGCTGACCCGCCCGATCATCAGCGAATATGCTGGCACGGTGCGCTTCGAGAATGTCGAGGAAGGCGTAACGGTCGCAAGACAGATCGACGAGGTTACCGGTCTGTCCACGCTGGTCGTGATCGACCCGAAACGCCGTGGCTCCACCACCAAGTCGGTGCGGCCGCAGGTCAAGCTGCTCAACGACAAGGGCGAAGAAGTCAAGATTGCCGGCACCGAACATTCCGTCACCATCGGTTTCCAGGTGGGCGCGCTTCTGATGGTGCGAGACGGCCAGAAAGTATCGGTTGGCGAAGTGCTGGCGCGTATCCCGACCGAATCGCAAAAAACCCGCGACATTACCGGCGGTCTGCCGCGCGTGGCCGAACTGTTCGAGGCCCGTTCGCCGAAGGACGCCGGCACGCTGGCCGAAGTCACCGGCACGGTTGCGTTCGGCAAGGAAACCAAGGGCAAGCAACGACTGGAAATCACCGACATGGACGGCGAGCGCCACGAGTTCCTGATCACCAAGGACAAGCAGGTGCTGGTGCATGACGGCCAGGTGGTGAACAAGGGCGAGATGATCGTCGACGGCCCGGCCGATCCGCAGGACATTCTGCGCCTGCTGGGTATCGAGGCGCTGGCGCGCTACATCGTGGATGAAGTGCAGGATGTGTACCGACTGCAGGGCGTGAAGATCAACGACAAGCACATCGAAGTGATTGTCCGTCAGATGCTGCGCCGCGTGGCGGTGGACAATCCGGGTGACACCAGCTACATCACGGGCGAGCAGGTCGAGCGCTCTGAACTGCTGGACGAAAACGACCGCGTGATTGCGCAGGGCAAGATACCTGCCACTTACGAAAATGTGCTGCTTGGCATCACCAAGGCATCGCTGTCGACCGACTCCTTCATTTCCGCAGCCTCGTTCCAGGAAACCACTCGCGTGTTGACCGAAGCCGCGATCATGGGCAAGCGCGACAGCCTGCGCGGCCTGAAGGAAAATGTGATCGTCGGCCGTCTGATTCCGGCAGGTACCGGTCTGGCCATGCACCGCGCACGCAAGCAAAAAGGCGTGTGGGAGCAGGAAGAGCGCGCCGCATTGCTGGAAGCCGAAAAGGCAGCACAGCTGGCCAACCTCGAAGCAGCATTCGAGCAGCCTGCCATATCGGATGAAACGCCCAGCGCCGAAATCTGATTCAGCAAAACGGCAAACTGAAAACGGCACCTCGGGAAACCTGGGTGCCGTTTTTTTTGCGCCAACTTCCTAAGCGCCGATGTGCAGCGGCTTTTGAGCACTGTTCAAGGGATGGCGGCGGCTTGCGGCTGACTAAACTGCATAAGACGAAATCCGCTTTAAGGTTGAACGCTATGTCAGGAATCGCCATCATCGGCAGTGCCATTGCCAGCGCCTTGCTGGGCAAGGTCTTCGGCAAGATTATTGATGCCAAGGAACCGGCATCCACTGAAAAAAAATTGTTCCAGCAGGCGCTGGATCAAACCTCCGCCAATGCCAAGGCGGATGGTGTCTGCAAGACAAGCGCCTCGTATCCTGGCTCGGTTGTTGGTGAAGGCATCAGCAGCGATGCCAACTCGGAGCCGGCGGCCGCCGCCCGCGCTCTTTTCCCGCTGCTGGATGCACTTTTGGGTCATTCGCCAGCCGGTAAGCCGATCGCGAAAGGCGCGGGCTATTCCAGAGACGATCTGAGCATGATGATCGGGCACACTGGCGAAAGCGACTTCCAGCGCGCCTTCATGCTGCACAGCGTCATTGACAACTTTGCGGTCGTGGATGCGGACAAAAACGGCAAAATCTCCGATAAGGAAATAGCGGATTACGAGCGCTTTGCGAGCGTTAGTGGTGTCGCGCCGCTCAATATGGCGGTTGTTTCAGAAACGGGCGCTGCCGCACCGCCGCCGAACGCTGCCTCTTCCGCTGGTGACGGCGCCAGTCATGCCAAGCCAAATTCCCCTCAAGGCACAAGCGCCATCAACACGGCAACGGATGATCCGCTCGCGAAGGTCGTTGCGCAATTGATGATGGCCTATCAGGTCGATCCGCCGCAACTGGCGTCGAGCAGCAATATCTCGAAAAGGGCTTAGTGGTCAAACTGATCCGGCAATCGCCTGATTGAAAACGGTAGCTCGGGAAGCATGGAACCCGCTCTTTTCTGTATCGGGTTTGTTCTGCTCGTATAATGCCTCCGTGGAGATAGCGGAGGGCAAAAAATGGCCAGGATTTCCGGTCAGTTGTGCCCAAGCTTATCCGCAATCAACCTTGCCTTAGGAGCAACCAATTGAAAAGTTCTATTAAACTTGTCTGCCTGCTGTCCGCATTGGTGTTGGCATCATCGGTATGGGCGCAAAATGCATCTGCGCAATCCAATAAAAGTAGCCAGGGTATTCAGGGAGCCAAAACCCGGGTTGAGAATGTGACCAACTACGGGACGGTGAGAAGCACAAACACTTACACCGTGAACAAAAGCACCAATGCCACGCAGGTTGCCAAGGAGCAGCAGGCAGTGGAAAACAAGCATCAGAGAGAGGTTGCCAAAAAGTACCCTGCAACTGGCAAGCCTGTGCCAGCCCCTGGCAAATAGGGGCAACCGTTTTTATTGCCAAAAAACATTTTTCAAAGCCAAGCCAACTAATAACGCGACGCGTTATTAGTTGGCCTTAAGCTGGCATCTGGAGCGATTTTCAGCCACCAAACTCCCGACTTTGCATAAAAAACAGGCAAAAATAGCTCGATGAAAGGCCATTTTCATGGGGGTATATGCCTGAAAATCTCTGATCTCTATATTGCATGCGCCGGAATAAAAATGCTCTGGGGGAGTATGCATTTTCAATCGCAATTCTGACCCAAGCGGGTAAGCAAGCGGGGTAGCCGCACCGTGCGGCATATCCCCATGCGTTTGGCATCGTTTGCGCTTACTTCTGCGCCAGCGGCCGGCTCTTGTCGATGACTTCGCGGCAGGCACCCTTGAAGGTGGCATTGTCGTAGTTGCTCCAGCCGTGGCTGTCGACATAGCGGCGGTGCCGTTTGAACTTGCTGCTGACAAGGCTGCGCTCCAGTCGTTCGTCCGGGTAGTGCACATTGGCCAGATCGAGCAGAGAATGAAACACATTTTCGGTCGTTAGCTTTGACTTTTTGTGACGGTGCAGTTGCGCGACCTTGCCGGGATTGGCTTCCTTGTAGCGGTCGGAATACCAGACCATCGCGGGAATATGGAACTCGTACTGGGTGTTGTGCCCGTGGAAGGCGAGGTTGCATTCGCCGTCGTACAGCACCTGCCCGTGGTCGGCGACGAACATCATCGAGGTCATCGCGTCGGCGGATTTCAGCTTCCCGATTACCTGCGACAGGAACCAGTCGGTGTACAGGATGGAGTTGTCATAGCTGTTATGCAACTGCGGCTTGATGGCGGTGTCAGTGTATTCGGGCTTGTTGACGCCGAACAGCGATGGCTGCCATCTGTCGAACTCCTTCGGGTGGCGGTGGCTGTAGTTCCAGTGGTTGCCCAGCGTGTGCAGCACGATCAGCTTTTTCGGCGCGGGATCCTTGATGGCGTTCTGCATCGGATCGAGCAGGATATTGTCGAAACTGGATTCGTCGGTATAGCCACCCAGGTTCGTGAACTGGAGGACATCCGCTTCTTTCGCAAAGGCGGAGATCGGGGTGTCAAACTGGCCGAAAGAAATCTGGTTCGAAATCCAGTAAGTCTTGAAACCGGCTTCCTTGAACGCGGTCAGCAGCGATTTTTCGGAAAAGCCGGAAGTCAGGCTCTGGCGCCCCGGTTTTCTGGAAATAATGACTGGCACGGACAGGCGCGTCGCGGATACCGGCGTGATCAGATCCTGCAGGCTGACCAGGTTAGCCTCCTGCTTCAGGAGCGGGTTGGTGTTGCGCTTGTAGCCGTTCACCTCCCAGCGGTCGAAGCGCGAGGATTCGCCAATCACCAGCACTACTACCTGCGGAACATCATGTTCGGGAAATTGCTTTGCGCCAAATGTAAAGTTCTTGTTCTTGCTGTTGAGCTCGGCAAGGTATTGCCGCTCTTGCCAGAAATCGTAAAAATGCAAAGAAATGCCGAAGGGCCAGGCGTCACCAACCGTTTCGCGTTCCACCGGAATCAGCATCCAGGACGGCAACTTGGGCAGGTTGAGTGCATTCGTATCTTGTGCTTCGGCGGAGGCGGCCTCTTCCTCCCCCTCGCTTTCTTCGTCCTCATCCCCGGTGGCTGGCGCGCTTGAGGCGCCTGCGACGCCGGAAACCGATGGTTTGGGCGGAGTTTCGATGCCAAACGAATGGCCGTAGCTGCCGATGCCGATGCCGACGATCATCAGTCCGATGGTCAGCCAGCGCGAGGCGCTGTGATTCCAGTCCAGATCGCGGGTGCTGCGGGCAAGGCGCCAGATGGCCCACCACCAGGCGCAGACGGCAGTCATGACGACTAGCAGCCACCAGATTTTCTGGCCGAGAAATTCGATGGTTTCCCTCGGGTTGGTTTCGGCGATGATGCCGAGATGGTGGGTGGTGATACCCTGGCCGTAGTAAATATTCAGGTAAATGTTAGTCGGCAGCGCCAGAAAAGCGGGGATCAGCAGCCAGTGAAAGTTTGCCGGGCGCCGGAATATGGCCCAGACCGACACCCAGACGATCAGTTCAACGCCAAGGATTTGTAGTGGCTTGCCGACGGACTTGCCAAAAAGATAAGGAAAAAAGGGTGCAGCGGACAGCACCAGATAACTGGCAAGAATCAACAGATTGTTGACTTTTAGCAAGGCAGGCATTGCGGATAAGCGGGTATCACTAATAAAGCGGTTCAACTTTCGGGCGTTCCGTAAAATCGTCACATGAAAAGCGGCAGGGCAATGATTCTACCGCAAAGGGCGGTTGACGGCGCAACTGATAGAGGCTACAATCGCTGGTTCTCGATATTCGGCTTGGAATTTCAGGCAGATTACGCATTTTCTGCACTGGTGCAGCGAGGGGTGTGATTCTACCGCAAGAGCCATTCAGCCGTCTCTCATTGTTACAGTTTTCGGGTTCGGATTGCTGTATCCGGGTTCATTTTATTAATGTCGTACTTTTGTTGGATTTAGATCGATGCCAACCATCAATCAATTGATTCGCCAGCCACGCGTTTCCGTGCGCGTAAAAAGCAAATCGCCGGCGCTGGAAAACAGCCCGCAAAAACGAGGTGTTTGCACCCGTGTGTACACCACCACACCGAAAAAGCCGAATTCGGCGCTTCGCAAGGTCGCCAAGGTGCGTCTGACCAACGGTTTCGAGGTCATTTCGTACATCGGCGGTGAAGGCCACAACCTGCAGGAGCATAGTGTTGTGCTGCTGCGCGGCGGCCGTGTGAAAGACTTGCCGGGTGTGCGTTATCACATGGTGCGCGGTTCGCTGGATACGCAGGGTGTCAAGGACCGCAAGCAAGCGCGTTCGAAGTATGGCTCCAAGCGCGCCAAGGCAGCACCTGCCAAGAAGTAATTACTAAGAGTTTGTCCGGTGAAAGCCGGATGAAATGGTGTCGGCCGCACGGCCGAGTAAGTGGAGTGTCATGGTGGCGCTCCGCGAGTGTGTGAAAAGCGCGCTCAACTGAAGAGTGAAAGGAAGTAAAGATGCCTCGTCGTCGCGAAGTTCCCAAGCGTGAAATTCTGCCTGATCCGAAATTCGGCAGTGTTGATCTCGCCAAGTTTGTCAATGTGCTGATGCTGTCCGGCAAGAAGTCGGTCGCGGAAAACATCATCTATGATGCCTTCGAGCAAATCCAGGCCAAATCGGGCAAGGACCCGCTGGAAGTGTTCATGTCCGCAATTAATAACGCCAAACCCATGGTTGAGGTGAAGTCCCGCCGTGTCGGTGGCGCGAACTACCAGGTTCCGGTCGAGGTGCGTCCGATTCGCCGTATGGCGCTGTCCATGCGCTGGTTGCGGGAAGCTGCCAGCCGTCGTAGCGAGAAATCCATGTCGCAACGCCTTGCTGGTGAGCTGCTGGAAGCCGCCGAAAGCCGTGGTGGCGCAATGAAGAAGCGCGATGAGGTGCATCGCATGGCAGATGCGAACAAGGCATTCTCGCACTTCCGCTTCTGATGGATTGGGCGGTTGCTTTGTTGCACCCGCATTCAAGTGAATTTGGTCAAGGCCGGGCGCTTTTTAAAAGTAAGCTCGGTTTTGTACATTGAAAAGATTTAGGACTGTATATGGCTCGCAAGACCCCCATTGACCGTTACCGCAACATCGGTATTTCCGCTCACATCGACGCCGGCAAGACCACGACCACCGAGCGCATCCTGTACTACACAGGTGTGAACCACAAGATCGGTGAAGTGCATGACGGCGCGGCTACCATGGACTGGATGGAGCAGGAGCAAGAGCGCGGCATTACGATCACTTCCGCTGCCACGACCTGCTTCTGGAAGGGCATGGCCAGCAATTTCCCCGAGCA
>CAZAWA010000083.1:0-8355 GCA_964488675.1 uncultured Oxalobacter sp. | reverse complement strand
AAAGGGGTCAGCAGTTTTTTTTCGCGCAGCGAAAATTACTCTGACCCCTTTTCACGGATGCGGAGTTGGAACAGTCGGTTATTGTGATCTGGAAAATTCTGCTTTAGTGATACGGAAAATTAGGGGTCAGAGTCAAAATATCGCAAGCGATATTTGACTACCGACCCCGGCTTTCCTGCTGCCGCCTCGAGATTCTTCGTGCTGCCCCTTGGTCTTCCTGATGTCGCCCCCGATATTCCTGATGCCCCGTTCAGCTATTTTCTGACCGATTCACTCATCGGTGAATATTCCACGGGCACCCAACTGTAGGTGTCGTTGCCTTCCGCGCGCACGCGTCCGATGCCAGGGAAGGGCAAATGCATTCCTGCAACCAGCTCGCCGCTTCCGGCGACTGCCTTGAAAATCGCGAAGCGGGTTGCGATCGCCCGCTTCGGATCGACATCGAAGTCGAAGGCGACATCCGGCCGCGCAAACTGAACAGCATGGCTATGTACCAGATCACCCCATATCAGCAGGCGCTTCCCATCGGACTCGACTGCGATGGCGGTGTGGCCCGGCGTGTGGCCGGGTGCGTCAACGGCCCTGATCCCCGGCGTCAGTTGCATGCCGGGGGCAAAGGTTTTCCATTTTCCCTGCCGGATATAGGGCGCGGCGGTGTTGCGCGCCGAGACGAAGATTCGCTGCCATTCCGGTGGGGAGGTGTCTGCATTCTTTTGTGACGACCAGTAGTCGTGTTCAATTTTGTCGACCAGAATGTTGGCATTCGGGAAAACCGCCAGGCCCCTGGCATCAATCAGCCCGGCGACATGATCGCCATGCAGATGGGTGACGATCACCGTGTCAACCTGCTCCGGCCGGTAGCCTGCAGCCCTGAGGTTGGCTTGCACATTGCCCAGTGACGGGCCGTAGATGGAACCGCCGCCCGCATCGACCAGCACCAGATTTTTGCCGGTGTTGATGAGGTATGCGTTCACGGCTGTCTGCATCTTCTGGCTGCCGGCGAACATTCGCGCCAGCAGTTTCTGGATGTCCTCCGGTTTGGCATGCGTCAGCCGTTTGACATTCAGGCTGATGGCACCATCGAACAGCGCGGTGACTTCAAACTGACCATGCATCATGCGGTAGTAGCCGGGAACCTGTGTTTTTGCCATCGGCGCTTCGGCATGGGCGGCGGCAAATGAGAGGGTCGCGATCGCAGTTGCGGCGAATGCGAAAATGCGTCGAGAGAGAGTTCGAGGCGTTGTTTGCATGCTATTGCTCCATGGAAAATATGTTGTTTGCGCTTCGTGTCAATTCACAGCAAATGGTAACAGGCGTACAATCGTCCGTGCATTGGTGAATCAGCAACTTGACCGGTTAATATTTTCAAGGGGACGGTGATGTGGATGTTCGATAACAATGGCACCAAAATCATGGTAGCCCTGGCGCTGGCGATTGGGCTGATTGCCTGTTCGACGATTCTCGGCGAATCGATCAGCAGCATGAAGAAAGGTGATCGCTTCGTCACGGTGCGTGGCGTATCGGAAATGGAAATCAAGGCTGACCTTGCAGTCTGGCCGATTCGGGTTCGCGTCACCGCCAATGAGTTGGCAGAGGCAAACCGATCCGCTGACGAGGCGCGCAAGAAGGTGCTGGTATTTTTGAGCGCCAACGGCATCAAGCCGGAAGCCATCGCCAGTCAGAACCTGCGCATCGAGGATCGTCAGGCCAAGGATTACGAACAAGGCAGGGCGTCATTCCGCTACATGGCTGAATACACCATTCTGGTGCGCTCGACGGAGGTTGACAGGATCAGGAATGTCAGCCAGATGACTGACAAACTGGTGGCTGCAGGCGTGGTGCTGGCGTCGCAAGGCAACTGGGATCGAAGCAGCCCGCAATTCATCTTCACCCAGCTCAATGCGATCAAGCCCGAGATGATGGCCAGTGCCACCCAGTCCGCACGGGAAGTGGCAAACCAGTTCGCGACCGACAGTGGCAGCAGCATCGGATCGATCCGTCGCGCGACGCAAGGGCTGTTCACCATCAGTGACCGGGATCGGACTTCGCAGGGCGAAGGCGGCGATGGGGCCGCTGCCGGGGTGTCCGATATCAACAAAAAGGTGCGTGTGGTGGTAACGGTCGATTATTTCCTGACCAATGGCTAGCAGACGACAAAGCGGCCGATAGCACACCCTGCACGCAGATGGCGCGGGCACGAAAATCTCCCTTCCTGCGACGGTTTCGCGACCGCTATTCGTTGCGTCTGCATATGTGCGCGATCCTGGTCGCGACTGCCGCGACCGGTGCGCTGGCATCGAAACTGCTGTTGCTGGCGCATGTAGAAAATTTCGCCTTTCGCTATCCGTTGGCGGTGCTGTTTTCCTACCTGATGTTTTTTGCCTGCATCAAGCTGTGGCTGGTGTATGTGACGCCTTCCGTTGTCGGTACGGGTGACGGATCGAGCGTGGTTGATGGACTGGACATTCCGATTGTCGGAATGGACGGCAGTTCATGTATCAGCGCGACGCCGATAAGTGGCGGCGGCGGTGAGTTTGCCGGTGCCGGCGCGTCGGCCAATTTCGATCTGGACACGGGCGGGGTGACTGAAGGTGTGGCGTCTGTTGCCGTGTCGGATGCCGCCTCCGGCGCGGCGGACGGCCTGGGGTCGGGAGTGGGCGATGTCGTCGGCGGTGCTGCCGATGCGCTGGGCGATGATGGCGGACTGGTGATCATGCTTGCCATCGCGGTGCTGGCGATCCTGCTTGCGGTCGTGCTGGGTGCGTCGGCCTATGTGATTTATCAGGCGCCGGTCATTTTATCGGATGCGGCGTTGCAGGGCGCGCTGGCGGCCTCGCTGAAAAATCGCACCAAGTCGCTGGCACAGGGCAGCTGGCATGGCAGCGTGCTCGAGGCGACCTGGAAACCGTTTGCCTGCACTCTGCTGGTCGCGTTGATGTGCGGACTGGTGTTGCATGCCTATTTCCCGACTGCGGTGAGGCTGGCGGATATCTGGAAGTGATGGCGCAACCTCAGCTTGCGCTGTGCGTTGTGCAGCTTCAGGTTTGACCTGCGACAAGCCGGAGGCATATCGTGACGGCATGCCCGAAGCCCAGGGCGCACTTGTCATACAATCAGACCGTCAGTTGTCGGCACATTCAAAATAAAGGAAACAGGATGCAAATCGGCATGATCGGGATTGGCCGCATGGGCGGCGACATGGTGCGTCGTTTGCTCGCTCAGGGGCATGATTGCGTGGCGTTCGACCATAATACCGATGCGCTGGCCGCACTGGTGGCGGATGGCGCAAAGGGAGCCGACAGTCTGGCAAACTTTGTCGGGCAACTGGCAACCCCGCGCGTGGTCTGGCTGATGATCCCGGCCGCCGCCGTCGATGCGGTGATAGCCGATGTTGCGCCGCTATTGTCAGCAGGCGACATCCTGATCGATGGCGGCAATTCCCACTATCACGACGACATTAGGCGCAGCGCGGAACTGGGCGCGCGCGGCATCCGCTATCTGGATGTTGGCACCAGTGGCGGCGTCTGGGGGCGCGAGCGCGGCTACTGCCTGATGATCGGTGGCGAGGTTGACGCGGTCAGACATCTGCAACCCATTTTTGCATCGCTCGCGCCCGGAAGTGCGGCCGCATCGCCGACGCCCGGACGAAAACCGGGATCGACGGCGGAACAGGGCTATCTGCATTGCGGCCCCAGCGGCGCCGGCCACTTCGTGAAAATGGTGCACAACGGCATCGAGTACGGGCTGATGGCGGCTTATGCCGAGGGCTTTGCGCTCATGCAGCACGCCAACATCGGTCAGCAAGGGAGGGAGACGGATGCTGAAACTTCGCCCTTGCGCAATCCGGAACATTTTCGCTATGACCTCAATCTGGCAGACATTGCCGAGCTGTGGCGGCGCGGCAGCGTGGTGATATCGTGGTTGCTGGACTTGAGTGCGCAGTCGCTGGCGGACAATCCTACACTGGATGGTTTTGCAGGAAGGGTGTCCGATTCCGGCGAAGGGCGCTGGGCCATCAATGCCGCTGTCGACGCTGGTGTGCCAGCGCCGGTGCTGAGCGCTGCGCTTTATCAGCGGTTCAGTTCGCGCGGCGAAGGGGACTTCGGCAATCGCCTGCTGTCTGCGATGCGCTACCAGTTCGGCGGACACCACGAAAAACCCGAAACGAAAGGGGAGTGATCATGCCCCCGCCCCCTTCTCTCGATCCGACCATCATTATCATTATCGGCGCCGGCGGCGATCTCACCTGGCGCAAGCTGTTGCCGGCGCTTTATAACCTGCTGCTGGACAACCACCAGCCCGACAGGTTTGCAATGGTCGGCGTGGATCGGCTTGATCTGGATATTGACGATTACCGTGCGAAGATTCGCGACGGCGTGAATCAGTTTTCCCGCCGGCTCGTGGCGGATGAATCTGTCTGGGACAGCTTCGCCGCCAACATCAGCTATGTGTCCGAAGATCTGGCGGATGCCGCTTCAGGCGTGGCGCTGAGCGCACGGCTGGCGGAAATTGACACAGCCTGGGGCGTCAGGGCCAATCGGGTGTATTATTTTGCGATACCGCCGACGATGGTAAAACCGGCCTCGGCCATGCTGATGCGGCTGGGCGTGTGCAACGACTGCAAGCACGACAGGCTGGTGGTGGAGAAACCCTTTGGCCGCGATCTTGCGTCCGCCCGCGAGCTGAATGTGTTCCTGAGCGGAATGTTCGACGAATCCCAGATTTACCGCATCGATCATTATCTCGGCAAGCAGACGGTGCAAAACATCCTCGCTTTCCGCTTTGCGAATTCGCTGTTCGAGCCGATCTGGGATCGCCGCTATATCGATCACATCCAGATTACCGTGGCCGAAACAGTCGGCGTTGAGGCGCGCGGCGAATATTACGACAAGGCCGGCGCATTGCGTGACATGGTGCAGAATCACCTGTTGCAGGTGCTCTGTCTGGTGGCGATGGAGCCGCCGATCAGCTTTGATGCGGATGAGATTCGCAACAAGAAGGTCGATGTATTGCGCGCCATCCGACCAATTCTGAATGAAGACATACATCGCATCGCCGTGCGCGGGCAGTACCGCAGGGGAATGGTGCTCGGCCAGCCTGCGGCAGGCTATCGGGAAGAGAAGCATGTCGTGCCCGATTCCACCACTGCCACCTTTGCTGCGTTCAAGTTCCACATCGACAACTGGCGCTGGCAGGGCGTGCCGTTCTACCTGCGAACCGGCAAGCGCCTGCCGTCCAAGGTGTCGGAAGTGTCGATCATTTTCCGTTCGCCGCCGCACCAGTTCTTTCCGTCTGCCGCGGTGGAAAGCTGGCAGCCCAACCGAATTACGATTCGTATTCAGCCCGAAGAGGGCATCGGCACGCGCATCCAGGTCAAGCAGCCTGGCAACCGTCTGCTGCTCGGGGCGGCTGAAATGCAGTTCCTGTACAAGGACGCTTTCAAGACACCTGCGCCAGAAGCGTACGAGACCCTTCTGCTTGATGTGATCCGTGGCGATGCGACGCTCTTCATGCGCGCCGATCAGGTGGAGTCTGCGTGGAGCGTGGTCACGCCGATTCTGGACGCGTGGGATTCGGTGCCACCCGGCGATTTTCCGAACTACCAGGCTGGCACCTGGGGGCCGGAGGCGGCTAACCTGATGCTGGCGCGCGAAGGCCATAGCTGGCTGCAACCTTCCGGCACGGAGGAATAGTGCTGCAAATTTTTGACGATCGCGATGCGTTGGCGCAGGCCGCTGCCGCGTTGTTTGCCGATCTGGCGCACAAGGCGGTCGTGGATCATGATCGTTTCACGGTACTGCTGGCCGGCGGCGAAACGCCGCGCCAGACCTATCAGGCGCTGGCGCAGGAACCCTATCGCAGTGCGGTGCCGTGGGACAGGGTGCATGTATTCTGGGGAGACGAGCGCTGTGTGCCGCCAAACGATCCGCGCAGCAATGCATTGATGGCGCGGCAGGCATTGCTTGATCTCGTTCCGGTGCGGCCGGAACACATCCATCCGATACGAAGCGGCGGATCGCCCCAGCGAGCTGCCGACGCGTACGGCATCGAGCTGGCCGAATATTTTGGCTGGGAGGCGCCGTGCTTCGATCTGGTGCTGCTTGGACTGGGCGACGATGGTCACACACTCTCGCTGTTGCCGGGGTCAAACGCGCTCGACGAGCGCCTGCGCTGGACGGCAGTGGCCAAGCGTCTTGAGGAGGATTTCAGCCGCGTCACGCTGACGGCGCCGATTGTCAACCAGGCTGCCACGATATTGTTTCTGGTGGCGGGAGGCGGCAAGGCGAAAGTGTTGCAGCATGTGCTCGACGATGCCGAGCCGCCCTATCCGGCGCAGCTGATCCGGCCAGACTCGGGTGATGTGCGCTGGTTCGTCGACCAGGGGGCGGCATCGCTGATGGGCGGGCAATTCTAAAACAGTTCGATGCCAAAGCGGCGCACCAGCAAAGCGAACAGGTAAAAGCAGACAATGGTGATGAGTACGCATGTCAGCAATGATGGCCAGAACCCGATGCGCGGCAACAGCAGCGGGAAAGCCAGAAACATCGGCAGGGTCGGCACGACGAACCAGAAGGTATACCACGCGTGGTTGGCAATTTTTTCCTGCGGCTGATTTTCGACATAAAGCCAGATCAGCGCCAGCAGGGTCACGAGCGGCAACGCGGCAACAAAGCCGCCCAGCTTGTCGCTGCGTTTTGCGATTTCCGATACCAGCACCACGACACCGGCGGTGAGAAGATATTTTGTGATGAGCCAGACCATGTCAATCCCAGCAGGAACTACAGCATTAAGTAAATAACCAGTAAACCAGAGACGCGATTCCGCCAACTAATGAACCTGTAAATAATGTCGACCAAATAAGCGTGATAAGAGTTGGAAATCCCATAGTTCGGTAAAAATCATCAATCTTTTCCTGCGCGATACCATTTGCAAGCACTTTGGTCGCAGTTGCCCCCATTTTTTGAGACATGTAAAAGAACCAAAATGCAAACGCAAAGATGTACGAAACAAGGAAAATCCATATCTATGTCATAACCCTCCCATGCTGACTAATTCAATCTAATTCTTAGTCAAGCAATTTAACATCAAACATTCTGTGTCAACAAGCTGCGTATTTGAGGGCGAATGCTGTGTTTATTCCTGCCGCAATATGAACTGTTCGAATGCGCTTGCAATCTTTGTTACCAGTTCCTTTGGCGGATATTTGCTTTCCACAGCCGCCAACGCATCATTGTCACAACCCGCTCTGCGAAATACTTGCAGCGCGTAATTCTGCACGCCCATCGCGGATAGGGTTTGTGCCAGTTTCAGCAAGTCTTCATCCGATATCAGATCGGGATGGATGGTGGTGCGAAATTCGTGCGTGATGCCGCTCTTGATCACTGCTTCGGCGCAGGCAAGCGCTTGCTTGCCGCTGCCCGCAATGCCGGTGACGCGTTCATAGTCCCCAAACGGGGCTTTCACATCGATGCCGACCCAGTCGATGAGCGGCAGAGTTTCGGCGAGTCGCCGCGGGTAGGTACCGGCAGTGTGCAGCCCGATTTGAAAACCCAGTGCACGAACTTCGCAGATGGCATCTTCCAGCGCCGGGTCGAGCGTGGGTTCGCCGCCGCTGAAAACGACCGCATCGAGCAATCCCTTGCGGCGCTTGAGCATGGAGAGGACTTCATGCCACGGCGTCGGACTTTCATCCGTGCGGGGCTGCAGATGCGGGTTGTGGCAATACGCGCATTTCCACGGGCAGCCTTGCACAAACACGACGGCGGCCAGCTTGCCCGGATAGTCGGTGGTGGTGAAGGGCACGACGCCGCCGACTTTGAGTTGGCGGGTGCTTGTGCCGGTGGTAATCAAGGCTTGCATGGGGGGGCAAATATTATTGGGCCATCATTGATAACTTCAGAACGGAGATTCTGGAAATTCGGGGTCAGCGTAATTTTTGCGTCGCAAAAATAAACTGCTGCCCCCCATTTCCCCGAAAAAAAAGCCCCCTCCCCGGAGGGGTAAGGGGAGGGGATTAAAGGCGGCATGCGCCTTTGGAGAAAAGCTTATGCGCCCGCCCTCAGACCATCTGCCAACGGGACGATTGCCTGACGCAGGCGGTTTGCCGATGGGTTCAGTGGGTGGTATTACTGGTGTTGCGCGGTTCAACGAAATAAGTGCGCTCGCGGAATTCCCCTTTCTTTCCGGTATTGAATGAGGAAAACGGACGGTGGTAGCCCATCACGCGCGTCCAGATTTCGCAGCGCTGGCGTTCGCTGTCGGTGAGGGGGACTTCCTGCAGGCCGAGAGTGGGTTCTTTCATGAGTGCCTCCTTTGGGTTGGTTCCTGAAATGTATTGTTAGAACAAAATTCGGG
>CAZAWA010000082.1:0-8581 GCA_964488675.1 uncultured Oxalobacter sp. | reverse complement strand
ATACTCATGCCTGTTCTGCAGGCCGCGCGAATAGAAGCAGGGCACGACCGCACCTTCAATAATCGATGAATTGTCCTTGTAGGCCACGATCGTGCCTTGCGGATGCAACTCGTGCGTGTTTCTGATCATCGAGAAAAGAGAGCGATCCTTGCCCTCGCCGTCGATAGTCCAGTCCGCGTTGAAAATCTTGTGGCGGCAATGTTCGCTGTTGGCCTGCGCAAACATCATCAACTCGACATCGGTCGGGTTGCGCTGCGCTTTCACGAAAGCATCAAGCAAATAGTCGATTTCGTCCTCGGACAGCGCCAGACCCAGTTCCACATTCGCCTTTTCTAGCGCACCTCTGCCGCCGGACAGCAGTTCGATAAAGCCAAGCGGCTTGGCATCGAGTTCACGGAACAGACCCGCTGCATCGCCGCGAGCACGCAGCACCATCTCGGTCATGCGATCGTGCAACAGCGCTGCCAGCGTCTGAGCGTCATCGGAAGACAACTTTGTCCCGCCACTCATCTGTATGCGGTATGCAATGCCGCGCTCGATACGACGAATAGCATTCAGGCCGCAGTTCCTTGCAATGTCGGTGGCCTTGGACGCCCACGGCGAAATCGTGCCAAGGCGCGGAATCACGATGAATTCCTCGCCCTGGTCATCGCCGGAAAAGTGGTCGCCGTATGCCAGCAACGCCTCAAGGCGCGCGATGTCGCTTGAATCCAGTGCCGATGAAGCGTCGATGAAGTGCAGGAACCGTCCGTTGACGGCAACAACGGCAGCATTAACCGACTGAAGTGCTGTCAGCAAACGATGTGTGCGAAAGGCGGAAATGGCGCTGGAACCCGGCAGAATCAGCATGACAAATGTTGGGGAGTGAAAAGCAGAGCATTATACCCTGCCGAACGAATCCGGCAGGGCGCGCAATCGCCCGGTGAAAAGGAAGATCTGTCGCTTATTGCTGCGGATAAGTACTGCGCGGGTGACCCTTGTGATAGATGCCCTGATTGGCTTCGTTGATTTGGCGACGCAGAGCGCGCCGCTCTTCGACCGACATCCGGGGAGCCTTGTTCGCGCCGGGGCGCGGCTGCATCACATAGGGTTGGCCGCCTCGCTGGTAAACCGTACCGCCGGGAGGCATCACAAAACGCCTCTGGTGTGGTTGCTGCACCGCGATCCCGGTTCGCACCTCACGAACAACCACGCGGTGCTGCGCCAGCATGACCCGTTCCGAATACACCGGCTGGGCGAAAACCGACCCCATGCATGCGATGGAGAAGGTAAAAGCGGCGATGTACTTCAAAGACTTCATAAGGACTTTGTGACGAACCAGCAACGGAGCGCAAAATGCGCCTCGACTGAAGTGTAATCCGCTTCAGAATGTGGCGTAAGCACGATATGGTAAAGTTTGTAACAGATTGTAATCTTATCGAAAGTCGCTATTCTAATGTAGCACTTATAACGCTAACATGGTGTCCATGAACAAGCCAACCTCTACAGCCAGCAGCACCTCCGCCGCCACCCATTCCCATCAGACCAAGATACTTGTGGTCGACGATGACGCCCGTCTGCGCGACCTGTTGCGCCGATATCTTGGTGAGCAGGGTTTTAATGTCGTCGTTGCCGAAAACGCACAGGCGATGAACCGCCTGTGGATTCGCGAGCGGTTCGACCTGCTGGTGCTGGACCTGATGCTGCCCGGCGAGGATGGTCTCTCGATTTGCCGCCGCCTGCGAGGTGCCGGTGAAAAAACACCCATCATCATGCTTACCGCCAAAGGCGAGGATCTGGATCGGATTCTGGGCCTGGAAATGGGTGCGGATGATTACCTCCCCAAGCCGTTCAATCCACGCGAGTTGGTGGCGCGCATCAACGCGGTGTTGCGCCGGATTGGGCCGGATGAGGTACCAGGTGCGCCATCCGAAACGCCGCAAACATTCAAGTTCGGCGACTTCATGCTCGACCTCGGTACACGCTCGCTGAAAAAAAATGGCGAAGCGGTATCTTTGACAACTGGCGAATTTTCCGTGCTGAAGGTGTTTGCACGCCATGCGCGCCAGCCGCTGTCACGGGAAAAGCTGATGAGCCTGGCGCGGGGCCGCGAATATGAAGTTTTCGACCGCAGTCTCGATGTGCAAATCTCCCGTCTGCGCAAGTTGATCGAGCCTGATCCCGCCAACCCGCTTTACATCCAGACCGTCTGGGGCCTCGGTTACGTATTCATACCCGAAGGTCAGAAACAATAGCTTCACCTCACGCCAGAAACGGATGAAAACCATCCCAAACCGGCTCCCCTGGCTGAAAAGCGGCCTCTTCTGGCGAACCTTTTTCATGCTCGGCTTCCTCATCACGACCTGCATGGCGGCATGGTTCCTGAGCGTGCGCATGGTTGAGCGAACGCCCGTTGCGCAACAGACTGCCGCGCAGGTGGTTTCCATTGTCACCATCACCCGCGCCGCGCTGACGCACTCTGCTCCGGAGTTGCGGCAGGAACTGCTGTTCGACCTGATGAGCAACGAGGGCATCCGCATCTATCCCCTGGAAAGCACGGATCGTGTGGAATTGCCACCGGAGGACAGCCTGATCAAGACGATGCAAACCATCGTCCGGTCGAAACTGGGAAATGACACGAAATTTGCCGGCAAGGTGAATGACACCGCCGGGTTCTGGGTCAGCTTCCGGATTGCAGATGATGATGAATACTGGCTGATGCTGGAGAAAAAACGCATCGAGCGCATCTCCGGCCAGCAGTTGTTCTGGTGGTTGTCCGTCATGCTGGTGCTGTCGCTGATTGTCGCCGCCTTCATTTCTCGCCTGATCAACCAGCCACTGGCGCAACTGGCATTTACTGCGAGAACGATAGCGAAAGGACAGCAACCCGAGCCGCTGCCGGAAACCGGCTCAAGCGAAATCGTCGATGCCAACCGCAGCTTCAACCAGATGGTGCAAGACCTCAACCGCGTCGAGTCTGACCGAGCCGTCATTCTGGCCGGCATTTCGCATGACCTGCGCACTCCGCTCGCCCGAATGCAGCTTGAAATCGAGCTCGCGAATTTGTCCGATGCCGAGCGGGAAGGTATGCAGACAGACATTCAGCAGATGGATGCCATCATCGGCCAGTTCCTCGACTATGCCAGGTCGGCCGAAGTCGAGAGCTTCACACATGCCGTCGATTTATCCAGCCTTTTGTCCGACGCAATCCGTGAGGCGGAACGACGGCCAGACATGCATATTGAGGCCAGCATCCGGAGTGGCGTTCGCGTGATGGGAAACGAAACCGAACTCCGGCGCGTACTCAATAATCTGTTCGAAAACGCGCACCGCTACGGCCGGATGAGAACCACTGGCAGATGCGAAGTCAATGCCGTTTGCAGAATCCAGAATGATCAGGCCATCATCGAGATTTCCGATCATGGTGTCGGCGTTCCCGAAGAAGATTTCGAACGCCTGCTTCGACCATTCACGCGCCTGGATACGGCGCGGAGTCAGGCCAACGGTGCCGGCCTTGGCCTGGCGATCGTCGACCGTGTCATCAAGCGCCACGGAGGCGCCCTTGAACTGAGCAACCGCAAGGAAGGCGGCCTCTCTGTCAAGATCACGCTCTCTCTGGCGAGCGGCTCGCGTTAAAGCCAACGCAAGAGAGAAGCGCAAGATCCCCCTTTCGAAGCGGAACGGGCTCACGCCTCGGCAATCTGGCGTGATCGGTTACGGGATTCGCAACAAGCTACTTCTTTCTGGCCAGCACAGCCGCAAAAAAGCCGTCCGTCCGGTGCACATGCGGCAGCAAAATCAGATAGTCCTGCATCTCAAGCGGAATTTTCTGTTCTGCCAGCACATCCTTCATCGGCACCAGATCAAAATCCGGATGGGCAGCAAGAAATTGCAAGACGACGACTTCGTTTTCCTCGCGCAGCAAACTGCAGGTGGCATACACCAGCCGCCCGCCCGGCTTCACCATTCTGGCGGCCGAAGAAAGAATCGCTGCCTGCTTTTGCTGCAACTCCAGCACTGATTCCGGAGACTGGCGCCACTTGATGTCGGGATTGCGGCGCAGCGTGCCAAGACCGCTGCAAGGCGCGTCAACCAGCACGCGATCCATTTTTCCGGCAAGGCGCTTGATTTTGGTGTCGTTCTCGTGTGCGATTCGCACCGGATGAACATTCGACAATCCGCTGCGAGCCAGTCGTGGCTTCAATTTGGCGAGTCGTTTGTCAGAAATGTCAAAAGCATACAGGCGGCCGCTGTTGCGCATCATTGCTCCAAGCGCCAGCGACTTGCCGCCCGCACCAGCGCAAAAATCTGTAACCATCTCCCCGCGCTTGGCGCCAACGATTTGCGACAGCAACTGGCTGCCTTCATCCTGCACCTCAATGGCCCCGCTCTTGAACAGCGGCAAGTTCTGCAAGGACGGCTTCTTCTGCACGCGCAGTCCGAGCGGCGCGAACGGCATCGGTTCGCATGCAATCGGCGCCAGCTTCAGTTCCGCAATGACCTCCTCACGCGTAGCCTTGAGTGAATTGACGCGCAAATCCAGCGGCGCAGGGCGGTTCAATGCCTCCGCCATCCGCATCGTCTGGTCTTCGCCATATTGCACAATCAGTTTGTCGTACAGCCATTGCGGCAATTCGGCGCGCATCACCGGCGGCAGAGCGCTGCGATCAATTTGAGTAATTCTCGCCAGCCATTCGACTTCCTCCGGCGCCAGTCCGCCCAGCGAATCGACGCCGACCGTTTCCGCCAGACCAAGCAACGCCAGACGGCGCATGGTCGCACCACCGCCGCTCTCGGAAAAATTTGTGAAGAAGCGTTTGTTGCGCAGTACTGCGTACACCGCCTCTGCTATCACGCCTCGTTCACGCGACCCGAGTTTGGGATGGGTGCGAAAATAGTGGGACAGGGTGCCGTCAGCCGGGCCTGTCAGGCGCAGCACTTCGCGCAGAATTTCTTCGGTGTTATTAATGATCCAGGGTGGCAATCTCACATCGTTTCCTTGTTTTGTCGGTCGTAATTCTGTCAGGCGACAACCAGCGCCCTGCCATCTTCTATCCTTAGCTTGCCCTCAATAAACCACCTGATCGCACGCGGGTAGATAACAAGCTCTTGCTCCAGCACGCGCGCACCCAGTGTTTCTTCCGTGTCACCGTGCAACACCGGCACCGCCGCCTGCGCGACGATGGGACCATGATCAAGCTCGAAATTAACAAAATGTACGGTCGCGCCATGCAATTTGACGCCCATTTCCAGCGCCTGACGATGGGTATGCAAACCCTTGAAACTCGGCAGCAATGAGGGATGGATATTCATGATGCGGCCGCTGTAATGCACGACGAACGGCTCGGACAGAATGCGCATAAAACCCGCCAGCACCACCAAGTCGGGGGCGTGGCGATCAATTTCCGCTTGCAATGCTGCATCGAACGCGTCACGCGTCGCAAAATCCTTGCTTGGCACGATTGCGGTTGTAATCCCGTTTGCTGCGGCAAAGGCCAATCCCGCTGCATCAGCACGATTACTGATAACCGCCGCAATTTTCGCCGGCCATTGCTCCAGCTGGGCTGCGCGGACTATGGCTTCCATGTTGCTGCCGCGCCCTGAAATCAGAATAACGATATTTTTCAATTTGCGTCCGAAATAAGAAGCTAACCTAAGGAAACACTGTTTTAATCGCTGTTACCTGCGATGCGGCTTTATTGGGAAACCGGGGTCGGCAGCCAAATTTTGTCCGCAAAATTTCGACTCTGACCCCGATTTTTCTGCGATAACTTTCGCATGTTTCGAGCAATAAACGGGGTCGGTAGTTTTTTAAGCGAAGCGTAAATCATTCCGACCCCGTTTATTGCCCGAGCACTCGAATGAGCGAGATATTGGCTGAGCCCATGTTTTCCATGTCGGCTCATGGCAAGCCGCATGATGCTTCGTCAGACAAACGAATAGAACACTCGGAACGCGATTTTCTTATCGGCCCAAAAATCGGCTGCGTCGCGGAAGACATCGAGCAGTTTTTCGCGCGCCTCCTTGTCGAACTTGGGCGTTTCCGGCAACTGCTCCAGCACCACGACAAATCCGGGCTGCGACCCGGCCTTGTGGGTGAGGTCGGTCAGGCAATCCGACAAGGCGTCAAAGTTCTTGCCGAAATATTTCGGAAAATGGAACGACTGGGCAATCACCGTCAGCACCTGCTGCTTGGTCGTTGCGTGCGCACAATGCGCGTACAGGAAATGCTGCCCAAGCCTGGTCGCCTCGGTCTGCAGGTCGGCCACGCGAAATGCGCGAATCGACTGCACCAGATTCGGCGGCACATTCTCGAGCAGATTGATGTCTGCCTGTGGTTCGGTTGTTTTCAACATATCCTCAATTTCAGTCATTCTCTGATGCGCCTAAAACTCGCGTAGTGATCTGCGGTGTAATAGTATTCAGCCACCGGGTACCGGCCGCCGGCAATAATCCGGCGAGCGCCCCGATTGCGCGCACCCGGTGTCCTGACCGTGTACTCGCGATAATATCCTCGCTGGCGTTTTGGCAAACTCCCTTCGTAATTGCCGAATGTCGCACCATCCTTCGCATACGGGAAGGGGCCGCCTTGCTTGATCAGCACCAGCGTGTGCCTTGCTTCCGGCGGGAGCTGCGAAACCCGAATCTCGCCTAAAATACCCTTGGCGTGAACCGCCACCGACAGCAACGCTGCAACGACAAATAACTGCCATTTTTTTAACCCGCTCTTACTCATGCCCTGACTCGCCCAAGTTTATTTCCCAAAAGCAAAGCTGCCTCTTATCAAAGCAATAGATTAGCCTTTTGCACTTCAGGAATCAACCTGCAGCCCCGAACGATTGCAAAAGAGATACACTCATTATCGTGCTGTCAAGACAACTTTCCGCCCGAGACCCGTTCAATTCCAGCCAAATCCTGCCAGCGATGAACCTCTGAAAAACCGTTATCTATCAATAAATTACGCACAGATTCGGCCTGGGCGAAACCATGCTCCATCAGCAACCAGCCACCCGGATTCAAGTGATTGGGCGCGCCAAGGATAATCGCCTGCAATGCCGACAACCCGTCGGCACCGTCAGTCAGGGCGCCGGGTGGCTCGAAGCGCAAATCACCCTGGGACAAGTGCGCATCCGCAGCCGCAATATAGGGCGGATTTGCAGCAATCAGGTCAAACCGCTCCCCGACCGCCAGCCCGGCATACCAGTTGCCGGACAAAAACCGGATTGGTCTGCTCGCTCCTGGCAGAATTCGTGCCGCGTTTTCCCGCGCCACCGCCAGCGCGGCAGGGCTGAGCTCCAGCGCGCTGACCTGCGCATCGGGCCGGACATGCGCAATCGCCACCGCAATCGCGCCCGAACCGGTACCCATATCGAGCAGACTCCCGCCCTGCGGTAGCCGCTCAAGCGCCAGATCAACCAGCAATTCCGTCTCGGGCCGGGGTACCAGCACGGCAGGTGATACGCAAAACGGCAATCCGTAAAATTCGCGCTCGCCGGTGATGTATGCAATCGGCTCGCCATCAAGGCGGCGCCCGATGAGCGCCGACAGCCGCTGCGCCTCAGCCTCCGTAAGCGTTCGCTCCGATTGCGTGATCAGCTGCGTGCGCGACAGGCCCAGGGCAAAGCCCAGCAGTATGCGAGCTTCCAGCGAATCAAGCGGAATGCGTCGCTGCGCTTCACCGATTGAGATACCATTCAGACTTTCAGGTCTGATCATCGCTTGCCGCGCCGGAACAGTGCCCATGTCAGCGCCAGCGCGAACACGCCGAACCACAACAGCGACCACTGCGGCACCGAAAGCGAGAACAGCCGGAATTTGTCGTCGCTGCACGAGCCTTCCGCATGGAACAGGAAAGGCAGCCACTTCGCCGTGATCAGGCTGTTGATCACCTTTTCCAGCGGATCGATGCCGCAACCGAAGCCGGGCTTGGTGCCGACCCAGAGTTGCCAGGCGGCGATGCCTGCGCCGGACAGTGCTGCCATCAGGCCGGAAAATGCGCCGATTCGCAATGTATTGAAACAGGCGCCGACGAGACAGAACAGCGCCAGCACAAGAAAGGCGTAGCGTTGCAGCACGCACAGCGGGCAGGTCTGAACGCCCCTGAAGTGCTGCATATACACGGCAAAGCCCAGAAAGCCGATGCATAACACAGCGATAGTAAACAGCAGGTGGCGCGATCTCATGGCAAGTCGATCCGGTGCAAAAAAAAGCAGGCTTTCATGATGTTGGGGCTCATGGGCGCATGCAAGAACGGAAAATGATTGTTACACATCAGGCATGCTCCCCCAGTTCGGCCAGCAGTTCCGCCTGCCGTTCAGCCGCCAGCGAGTTGGTCAACTCCTCCAGATCGCCATCCATGATGAAGTCGAGCTTGTAAAGCGTGAGGTTGAAGCGGTCGTCGGTCATGCGGCCCTGCGTGAAATTGTAGGTTCGGATGCGTTCGCTTCGATCGCCCGATCCGACCAGGCTCTTGCGCGTGGCGGCTTCCTTCGCCTGCTGCGCGCGCAGTTGCGCATCCATGATGCGCGCCGCCAGCACCGACATGGGGCGCGCCTTGTTCTTGTGCTGGCTGCGGTCGTCCTGGCATTCGACCACGATGCCG
>CAZAWA010000081.1:0-9198 GCA_964488675.1 uncultured Oxalobacter sp. | reverse complement strand
CACCGGCTCCTTGAATTTCTTGCTGATTTCGAACAAGGCGCCAAAGCCGCCGATGCCGCCAAGCACACCTTCGCGCATGGTGCGCTTGGCAAACGGCTTGATGGCGTCGACCAGCGCATCGCCCGCGTCGATATCGACCCCGGCATCGCGATAGGAAAGAGAGACATTGGAAGGTATGGTCATGGTGTCATTGGCGCCATAGGCGGTTAGAATAGCGGGGAAGGCAAAGCGCATGGCGCCATTTTGCCAAAAGCGACATTCTATCAAACTGCCAGCCAGCCACACTATGCCATTTTCGCTCACGATAAGCCAGAAACAGACCATGCTCTGGGTCGGGATGTGGCTGTTGCTGATGGTCTTGCTGGTGCTGCTGGGGCCAGTCCTGACGCCATTCATCGCGGGAGCGATTTTCGCTTACATGCTGAATCCGGGCGTGGAGCGCATCTGCTCCTGGAAATTTGGCAAGTTTCACCTCCCGCGCCCGCTGGCCGTGATCATCGTAATGACCGTGCTGCTAACCGCAATGATCGCGCTGGCGCTGATTGTGGCGCCGATCCTGCAGAAAGAGATCCCGTTGCTGCAGGATCAGATTCCGAATTTCCTGGCTAGGATGAATGAAACGCTGGGGCCGTGGCTGCAGGAGCACGGCTTGCAGGTGAAACTCGACCCGGCGAATATCAAGAGAATGCTGGCGGAGCAGTACTCGGCAAGCAGCGACTGGCTATGGAAGACCATGCTGGCCTCAGCCAGGGTTGGGGGCACGGCGGTACTGGGCTGGCTGACGACACTCATCCTGATTCCGGTCGTGTTGTTCTACCTGTTGCTGGACTGGCGAAAAATGCTGAGAATCACCATGAACGCCGTTCCGCGCCGCTGGGCCAAGCAGACCATCAGCATGGCGACCGAGGTTGATCACCTGCTGGCGCAATACCTGCGTGGCCAGTTCCTCGTGATGCTAATCCTTGCGGTGTATTATTCCGGCGCGCTGGCGATTGCCGGTTTCGATGTCGCGCTGCCGGTCGGCATCATCACTGGCTTGCTGGCTTTCATCCCGTATGTCGGTTTCGGCATCGGACTGATCCTCGCACTCATCGCCGGCCTGCTGCAATTCAGCGGATTTCAAGGACTTGCGCTGGTCGCCGTCGTCTACGGGGGGGGACAAATACTGGAAGGGTTTTTCCTGACGCCGAAACTGGTTGGCGAGCGCATCGGCCTGCACCCGTTAATGGTAATCTTCGCACTGCTGGCATTCGGCAAATTGTTCGGCTTCGTCGGCGTGTTGCTGGCACTGCCCTCGTCCGCCATCCTGTCAGTCGCCTTCCGGCATTTGCGGGCACATTATGTCAAAAGCACTTTTTACATTTCATGAGCATTAAATCATGCGACAACTGTTGCTGGATTTAGGGACACAACAGCCGCAAACCCTGGATAATTTTGCAGTTGGCAGGAATGCGCAGTTGATGCACCAGTTGCGTCAGTTTGCCGCTCGCTCTTCCTCCGAGCATTTCGCCTACCTTTGGGGCGAACCGGCGTCTGGCCGAACCCACCTTCTGCGCGCGCTGGCCGCCCTGCCAGCAACGCGCTTCATTGCCGCAGACAGCGATCAGGCCGCTTTTTCGCACTCCCCCGATATTGATCTGTACCTGCTGGACGACTGCGGCAAACTTTCACCCGAATCGCAAATTGCCGCTTTTACACTATTCAACCAGGTGCGCGACAGCGGCGGCTTCATGGTATCAACGGGCGATGTTGCCCCCGCCATACTGGCGGTGCGCGAAGATTTGCGCAGCCGCATGGGCTGGGGGCTGGTCTATCAGGTACACCGTCTAAGCGACGACGAAAAGATCGAGGCGCTCTCCCGGTCGGCGCAGACCCGGGGCTTGATTCTGTCGCCCGGCGTGTTACCCTACCTGATTACGCATTATCAGCGAGACATGCGCTCGCTGTCGGCCATGCTCGACGCCCTGGATCGCTACTCTCTGGAAACCCAACGCGCCATCACGCTGCCGCTGCTGCGTGAACTGCTGCAACTGGACGCAACACCCGATACATGAAGAAAAATCTCGCCTTATTCGACCTCGATCACACTCTGCTGCCGCTGGATTCCGACTACGAGTGGGGACAGTTCCTTTCCCGCCTCGGGGCCGTCGATCCGGAAGAATACACACGGCGCAATGCGGCGTTTTATGCCCAGTATCAGGCCGGCGTGCTCAACCCGATTGAATACCTGGAATTCTCACTGGGCACGCTGGCACGGTTCCCGCGCAGGCAACTGGACCAATGGCACGAGCAGTTCATGATTGAGGTGATCAACCCGGCAATTTCGCCTGCCGCAATGGATCTGATCAAGCGCCATCAGGACAAGGACGACCTGATGGCCATCATCACCGCAACCAACCGTTTTGTGACCGAACCAATCGCACGGGCGTTTGGCGTGCCGCATCTGCTGGCGCCGGAACCGGAAACGACGCCGGAAGGGGAAATTACCGGCAGGCTGACGGGCAACCCGACCTATGGTTCCGGCAAGGTCACGCGCACGCACGAATGGCTGTCCGGGATGGGAAGAACGCTGGACAGCTTCGAGAAGAGCCATTTCTACAGCGACTCGCAAAACGATATTCCACTACTCTCTGTGGTCACCAATCCGGTTGCCACCAATCCCAACACAAAGCTGGAAGCCCACGCAATAACGCACGGCTGGCCCTTGCTGAAATTGTTTGAAGAGAAGTGAACCGCAGCAAATGATCAAGCGCTTTATCCGCAGACTGCTTGGCTCAAGCGAAAAACGCCCGCCGGAGTTCAACACCCAGCCGGTGTTCGTCAAAGCCAAGGACCATCGCATTGACCCGTCATTCGTTTCCAAAAATGCTTTGCGCGTCACGCAGGCCTTGCAGGACGCGGGATACAAGGGATTCATCGTCGGCGGCGCCGTGCGCGACTTGTTGCTTGGCATCAAGCCCAAGGATTTTGACATCGCGACCGACGCAACACCGGAACAGGTGAAGCGTTTGTTCCGCCGCGCCTTCATTATCGGCAAGCGCTTCCAGATTGTGCATGTCATGTTCGGACAGGATGTCATCGAGGTCACCACCTTTCGCAGCATCTCGGATGATGAGGCAAAAAAGGACGAGCATGGCCGCGTACTACGCGACAACACCTTCGGAGAGCAGTACGAAGACGCCGCCCGGCGAGATTTCACCGTGAATGCCATGTACTACGACCCGACCTCGCAAATCGTCATCGACTATCACGACGGCCTTGCCGATATCCGAAGGAAAGTCCTGCGCATCATCGGGGTGCCTGAATTGAGGTTCCGCGAAGACCCGGTCCGCATGCTGCGCGTGGTGCGCTTTGCCGCAAATCTTCGCTTCAGCATCGACCCGACGACGCGCGTGCCCATCGCAGTCATGGCGCCACTGATCAACAATGTGCCTGCCGCTCGCGTATTCGACGAAATGCTCAAGTTGCTGCTCGGCGGTGATGCCATGGCTTGTCTGCACCAGTTACGCAAGGAGGGATTGCATCACGGTCTGCTTCCTCTGCTCGATGTCGTGCTGGAGCAGCCGCTGGGGGAAAAATTCGTCACGCTCGCCCTCGACAGGACAGATCAGCGCATCAAGAAGGGGAAATCGGTTTCTCCGGGTTTCCTGTTCGCTGCACTTTTGTGGCATCAGGTTCTCGAAAAATGGGCTGCGTATCGTGCCAGCGGCGAACACCCCATTCCTGCGCTGCATCTGGCCGCAGACGATGTACTGGAAGTGCAAACCGAAAAGCTGGCGCTGCAACGCAAAATCGCTTCCGACATGCGTGAACTCTGGGCGCTGCAGCCTCGTTTTGAGCGGCGCGCCGGCAAGACGCCTTACAAACTGCTTGAGCACGCGCGTTTCCGCGCAGCCTATGACTTCCTCCAGTTACGATGCGAATCTGGCGAGATCGATCATGAAGTTTTCGATTGGTGGACAGCATTCATCCATGCCGATGACGCAGAGCGCGAAGTGCTGCTTGCAAAGAAACCTAAGCTGATTGAAAGCGGCACCACGAAGAAACGCCCATCACGGCGCGGTGGCCGGGGACGCAAGAAAGCTGTCGTCGACAATGAAACCATTACCAGTGCAGGATGAATAAGCAGGCCAAAACCGTTGCTGCCTATATCGGGATTGGCTCAAATCTGGGCGACCCGGCAGCAAATGTGACCCGCGCATTCTCTCGCCTGGCGACGCTGCCCAAGACCACCCTGTCGCGTCAGTCATCGCTGTTTCGCACTGCGCCGGTAGATGCGCAGGGTGACGATTTTGTCAATGCTGTGGCTTTGCTGCAAACTGGCCTGCCAGCAACGGATTTGCTGCGCGAACTTCAGGCAATCGAACAAGACTTTGGCCGCGAGCGCCCTCATTTGAATGCTCCCAGGACACTTGATCTCGACATTCTTCTGTACGGATCGCTGAATATCTCAACAGATGAACTGGTCATCCCGCATCCGCGCATGTTGCAGCGTGCATTTGCATTGATACCGCTGCTCCAAATCGATCCATTCATTGCGATTCCCGGTGTTGGCCCGGCGCATGCCTTTGTTCCAAATGTGTCGGGGCAGGTGATCAGTAAAATCGCCGGGTAGGGACTGTTCACTTTTTTCGTGAGGCTTCCATGCAAATTCCTGTGATTGTCCAGACTGCCGGGTTGTTGATCCTGTCCAACATCTTCATGACCATCGCCTGGTATGGGCATCTGAAGAACCTCTCCAGCAAAACCTGGTGGATTGCCGCTGTCATCAGCTGGGGCATCGCTCTTTTCGAATACCTGCTGCAAGTGCCGGCAAACCGTATCGGCTACACGCATTACAGCCTGGCGCAACTGAAAATCATGCAAGAAGCGATTACACTTACACTGTTCGTGCCGTTTGCCATGTTTTACATGAACGAGCCCTTCAAGCTTGATTATGTCTGGGCGGCGCTGTGCCTGATGGGCGCGGTATATTTCATTTTTCGCTCGTAAAGCACCTCATACTGGAGAACCACCATGGCAAGCTACCTGCAAGAACGCAAGGCCATCACCGTGCCGAGCCTGATGTCACTGCGTAAAAGCGGCGAAAAAATCACGATGCTCACCTGCTACGACGCGAGCTTTGCCTCGCTGATGGATCGCTGCGGCGTCGAAACGCTGCTGGTCGGCGATTCGCTCGGCATGGTCAGTCAGGGGCATGATTCGACCTTGCCGGTAACGGTGGCGGACATCGCCTACCACACGGCCAGTGTCGCGCGCGGCAAACTGACGGCGCTACTGATCGCAGACATGCCGTTCGGCAGCTATGCCACGCCGGAGGCGGCATTCAACCATGCCGTGATACTGATGCAGGCGGGGGCGCAAATGGTCAAAATCGAAGGCGGCAGCTGGCTGGCGGATACCGTGCGCTTTCTGACCGAGCGCGCCGTACCGGTGTGCGCTCACATCGGTTTGACACCGCAGTCAGTGCATCAGTTCGGCGGCTATCGGGTGCAGGGAAAAACAGCGGAGGATGCCGCACGGCTGGAAACCGATGCGCTGGCGCTGCAGGACGCGGGTGCCTCGCTGCTGGTGCTGGAGGCAATTCCTGCAGCGCTCGGCAAAGCGGTGACCGACATGCTCACCATCCCCACCATCGGCATCGGCGCAGGACCGGAATGCTCCGGGCAGGTGCTGGTGATGCATGACATGCTGGGCGTGTTCCCCGGACGCAAGGCGCGCTTCGTTCGCAACTTCATGGAAGGCGCGCCCTCCATCGAAGCCGCCGTGAAAGCGTACATCACCGCCGTCAAGGACAAATCGTTCCCGGCACCTGAACACTGTTTCTAATCAGCGCACAGCCTTTAGGATCTTCGGCCAGCTTTCGGGCAGCCGGACCTGGCAAGGCTCTCACTACTGGATGGGCGCCTTCAAGGCGCAAACTGTCCACACATCCCGGCGGCCACAAGCATGCGGCCCGTTTACAGTGCCTCTGGATCGGTATAGCGCGCCAGACTGGCCGTCAGCTTGGGGGCGATTTCGTCGTTGGAGCTGATCGTCATGCCCAGATCGCGCAGCAAACCGTCATGCACGCCATACAACCAGCCGTGGATCGTAAGCGCCTGGCCACGAATCCACGCGTCCTGCACGATGGTCGATCGGCAGACATTAACCGCCGACTCAATCACATTGATTTCACACAGGCGATCGTACTTCATCTGCGGCGGCAGCGTTTCACCCATGTAGCGCCCATACTTGCTCTCCGTGTCCTGAATATGCCTGAGCCAGTTGTCGGCCAAGCCGACCCGTTGCTTCATCAGCGCGACATGTACGCCGGAGCAATTGTAGTGGCCGGATACAATGATATGCCGCACGCGCAGCACATCGACGGCGAACTGCATGACTGACAGCAGGCTCAGGTCGGCGTGGGAAACCACATTGGCGACATTGCGATGAACGAAGATGTCGCCCGGCAGCAGGTTGGTGATCTGCGTCGACGGCACGCGGCTGTCGGAACAGCCGATCCAGAAATATTTTGGCAATTGCTGCGCAACCAGACGCTTGAAATAATCCGGATCCTGAGCCACCATCTCGGCGGCCCACTCCCGATTGCGCTTGAATAAATGTTCAAGGTGGATGTCGTTGGGATCGTAGTCGTCCGTCTGTTTTCCATCACGCCCGAGAAAGTAACTGAGCTCAAAATCTTTGGGATCGTCGTTGTTCATCTGCTTCATCTCCATCTGCAAGTTTTTGACTTCAGGGATTTCGACCAAACCGCCCATTGTCTCATAACTCCGTTCTCGCCGTGACGGTCAAAATGCTCTGCGCAAAAAAAAAGCCAGCCGCATCGGCTGGCCTCGCAAGACACGCTACCACGCAGCGCTTATTCGAAAAACTCCTTCATCCGGCTTTTCCACGACTTGCCTTCGCTCTTCGGGTTGTGCCTGTCGCCGCCTTCCGTTACCAGCTTTTCCAGTTCGCCCAGCAAGTCTTTTTGCTTGTCGGTCAGTTTCACCGGCGTCTGCACCACGACATGGCAGAACAGGTCGCCGGTGTGGCCGGATCGCACACCCTTGATCCCCTTGCCGCGCACGCGGAACACCTTGCCGGTCTGCGTGCCTTCCGGCACCGTAAACGAAACCTTGCCGCCCAATGTCGGGACCTCGATCTCGCCGCCGAGCGCTGCCCTGGCAAACGATATCGGCATTTCGCAGTGGAGGTCATCACCCTCGCGCTGGAACGACTGGTGCGGCTTGATGTGCACTTCGACATACAGATCGCCCGGCGGCCCGCCGTTCTGACCCGGTTCGCCATTGCCGGAAGACCGGATGCGCATGCCATCATCGATGCCGGCCGGAATTTTTACTTCCAGTGTCTTGTTGCGCTTTACCCGTCCTACGCCGCCGCATGCCGCACATGGGTCGGTAATGACCTGCCCCTTGCCATGGCATTTCGGACAGGTTTGCTGGATGCTGAAAAATCCCTGCTGCATGCGCACCTGGCCATGTCCGCCGCAAGTGGCGCAGGTCGTTGGCGTGGTGCCGGGCTTTGCGCCCGAACCATTGCAGGTGTCGCACTTGTCCCAGGCCGGCACACGAATAGTCGTATCGAAACCGTTGGCGGCCTGTTCCAGGGATATTTCGAGGTTGTAACGCAGATCGGCGCCACGATACATTTGCGGGCCACCACCTCGATTTCTTGAACCACCGCCGAATATGTCGCCAAATATATCGCCAAACGCATCGGCAAAACCGCCTGCATGGAAGCCCCCGCCGCCGCCCATGTTCGGGTCGACGCCCGCATGTCCGTAACGATCGTAGGCCGTGCGCTTTTCGCTGTCGGACAGCATCTCGTAGGCCTCTTTCGCCTCCTTGAACTTTGCTTCCGCTGTCTTGCTGTCCGGATTGCGGTCAGGATGAAATTTCATCGCCATCTTGCGATAGGCTTTTTTTATTTCATCCTCGGACGCATTCTTGGCGACGCCCAGTGTTTCGTAAAAATCGCGCTTTGTTGCCATCTCTTGTTTCCAGTTAACTACACGCAAAAGCCGGGCCGGATGATCTTGCTGCGATCACGCCAACCCGGCTTGCCATCATGGCCTAGGCCATATGACAGAGTCTGATTCCAAATCTCACTGCGCCTGCAACAAGGCGTATGGCCTTTTTGCTTTGGGGTCAGCGTAATTTTGCTTCGCAAAAAACTGCTGGCCCCAAAAGCGCTGCCATGCAACGGCGTTATCGGTGCAAGGCGGGCTGGAATTATTTGTCTTTTACTTCCTTGAAATCCGCATCAACCACATTGTCATCCTTTGGCTTTGCTTCCTGCGTGGTGCCGCCTTCCGGCGCCGCACCTTCCGCCGCCTGCTGTTTGGCCTGCATGTCGGCGTATATCATTTCGCCGATCTTTTGCGATGCCGTCACCAGCGCCTCGGTCTTGGTGTCGATGGCTGCCTTGTCGCTGGCGTTGTCCTTCAGCGTTTCTTCCAGTTCCTTGATGGCCGTTTCAATCTTTTCCTTCTCCTCGGCCTCCAGTTTGTCGCCATACTCGCCCAGCGACTTCTTCGTGCTATGCACCAGCGCGTCGCCCTGATTGCGCGCATCGGCCAGTTCGCGCAGGCGATGATCTTCGGCTGCGTTCAGTTCGGCGTCTTTCACCATGCGCTGTATCTCGTCCTCGGTCAGGCCGGAGTTGGCCTTGATCGTGATCTTGTTTTCCTTGCCGGTTGCCTTGTCCTTCGCGCTGACATTCAGGATGCCGTTGGCGTCGATGTCGAAGGTCACCTCGATCTGCGGCATGCCGCGCACGGACGGCGGAATGCCTTCGAGGTTGAACTCGCCCAGCGCCTTGTTGCCGTGCGCCATTTCACGCTCGCCCTGATACACCTTGATGGTCACCGCCGGCTGATTGTCCTCGGCAGTGGAGAACACCTGGCTGAACTTGGTCGGAATGGTGGTGTTCTTCTGGATCATCTTGGTCATCACACCGCCCAGCGTTTCCACACCAAGAGACAGCGGCGTCACGTCAAGCAACACGACATCTTTTAACTCTCCTGTCAACACACCTGCTTGAATTGCTGCGCCCACAGCCACTACTTCGTCCGGATTGACACTTTGGTTCGGTTCTTTACCTGTCAGGGAGCGAACCATCTTCTGGACGGCAGGAATCCGGGTCGACCCCCCCACCAAAATAACCTCCGCCATACCTTTCGCGGTCAGTTTT
>CAZAWA010000080.1:0-9565 GCA_964488675.1 uncultured Oxalobacter sp. | reverse complement strand
CAACGCGCCGTGCACAAATTCCTCCGGTGCAATGCCCGGCAAAAGCTGGCGGATTTCCTCGATCTCGCCGAGCGACAGCTCGCGGGACAGGAGCACGCGAGTCAGCCCCATCCGCTGCCAGAATTTCACATCGGCCCAGTTGATCGCATTCGCCTGTACCGACAGGTGCACCGGCACCTCCGGCCACTTGTCGCGCACCAGCATGATCAGGCCCGGATCGGCCATGATCAGCGCATCCGGTTTCATCTCTATCACTGGCGCCATGTCAGCCAGGTAGGTCTTCAGCTTGGCGTTGTGCGCAAAAATGTTGCTGGCGACATAAAACTGCTTGCCGCGTGCATGAGCCTCACGGATGCCGGCCGCAAGTCGTCCCAACGAAGAGAATTCGTTATTGCGCGCCCGCAGACTGTAGCGTGGCTGGCCAGCATAAACGGCGTCCGCACCGAAATCAAACGCGGTGTGCATTTTTGCAAGCGAACCAGCTGGCAATAACAGTTCAGGGATGAGTTGCATGGGGCTCAATAATTGAAACTAAGGACAAGGTGGTGATTATAGCGAATGCCTGAAATTCGCCCCTATTTAAAACCTATTTCAGAATCCACAAAGACTGCCATATCAAATCACCCGGGAAAACCCCCCTGCCTCAGGCAGTTTCAGATAACTGTCGAAAACCATAGCGACCGCCCTCACGAACAGCCGTCCCTTAGGCAGTGTCGCGATGCGCCCCCGATCAACGGCTATCAGCCCTTCTTCAGCAAACGGGCGCATTGATTCAAGTTCATCGGCAAAATAAACGCCAAACTCAATGCCGAATTCCTTGTCGATAGCATCGAAATCGACCGGCGTATTGCACATGAGATCCATGATTACGCGACGACGCACGAGATCGTCCTGGCTTAACGCGATCCCCCGGTCGACAGGCAATTCGTTCGCGTCGAGCCGGTCATAGTATTCCTCCAACGAGCGAACCGACTGGCTGTAGCACCCCTCGATCTGGCTGATGGAGGACACACCAATACCCAGCAGGTCACAACCAGCCCGAGTGGTATAACCCTGAAAATTGCGATGCAAGTTTCTGTTGATCAGAGATCGAGCAAGTTCGTCATCGGGTCTTGCGAAGTGATCCAGCCCGATATAAATGAAGCCCGCATCCAGCAATCGTCGCATGGCCAACAGAAAGATCTGAAGGCGCACATCAGCGGACGGCAGATCAGCCTCCGCGATGCGGCGCTGCGCCAGAAAACGGGTTGGCAGGTGAGCGTAATTGTAGAGGGCGATGCGATCCGGCATAAGTCGAATGACGCTGTCCAGCGTACTGCCGAAACTAACCACCGTCTGCTTTGGCAGGCCATAGATCAGATCGAAATTGATCGATCCGAATCCTGCATTGCGCGATGCCTGCGTGGTCTGCTCTACCATTTCAAATGGCTGGATGCGATGCACCGCCTTTTGGACGACTGCGTCAAAGTCCTGCACACCGAGGCTGATGCGGTTAAACCCCATTTCGGCCAGTACTCCTAGCCTCTGCGCATCCACTGTGCGCGGATCGATCTCTATGCCAATCTCGGCATCCGGCGAAAATTCAAAATGCTCTCGCAGCATCTGCATCAGGCTCCCCAATTCTCCCTCGTTGAGGAAAGTAGGGGTGCCGCCGCCCAAATGTACCTGGACTGTATCCTGCCGCCCGCCAATTCGCGCAGTAAGCATGGAAAGCTCTTTTCCCAAGTAGCGCAGATATTTGGTTGAGCGGCGATGATCCTTGGTAATGATCCGGTTGCAAGCACAGTAGTAGCAAAGCGATGCACAGAACGGCACATGAACATATACCGATAGCGGTGCCCGCACCGGACTGTGAGCGCGACAATCAAGATGACGCTGGTAATCTATTGTGGCAAAGCCCGACCCAAACCGGTCTGCTGTCGGGTATGAGGTATAACGCGGCCCACGAATATCCATTTTGTGAATAAGGCTTTCGGGGATTTCAATGTCGGGAAAAAGAGACGGCATGATGGTGATTCGGTGAATTTTGCATGCACTGCAAGGTTTTTGGGAAGATACTATAATCTGCGGGCAACAAGATGGTAACCCCTTTCCACTGTCGGGATATCGATGAAATTACCTACTTCATTCCGATGGCCACGATTCACCAGCTTGCCGCTGGCACTGGAAATCACGCTGGTATTGCTGATAAAGATCGCTATCCTCTTCGCGATCAAGAAAGCGTTTTTCTCGAACCCGCAAGCCAAGAAGATGCTTGTGCCGATGCAGCAAGTCGAGCAACACCTGCTTTCCGGCACCACATCCAAAACTGACTCCCCCAACGATCTGGCACCGGGCCGGCTTGCCGAATCTTCCAAACTTACCCCACCGCAGGAACAACATGGCT
Source organism: uncultured Oxalobacter sp. (assembly GCA_964488675.1). GTDB lineage: Bacteria > Pseudomonadota > Gammaproteobacteria > Burkholderiales > Burkholderiaceae_D > QZKY01. The sequence continues at coordinate 7,179 of CAZAWA010000080.1, read as the reverse complement.
CCAATTGAAGAAGTCGTCAACCTTTCGCGGCTGCAGTTCGCCGCTACGGCAATGTACCATTTCCTGTTTGTCCCTCTGACGCTCGGACTAGCCTGGATACTGGTGATCATGGAATCCGTTTATGTCGCTACCGGCAACGAAATCTACCGTGACATGACGAAGTTCTGGGGCAAGCTGTTTGGCATCAACTTCGCCATGGGCGTGACGACCGGAATCACGCTTGAATTCCAGTTCGGCACCAACTGGTCATATTACTCGCACTATGTCGGCGACATATTCGGCACGCCGCTTGCGATCGAAGGCATGATGGCCTTCTTCCTCGAATCGACCTTCATCGGCCTGTTTTTCTTCGGATGGGATCGTCTGTCAAAGAAAAAGCATCTGATGGTGACATTCCTGCTGGCTCTCGGATCCAGCATGTCGGCCTTGTGGATTCTGATTGCCAATGGCTGGATGACTTACCCGATCGGCGCAGAGTTCAATTTTGAGACCATGCGCATGGAACTCGTCAGCCTGTGGGATGTCTTCTTCAACCCGGTTGGTCAGGTAAAGTTCGTTCACACCGTCGCAGCGGGCTATGTAACAGGTTCGATGTTCGTACTGGGCATTTCCGCGTTTTACCTGCTCAAGGGACGAGACACCGAGTTCGCCCTGCGTTCATTTGCAATTGCCGCCGTTTTCGGCCTGGCAGCAACCATAGGTGTCATCGTGATGGGTGATGAATCCGGTGTGGTTACCACAAAGGTGAACAAGGTCAAGCTGGCCATCATTGAATCGGAATGGGAAACCGAGCCTGCGCCAGCCGGCCTGGCAATTTTCGGCTGGCCGGACAACGAAGCGGAAAAAACGCATTTCGAAGTCAAGATTCCGTATGTCCTTGGCCTGATCTCGACCCGCTCGACCGACCAGAAAATCACCGGAATCAAGGACCTGAAGAAGGAAGCGGAGGTTCGCATCAAGAACGGCATGATTGCCTACGCAGCGCTGACGCGCCTGAAGTCCGGCGACAAGTCGCCCGAAGCTCGTGCAGCATTTGACAAGGTCAAGGACGACCTTGGCCACGGCCTGCTGCTCAAGAAATACACCCCCAATGTCGTCGATGCTACACCTGAACAGATCAAACTGGCAGTAAACGACACCATACCTAAAGTGTGGCCGCTCTTCTGGTCGTTCCGCATCATGGTCGGTCTGGGTTTCATGTTCCTGCTCACCTTCTCGATGGCGCTTTACTTTTTGTACCGCAAGCAATTGATGCGGCACCGCTGGTTCCTGTATGTGGCATTGTGGAGCATCCCCCTGCCATGGATTGCGGCTGAACTCGGCTGGTTTGTAGCCGAATACGGTCGGCAGCCTTGGACCATCGTCGGGATATTGCCCACCTACCTGTCAGCTTCGACGCTCCAGCCCTCGAGCCTGTATTTCAGCCTGGCGGGCTTTCTCGGTTTTTACACACTGCTTCTGATCGTCGAAATGTTCCTGATGGTGAAGTACACAAAGCTTGGCCCCAGCAGCCTGCATACCGGCAAATATCACTGGGAAACTGTCGCCAACCAACCCGAAACGAAATGAGGTGCCACCATGTTTGACTATCAAACCCTGAAAGTGATCTGGTGGATCTTCGTCGGTGTGCTGCTGATCGGCTTTGCTCTTATGGACGGTTTCGATTTTGGTGTCGGCATGTTGCTCCCCTTCATCGGAACCACTGACATCGAGCGACGCATCATGCTCAACTCGATCGGCCCGACATGGGAAGGAAACCAGGTCTGGTTCATTACCGCTGGCGGCGCACTGTTTGCCGCATGGCCACTGGTGTACGCAGCGGCATTTTCCGGTTTTTACATCGCGCTGATGGTGCTGTTGTTCGCGCTGTTCTTCCGTCCGGTCGGCTTCGACTATCGCAGCAAGCTGGAAGATACCCGCTGGCGCAGTGCATGGGACTGGGGGTTGTTCATCGGCGGGTTCGTGCCACCCGTAATCTTCGGTGTCGCTTTCGGCAACCTGTTCCTCGGTGTCCCCTTCCACTATGACGGCACGATGCGCCTGGAATACACCGGAAATTTCTTTCAGTTGCTCAATCCCTTCGGCTTGCTTTGCGGCCTGACTAGCGTAGCCATGATGGCGATGCACGGCGCCTGCTTTCTTCAGATCAAGACCGATGGTGCAGTAGCAGAACGGGCGCGCAAGGCGGCACCTGTCGCCGCCGCCTTCACGATTGTTTTACTTGTAATCGGCGGGTTTTGCATCGCCTTCGGCATTGACGGGTACCGCATTTTGACGATGCCTGACGCAAACTCTGCCTTCATGCCCATCGTCAAAACAGTGGAGCGGGCGTCCGGCGCATGGCTGGACAACTATCATCGCTGGCCGCTGATGTGGGCGCTGCCGACGCTGGCGATAGCCGGGGCCGCGATGTGCGTCATCTTCACCGCCAGCAAGAAAGCCGTAGGCGCATTCCTGTCAAGTGGACTCTCAATCATGATGATTATCCTGACAGCAGGCGTGACGATGTTCCCGTTCGTAATGCCATCATCGCTGGCGCCAAACAGCAGTCTGACCATGTGGGATGCTGTCGCCAGTCACAAAAGTCTGGGCATCATGTTCTGGGTGGTGCTGGTGATGCTGCCCATCGTGATTGGCTACACCGGGTGGGTTTATCGTGTGATGCGCGGCAAAATCGACGAAGCACACATCCGCGACAACGAGCACACCGTTTACTAGGAGATTGACATGTTTTATTTCATCTGGATGTTCGGACTGGCGCTGACACTGTTCGCCACCATCCGATTCATTATTCGCCTGGAAGCAAAATCGGCATTTGACGAACTGTAATTCGGATGGCGAATTCTTCAGACTTTGGATTTTCGCAATTTTTTTCCGAACAGAAAATCGAACAGTTGTCGCATCCAGCGCCTCCAGTCCTCTTTCCGCCCTTCGGTAATCCCGCCCATCAGCCATATGGCGGCAAGTGACCCGAAAATTACGATCGCGTTGCGCAATGCTTCATTGACGAAGTCGCCTGTTATCGCACCGATGAATTGCAGCAAGGGATAGTGGAACAGATAAAGCGCAAAGCTGTACCCTGCAAGATAGCGGATCGGCTTTTCACACGCGCCGAGAATCCCTGAGAATCTCGGGGCGATCGCTGCAGCACCAGCAAAATGCATCGCAACCAGCATGCCGATGATGTAACTGCTGGGGAACTCCTGCGACCAGCGCAAATAATCCTGCATAAACACAATGCCCAGACCACCGACCATGTACTGGTAAATCGCATCCGGATAGCCGTCGAGTCGGAACAGAATATATAACACCGCCGATCCGGTAAACAGGAGCCAGCCCAGGGACTCCGAAACGAGCTGCTTTCTGACGACATAATACACCTGCACACCGAGCAGCCACACCGGAAGCAATAACATGATTTTTGGCCCAATCAGCAGGCAGATTGATCCGATGACGATGAATTTCATCGGGCGCTTCAAAAAACATGCCGCGGCAAAAATCGCGTAGTACCAAAATTCGTAACCCAGCGACCAGAAAGGCCCGTTCGAGAATGGCCTGACCGAGTTGAACCACCACTCGTTAACAAACAACAGATTTGCAGCAAAGCGCCAAATTGGCTGATCGTTCTGAAACCACCAGCCATCGTAGGCCTCGGGAACAAGATGGGCGCCAAGATGATCGATCCCGACAGTGACCAGTAGCGCAGGAACAACGACCGAATAGAGGCGTGCGAACCTGCTGACAATATATTCCCTGGGGGTCTTCTCCTTCTGATCGGCCACATAGGCAATCACGAATCCGGAGAGCACGAAAAACACCATCACGGCGTCATTGCCAAAATCCTTCAATCTCCAGACGAGCGGCAGATTGCTAGTGAACCTGTCGTAGTTGGCATGAACGAAAAAAACCGTCAATGCGGCGAGAAACCGAATGAGATCCAGATATATTGAAAGGAATCTGTTCATGGCGCGAAGGGCAGAGACTGACAATACCTTGCAAAAAAGCAAGAGTTGGGCCTGAAGCCATATCCAATTTTTCACGCATCTTAAACTGGCCTTACCCCGACGCTGCCGTCAGGTTGTAACAACTTGTAATGCGGCGCCCGAATAAATTCTGCCATCACATGGAAACCGCGGGCAGGATGGAACAATCGGCTGCAACACCACCAAAAATCGCTTAACTAATTACAAGGCAAAATAGGTTTCCGGCTCCTTGCGTGCGCTGAACTTGCTGATCAGCATGTCCCGAAGCTTGCCAATGCGCTCGTCGGTCAGTTCTCGCCCGCCGGTGGTGCAATTTTTCACGCAGGCGCAGCACAGTATGCAAAGCCCGGCATCCGTCACCATCGAGTTTTCCTGCATGGAGATGGCTGCTGTGGGGCATACCGTCACGCAAGTGGCGCAACGAGTGCATATGAGATCGTCCGAAACAGGCGAAACATTCCTGAGCACCCGGTAGTCCGTGTACGGGACATTTCCAGGAACCCGCACTGGCAGCCTCTCCCCAAGGTCGAACATTTTGTCGAATTTGGTGCGAACGGCCGCGCCAAACTCGACGGCACGCGCCAGATCAACTTGATCGGGACGGCGGTGTGCAATCAATGCATTTTCATCGGAGAAAGAATGCTCGCCAATAAAAGCTGCTGCCGCTATCGGAACGAACCCGAGATCAGCCGCCAAATCGCGTAACTCGACCAACGCATCGTCATAAGCGCGATTTCCGTACAGGACAACTATCACCGCAGGCGTGTCGTTACCTTTTATGCGCCGCAGACGCGCAACAGCTTCCGCCGGAAGCCGGCCACCATAAACCGGCATGCCAATGATGGCAAGTTCATCGTTTAAAGCAGCAAAATCCCTGGCGGTGGCATCGGGCATAGTCAGATTCAGCTGCTCAATCTGCGCCGATGGGAAGCCTTGCGCAATCGCGGCAACAAGCTTGCGGGTTGTATCGGTGGGTGAAAAATAGATAAGCTTGAGTGCATCAACACGCATTTTGATTCTCCAATTCAAGTATCTGCCGGTCGTGAGGCGAAATGCCTGAAACAATCAAAGCCAGTGCGGCCGACAAGGTTCCTCCCAGCAAGGGAAATTGCGCAACATTCGGTAATTATTTGGAAATAATAAATTCAGAATTCTGAAGTATATCTCATGGCTGAAGCGCAGAATCCCGGAGTGGCTCCTGCTCGCCATCAGGTATAATGCACAGTTTGATTCAAGAAGAATGTCATGGAAGCTGAACGCCTAAACGCCATTGCCAACCTGCTCGCGAATTTGACCGCCCGCGAAGCCGAACTTCGGGGGTATCTTTGACTTCCCTGCGAAGTCGGATAAGCTCGAACAGGTCAACGCCGAACTCGAAGAGCCCAATGTCTGGAACGATCCCAAACGCGCCCAGGAGCTAGGTAGGGAAAAGAAATCGCTTGAGGGCATCGTGCACACCCTCATCCAAATCAAGTCTGAACTGACCGACGCCAGCGAACTCTACGCCATGGCGCGCGAAGAACAGGATGACAATTCGCTGATTGCCATCGAAGGCGATGCGCAGGAAATCGGGAAACTGGTCGAGGCGATGGAATTCCGCCGGATGTTTTCCAATCCGATGGATCCGAACAACTGCTTCATCGACATTCAGGCTGGTGCCGGCGGTACGGAAGCACAGGATTGGGCTTCGATGATACTGCGCCAATATCTGCGCTATTGCGAACGGAAGGGCTTCAGGACGGAGATCATGGAGCAGTCGGATGGCGACATAGCCGGCATCAAAACTGCGACCATCAAAGTCGAGGGCGACCATGCCTACGGCTTTCTGCGCACCGAAACCGGCGTGCACCGTCTAGTACGCAAATCGCCATTCGACTCGTCTGGCGGCCGCCATACCTCGTTTTGCAGCCTGTTTGTCTATCCTGAAGTGGATGACTCGATCGACATTGACATTAACCCGGCCGATGTGCGTGTTGACACCTATCGCGCCTCCGGCGCCGGCGGGCAGCATGTGAACAAGACCGATTCTGCCGTTCGTCTGACGCACATGCCCTCCGGCATCGTTGTGCAATGCCAGAACGACCGCAGCCAGCATAAAAACCGCGCCGAAGCGTGGGAAATGCTGAAGTCGCGATTGTTCGAGCAGGAACTTCGCAAACGCATGGCCGAGCAGCAAAAACTGGAAGACTCCAAGACCGATGTCGGCTGGGGACACCAGATCCGCTCATATGTGCTGGATCAGTCCCGGATCAAGGATCTGCGTACGAATTTCGAGACCGGCAACACCAAATCTGTGCTGGACGGCGAACTCGACGATTTCATCGCCGCTTCATTAAAGCAAGGCGTGTAAGGAAAATCATGACTCAATCGAACAAACCTGTGGCAACGGTTGCCGACGAAAACACCATCATCACCGAGCGCCGCGCCAAGCTTGCCGTCATCCGTGCGCAGGGCGCTGCCTTTCCGAACGACTTTCGACCGAAGCACAAGGCTGCTGACCTGCATGCCGAATTTGGTGATGTCTCTCGCGAAACACTGGATGAAAAACAGGTGCAGGTTGTCGTTGCAGGGCGCATGATGCTAAAGCGCCTGATGGGCAAAGCCTCATTCGCAACCATTCAGGATGCCTCCGGTCCGCAGACCGATGGCCGCATCCAGTTGTTCATCAGCAATGAACTCGCGGGCGAGGTGTCCGCCGAAGCGTTCCGCCATTACGACCTGGGCGACATCATTGGCGCAGAAGGAGCGCTGTTCAAGACCAAGACCGGCGAATTGTCGGTGCGCGTCACGAACCTGCGCCTGCTCACCAAGTCGTTACGCCCACTGCCCGACAAATTCCACGGCCTCGCCGATCAGGAAACCAAGTATCGCCAGCGATATGTCGACCTGATCATGAACGAGGATACACGCCGCGCTTTCAAGGCACGCACCGCCGCTATCTCCTCTATCCGCCGCTTCATGGAGCAGCATGAATTTATGGAGGTGGAAACGCCGATGCTGCATGTGATTCCCGGCGGTGCTGCAGCCAGGCCTTTCATCACGCATCACAACGCGCTCGACATGCAAATGTTCATGCGCATCGCGCCGGAACTTTACCTCAAACGCCTGCTGGTCGGAGGGTTTGATCGCATATTTGAAGTCACAAGAAACTTCCGCAACGAGGGTGTGTCACCGCGGCACAACCCCGACTTAACGA
>CAZAWA010000079.1:0-10042 GCA_964488675.1 uncultured Oxalobacter sp. | reverse complement strand
GCACGGACGGGTAATTCCGACCGCGTCGCACTCCTGAAATGCGTCCTGTCAGATGACGTGGCTCGGCACCTGTCCGGAGATGACCACCATCGGAATGGAATCCATGTAAGCCGTGGCAAGGCCAGTAACCGCATTGGTCACGCCTGGGCCGGAAGTCACGATTGCAACGCCGACCTTGCCCGAGCTGCGGGCATAGGCATCAGCGGCATGAATCGCCGCCTGTTCGTGCCTTACCAGAATATGCTTGAACTTGTCCTGCTTGTAGATGGCATCGTAAATATAAAGTACTGCACCGCCAGGGTAGCCGAACACATGTTCGACGCCTTCGTCAGCCAGACAGCGCACGAGAACATCTGCGCCAATCATTTCTAAACTCATAACTACCAGTCCTTTCAAGGTCCATTGGAAATTGATCGGATGTTCTCTCCTGACGAAACGGTATCGGGGAACAGATGGGCGGCTTCACTTGAACATGCACTCCCGACACCTTGCCATCCCCCTCGTAGAAGCAATGCAGGATTTCGTCGAGCACAACAGATGCGGCCTGTGTTTCTGTAACGCCAATGCCAGTTTCTCGCGCTTGTGGCACGGGTTAGAACAAACAGCTTCAAAATTAAAGCACATCAAGACCCATGCTGCATTCTGTACAGCATGAGGCATGACCAATAAATCGCGGATTGCGAAGAAGGTATGTATGTTAATGCGTCATGCCATTTTGGTAAAGCGTAAAACCCTTATAACACTGAAAAATTAGGGGGTTTCGCACAGTAAAAACGCACAAACAAGCCGTTCTTTGCTAGCATGCGCTCAAATCGTGACAATGTGGAATGCCTCGAGACCGCCCGCCCCATCCGGCGAAATGAAACGACCCGCCACCCAGAATGGCAACCGACAAAGAACTCTCCGATTTCCTGAAAAGCGTTGAACGCCGGGCCTTCAAACAGGCGGTATATGCCGTCCGAAAGGACGAGTCCGCGCTGGATGTCGTCCAGGATGCGATGATCAAGCTGGCGGAAAGTTACGGAGACCGGCCGGCTGCAGAACTGCCCCCGCTATTCCAGCGCATCCTTCAGAACACTATCACCGATTACTTTCGCCGCGAGAAATTGCGCAACACCTGGGTCAGCCTGTTTTCCAGCATGGGGCATGGCAATAATGACAACGAAGACTTTGACATGCTGGAATCCTATAACCCTGAGTCGGGAACCCAGACCGCCGAATCCGGGTCAGACAAGCTGGAACGCATCCAGATACTCGAAATGATCGACACAGAAGTACAAAAGCTCCCACAGCGTCAACGGGAAGCGTTCCTCATGCGTTACTGGCATGATATGGATGTGGCCGAAACGGCTGCTGCGATGGGGTGTACCGTCGGTAGCGTTAAAACGCATTGCTCCCGAGCAACACACACACTCGCTGAAGCACTCAAAGCCAAAGGAATTAAGTTATGAACTCTCAAGAACTCGATTTTGCCTACAAGGTTCGGCATGCCCTGAACGAGAAGATCGACCTTCTTCCGGAAAATGTGGTCGAAAAACTCGCTTCATCGCGCAATTTTGCGCTATCTCGCAAAAAGGCACACTCGCCTTTGCGCGTCTTTGTTCGCCAGCATGCTCTGGCTGGATATGTAGGCGATTTTTTCAGCCATCCCTCGACCTACTGGCTGAGCCGTATGGCCACCCTCGCCACGCTGGCCGTCCTGGTGACTGGCCTGATGGGCATTTATCAGGCCGAAGAGCAGCACCAGATCAATGAAACCGCCAACATGGATGTTGCGGTTCTTTCTGACGAGCTGCCACCGAACGCCTATCTCGACCCGGGATTCAAGAATTTCCTGAGCAAGCGAGGAAGCTGAGGTGTGGCGCACATCCTTCACCGCCGCCAATCGCGCATGGTTGCTGGTAGCCGGCGCGGTTCTGGCCGTGGTTATTATTGCTTCAACAATAATGGGTTTGTTCTCGTTCGGCTCTTCGGATAAGTCTGTTGCAAAATCTTCAGCCGCTGCCAGCAAATCCGCTGCCAAATCAACAAAGAAACCGACCAAACCGCGCTGGTCCGATTTGACGGTCGCGCAAAAAGAAGTGCTAGCACCCCTGGCTCCGGAATGGGACCAAATCAATCCCGCGCGCAAAAAGAAATGGCTGGAAATCGGCAACAAGGTTGCCACGATGACGCCTGACGAGAAGTTTCGCGTCCAGGAGCGCATCCGCGACTGGGTCAAATTGTCGCCGGAACAGCGGCGTGTGGCCCGCTCCAACTACACCAACACCAAGCAGTTGGATCCAAACGAAAAATTTGCTCAGTGGCAACGCTATCAACAGTTGACGGAAGAACAGAAGAAGGAGCTTGCTGCAGTCGGTGCTCCGGCCAGAAAGCAGGTAGCAAACCCACCGGCTCCCTCCGAGAAAACCGCCAAGATAGCCCGCTCGGTCAAATCCACACCGAAACTGGAACTGGAAAAATCCCTGCAGTCGCCAGCACAGCCTGTGTCTGCCCCGGCGGTTCCGGCTACACTGCCCACTCCTGAAGCCGCACCGGCCTGATAATTGCGCCGATGCAGAAAACGGGTGCTGGGTCACCTGTGGGCAGCCACCAAAATCCCAACTGAAGCACGCCATGAACAAGCCTGCGATGTCATCAAGCGGTGAATTATTTGCGCAACTGGATCGTTTCGACACCCTCATTGATGTGCGCAGCCCTGCCGAATTTGCAGAAGACCACATACCCGGCGCAATCAGTTGTCCGGTGCTGGACAACGAGGAACGCCAGCGCGTCGGCACCATCTACAAACAGGTCAACCCATTCGAAGCGAAAAAAATCGGCGCTGTACTGGTCGCCAAAAATATCGCTCGACACATCGAGCATCAATTCGCCGATCGGCCTCGCGACTGGAAACCGCTGATCTACTGCTGGCGCGGCGGCAACCGCAGCGGATCCATGACGCACATCCTGGCGAAAATTGGCTGGCGCGCCGAGCAGCTTGAGGGTGGCTACAAGACCTACCGGCGGCAGGTGAATGCTGCGCTGACCGAACGGATGCACCAATACACATTCAATGTGATTTGCGGCACCACCGGCAGCGGCAAAAGCAGGCTGCTGCAAACGCTGGCGGCGGAAGGTGCGCAAGTGCTCGATCTGGAGCAACTTGCTGCGCATCGCGGATCGGTTCTGGGTCATCTGCCTTCAGAGCAGCAGCCAACGCAGAAGGCTTTCGAGAGCCGCATCTGGGACACCTTGCGAAAATTCGATGCTAGCAAAATTGTGTTCGTCGAATCGGAAAGCAAGAAGGTCGGCAATCTGCGCGTGCCGGATGCACTGATGGAACACATGCGCAGCTCGCGCTGCATCGCACTTGAACTGTCACGCCTTAACCGGGTGCGACTGCTGATGGAAGATTATGCACATTTCGTGCATAACCCCGCATTTCTTAATGAACAGCTTAGTCGCCTTATCGATCTGCACGGCCGCACCAAAATCGCGCACTGGCATGACCTGGCGCTGTCAGGAAAAATGGATGCGCTGGTGGAAGAATTGCTGGCCGATCATTACGACCCGCTCTACCTGCGATCCATCCACCGCAACTTCGCGCGGGCCGCACAAGCGCTGACACTGGAACTCAAGGATATCTTGGCAAGCGATTTTCGCGCAGCGGCTCGATCGCTGCATTCAGCCTGACGATTTTTTTGCCGCCCGGCGGCGGCGCGCATCTTTTGCATCCGCAATCAGCGGACGATAAATTTCAATGCGGTCATGTTCCCGCAGCGCCGTATCAAGCGCTTTGACCTTGCCAAAAATGCCGACGCGGTTTGTGGCCAGGTCGATTTCGGGAAAACCCTGCAATATCCCGCTCTGCTCGATCGCCTGCCGCAGTGTCGCGCCGACGGCGACAGTCAAATCGCGCAGCGCCTGCTCCCTGGGTGTTGCGTAACACACCTGAACGCGAATCGCATCAGCCATAGACTTCCTTGGCGCGTTTGCAGAAAGAGTCAACCATGCTGGCAGCTATCGCGCCAAACACCTTCTCAATCAGCGCTTCCAGAAAATGGCCAGTGAGATCGTATTCAAGATTAAGCTCGACCTTGCAGGCATCTGCCCGCAGAGGCTTGAATGTCCAGCCACCCTCGAGCCTGGAAAACGGCCCGCTCACCAGTGACATGGAAATCGACTCCGGACGCGTGTTGGTGTTCCGGGTCGTGAAGCTCTTGCGGAAGCCATTGAAATTGATTGTCAGCCTGGCGACAACCTCCTGATTGCTTTCATCACGGGTCACATCCACTTCACTGCACCAAGGGAGGAACTTCGGGTAATCCTCTATTCCGTCCACCAGCGCAAACATCTGTTCCGCACTGTACTCCAGCAATACCGATTTGTTTACGAATGCCATTGCATACCAGCCATTTGATAGAATCGCGTCTTTAATTCATTTCCGCGCAAGCAGCATTTTCCCACTCATGAGCATTGTCGACAACAAAAAAGCGTTTCACGACTACTTCATCGAAGAGCGCTTCGAAGCCGGCCTTGTTCTGGAAGGCTGGGAAGTCAAGTCGATTCGCGCCGGGCGCGTCCAATTGAAGGAGGCCTATGTCATTGTACGCAATGGCGAGATTTTCCTCTTCGGCGCGCACATCAGCCCGCTGACGACCGCGTCGACTCACATCCACCCTGACCCGGTGCGCACCCGCAAGCTGCTGCTCAACGCGAGCGAGATCAGCAAGTTGATCGGCAAGGTCGAGCGCGCCGGCTTCACGCTGGTGCCGCTCAACATGCACTTCAAGAAGGGGCGCATCAAATGCGAAATCGGGTTGGCCAAAGGCAAGAAGCAGTACGACAAGCGCGATTCCGAGAAAGAACGCGACTGGCAACGGGAGCAGCAGAAGCTGATGAAACAGCGGCGGAGATAATAACGCGACGCGTTATTATTTTGCTCCCAAACGCCGATTGACACCGATTTTCACTCTGCAAGCGGCGAATTTGCACAAAATATAGGCAAATTTATGCTGTGAAAATGCAAATTGTCTGGGAGTATGCGCTCAAACCGGGCTATTATCCATTCCGCAAGCGCCGGATAAATTTTACTCGGTGGGAGTATGATGTTTCAGGCTCTCGCTTCGTCTATCCAGGCCATTTGAATCGCTTCCAGAATCTTTTCGCCCGAGCGCTCCGGCGCATCATCGAATCCGTCCAGTTCACCCACCCACTTGTGCAAATCCGTGAAGCGAACCGCGAGCGGGTCAATGTCCGGAAACTTGTCGTACAGCGCCTCGGCGATACGCTGGGTGTCGGTCCATTTCATTTTTTGCCCTCGCTGGCATGATTGATGGTGTAACGAGGGATTTCGACCACCAGATCGGTTTCGCCCAAAGCCACCTGGCAGGACAGGCGCGACTCCGGCTCGAGTCCCCAGGCGCGGTCGAGCAAGTCTTCCTCGCGCTCGCTCGGCTCCTCCAAAGACAGAAAGCCCTCCCGCACAATGACATGGCAGGTGGTGCAGGCACAGGATTTCTCGCACGCATGTTCAATCTCAATGTCATTTTCGAGCAAGGCATCACATAAAGTCTGGCCCTGCTTCGCCTCGATGACTGCGCCATCCGGGCAAAGTGTTGCATGAGGAAGAACGACGATCTGGGGCATGATTATTCCTTATGCAAACTCGTCCAGCTTCTTGCCAGCCAGCGCGCTTTTCACGCTACGATCCATCCGGCGAGCGGCAAATTCCTCGGTGCCATGCGACAAGGCCTCGACCGCAGCCCGAATCGCCTGATGATCGGTGGCCTGCATCTGCTGCCGCACCTTCTGCATCAACTCCGCAATCACGGCGCGCTCTCCGGCAAGCAGTAACTCGCTGTCTGCCTTCAGCGCCATCTCGGTCGCATGCAGAGTGCGCTCGGCCTCTACCTGTTCTTCGCGCAAGGCTCTTTGCTGTTTGTCGTAATCGGCCAGTTGAACCGAATCCAGCAGCATGCGCGCAACCTGCTCGTCAGAGAGTCCATAGGACGGCTTGACAGCAATCGATGCTTCGACGCCTGAGCGCATTTCCCGCGCAGAAACCGACAGCAAACCATCAGCATCGATCTGATAGGAAATGCGAATGCGCGCCGCTCCGGCAGCCATCGGCGGGATGCCGCGCAATTCGAAGCGTGCCAGCGATCGGCAATCGTCAACCAGATCGCGCTCGCCCTGCAAAACATGCACCGCCAGCGCGGTCTGGCCATCCTTGAAGGTCGTGAACTCCTGCGCCCGTGCGCAGGGAATGGTCGAATTTCGTGGAATGATACGCTCGACCAGCCCGCCCATGGTCTCGATTCCCAGCGACAGCGGTATCACGTCAAGCAACAGCCAGTCGTCGCCCTCCAGCTGGTTGCCGGCAAGCAGATTAGCCTGCATCGCTGCGCCTATCGCGACCACTTTTTCCGGATCGATCTTCGCGTGGGGCGTCACATTAAACAGTTCGCGCACAGCCTTGCGAACATGGGGCATGCGCGTCGCGCCACCCACCAGTACGACGCCCTTTACATCCTCAACTTCCAGCTCTGCATCGCGCAATGCCTTCTTGATCAAATTTGTCGTGCGACACACCAGATGGTGCGTCATCGACGAAAACTCCCTTTCTGTAACGGCCATCCTGACTTCCAGCCCTGACTCCAGCGTCGCATCAATGCGCGCCTTGGAATTGGTCGACAACAGTTCCTTCGCTGCGCGCGCTTTCACCATCAGGGAACGCGAGTCCTTCCGGCCCAGCGGCGGCAAGCTCGCCTGTTCAACGACCCAGCAAAACAGGCGGTGATCGAAATCATCCCCGCCCAGCGCAGAGTCGCCGCCGGTCGCCAGCACTTCGAACACGCCCTTGGTCAGTCTCAGAATGGAAATGTCGAAGGTGCCGCCACCGAGGTCGTATACCGCGTAAATCCCCTCTGCCGCATTGTCGAGTCCGTAGGCAATGGCCGCCGCCGTCGGCTCGCTCAGGAGACGCATCACATTCAGCCCCGCGAGTTTGGCTGCATCCTTGGTTGCCTGACGCTGTGCGTCATCAAAATATGCTGGCACGGTAATCACCGCACCAACCAGTTCGTCACCGAGCGCATCCTCGGCACGCTGCCGCAGAGTCGCCAGTATTTCCGCCGACACCTCAACCGGGCTTTTTACGCCGGCTGCCGTTTTCAACTGGATCATGCCGGGCGCATCGACAAATTGATACGGCATGCTTTCAATATGCGGAATATCCTTCAGTCCGCGCCCCATGAATCGTTTGACCGAAACAATCGTGTTTCGCGCATCGATCGTCTGCGCCGCGAAAGCCTCGTAACCAATTTTTGCCGTCCCGTCCGGAAAGTAACGAACAATCGACGGAAGCAGCGGCCGCCCCTGCTCGTCGTTCAACACCTCGGGGATGCCGTGGCGAACGGTTGCCACCAGCGAGTTGGTCGTGCCAAGATCGATGCCTACCGCCAGCCTGCGCTGGTGTGGCAAGGTGGACAGGCCTGGTTCTGCGATTTGGAGAAGGGACATCTTAATTTTCCATTGCATCAAAAGCGGCTCGCAGATCTTCCCCGAATTTTTCGAAGAACATCCACTCCCGCACACTCTGCGAGGCGAGCGCATAATCTTGCGCGTCCAGTCTCGCTTCTATCTGCTTCATATGCGCTTGGCGCGCACTACGCCATTCCTTGTCCAGTGCTTCCAGTGCCGTTCGGTTCCTTTCGGCACGCGCCTCCTGCAGCGCTTCGCGCCATTCCATCTGCTGAATCAGGAAAGCAGAAGGCATCGCGGTGTTCGACTCCGATTTCAGATCGGCTCCGTTCAGCTCACACAGATACGCTGCGCGCTTCAACGGGTTCTTCAGCGTCTGGTATGCCTCGTTTGTCTGCGTGGCCCACTGCATTGCGACGCGTTTTTCCATGTCCCCCGCCTGCACAAAACGATCCGGATGCACCCGCCCCTGCACCTCGCGGTAAGCCGCATCCAGAACCGCGCCATCGAGCGCGAATCTGTGCGGCAACTGAAAGAGATCAAAATGGTTTTGCATTTGGGGGCTTGTTCGGCACCGTCAGACCTTGAAGCTATCTCCACAGCCGCACGCATCTTTCACATTCGGGTTGAAGAACTTGAAGCCCTCGTTCAGTCCCTCTCTGGCATAGTCGAGTTCGGTGCCGTCAATATAGGGCAGGCTTTTGGGATCGACAAACACCTTGACCCCATGCGATATGAAAACCTGATCATCCGGATCGGGCGCGTCCACATATTCCAGCTTGTATGCCATGCCGGAACAGCCGGTGGTACGCACGCCAAAGCGCAAGCCAATCCCCTTGCCGCGCCGCTCAATAAAACGGCTGATGTGTGTCGCCGCCTTTTCAGTCAATGTCACTGCCATGATTCTCGCTCCTTATGCTCTTTCAGTTGCCGCAGCGGGATGCCGATCCCGGTAATCCTTCACCGCCGCCTTGATCGCATCTTCTGCCAGAATCGAACAATGGATCTTGACCGGTGGCAGCGCCAGCTCTTCGGCTATGTCGGTATTCTTGATCTCGAGCGCCTGTTCGAGCGTCTTGCCTTTGACCCATTCAGTCACCAGCGAGCTGGATGCAATCGCCGAACCGCAACCGTAGGTCTTGAAGCGCGCGTCTTCAATCAGGCCACCCGAGCCGACCTTGATCTGCAACTTCATCACATCGCCGCACGCCGGTGCGCCCACCATGCCGGTTCCGATGGTTTCATCGCCCTTGTCGAAAGACCCGACATTGCGCGGATTCTCGTAGTGTTCCAGTAATTTGTCAGAGTAAGACATCTTGTTGCTCCTTAAATTTATTATCTATTCCATTTCCCGATCGTTTGTGGCACGAGGACGAGCCACAGACAGTACAACTTGTACGGCAAGACGAAGTCGACAATGCCACGAGCGACCCGTAAATGGAATCAGTGCGAAGCCCATTCGATCTTGGACATATCCACACCGTCCTTGTACATTTCCCACAGCGGCGACATTTCGCGCAGCTTGGCAACTTTTTCCTTGAACAGGTTGACCGTGAAATCGATTTCTTCCTCAGTAGTAAAACGGCCGATGGTAAAGCGGATGGAGCTATGCGCCAGTTCGTCGCTGCGACCCAGCGCGCGCAGCACGAAGGATGGCTCCAGACTGGCCGAAGTGCAGGCAGAACCGCTGGAAACCGCCACATCCTTGATCGCCATGATCAGCGACTCGCCTTCGACAAAATTGAAACTGAGGTTGAGGTTGTGCGGCACGCGCTGTGCCATGTCGCCGTTGATATGCACTTCTTCCATGGTCTGCAAACCGCTCAGCAGACGGTCGCGCAACATGCGCACGCGCTCGTTCTCAGCAGCCATTTCCAGCTGGGCAATCCGGAATGCCTCGCCCATGCCGACGATCTGGTGCGTCGGCAGCGTGCCGGAACGCATGCCGCGCTCATGGCCGCCGCCGTGCATCTGCGCTTCCAGACGCACGCGGGGCTTGCGCCGCACATACAGCGCGCCGATGCCCTTGGGCCCGTAAGTCTTGTGGGCGGTAAAGGTCATCAGATCACACTTGGTTTTCTGCAGGTCGATTTCCATCTTGCCCGTTGCCTGCGCCGCATCGCAATGGAAAATAATGCCCCTCTTGCGGCACAGTTCTCCGATTTCGTCGATCGGCTGGATCACGCCGATTTCGTTGTTGACCAGCATGACGGACACCAGAATCGTGTCCGGGCGAATCGATTGCTCCAGCTGTTCAATCGTGATCAGGCCGTTCGGCTGCGGGTCAAGGTAAGTTGCCTCGAAGCCCTCGCGCTCCAGTTCGCGCACCGTATCCAGCACCGCCTTGTGTTCAGTCTTGACCGTGATGATGTGCTTGCCCTTCTTCCGGTAAAAGTGGGCAGCGCCCTTGATCGCCAGATTGTTGCTTTCGGTCGCGCCGGAAGTCCAGACGATTTCGCGCGGATCCGCGTTAATCAGCGCTGCCACATGGCCGCGCGCCTCCTCGACCGCCTTTTCCGCCTCCCAGCCATACGCGTGGCTGCGGGATGCCGGATTGCCGAACTGCTCGCGCAGG
>CAZAWA010000078.1:0-10334 GCA_964488675.1 uncultured Oxalobacter sp. | reverse complement strand
GGGCCGTGCCGGAAAGGATTCGCGCCTTCATCCGGCAAGGCCGGGGCTACATCACCCTGGGCACCGACGGCTTCGGCCGCAGCGACACGCGTGCCGCGCTGCGCAACTTCTTCGGCGTGGACGCCCAGCACATCGTCGATGCGGCCAGGATGGCCTGGCGCCAACAAGCGGGGGCATGACCTCCTACGCAAGAAGTTCAACCAGCTCAGCTTGACTGATTGGTTGTGGCAGTGGGAGTCCGTCCGATCAAGTCTTTGCCCCAAAAACTTTCGAGCGGGCAAATTATTTTGCCTTGGTACTCTGCATCAATTGCTGAGTCATCGAAATCAACTGCTGATGCTCTGGATTCGATGGATTGATTTTTGCCGCCATTTCGAAGTCGTTGAGCGCGGCGACGAAGTTCTTTGAAGAACCGTAGATTCTGCCTCTAGCTGCTATGGTGTCGTCGTCCTGTGGCTCCATGCCGACCGCATAATTTATATCGGCCAAGGCGTCGGGAAACTGGTGAAGCGCAGCGTAAGCAAATGCACGCATCCGCCAAGCTCGCTTGTATCCAGGCTTGTCCCGAATTACCTTTGAATATTGATCAACGGCACCTTGAAGGTCGCCTGTTTCCGTGAGAGCTTCACCGTATTTTTGGTTGAAGTACCAAAAATCTCCTTTTGATAACGCAATGGTGAAATATTCGATAGCACGTTGATAGTCCCCTCGGTAGGCAGCGAGATCGCCAAGATCAGCCGCCTCTCTTCCCTCCAACGCCTTAAGCTGTGGCATCTTGTCGTAGTAGGGTTTCGCATTTGAAATCGTTTCCTTCATAGCCTTGTAGGAACCACCCCAACGGGGCAACTGACTGTGGAGGTAGAACTCCCGTCCGATAAAACTGGTGGGGTTAATCCTTAATATCTGATCAAATAATGTGCGAGCCCGCCGCCCTCCCTCAGTCGTATCAATCTCGATGAGATAACAATAGGATTCCACCAGTGAAGGATCAATCAGTAATGATCGATTCAGGTCTTCCTTTGCCACATCGAACCATGCAGCCATACCTGAAAATTGAGAATCCGTGGTCTTAGATGCAAATTCACCCCCTCGACTTGACCATCCCATTTTTGCCCGGTGGATTCCTCGCGCCAGATATACCATCGCGTTCTTTGGTTGGGCCGTTACCCATTTATTCAGGGATTCCCCAATTCTTGAATCAGCCCGGTAAAACTCGTAAAAGGCTTTGTGCACTTCATTTTCCGTTGACCTTTTAGTCATATACGACGCTTGAAGAGCTTGCAGTCTTCTGCCCAATTCTTCAAATTTACCCTTATCCAAAAGAACCAGCAGTTCGTCTTCGGGCACTTGTCGTTGTATCGAGACTGCGCTCTGAGCGAGAACAACACTGACTTGACACAGACATAACAACGCGACCCACCCTAGGTATTGAAATAGACTTCGCGAAATTTGGAATTGGAGTACCAGAGCTATTGAGGGTCGGTTCCACCATTGTGCAAAATGAACTGACCGATGGTGGGCGACGTTAGACCTCAACCGTTTGCCAAGGAATCCCGTTACGACAGTGAGCAACAGTGCGGCAGGCACCAGCTTGGCAACATCGCCGACGAGCTGTATTTTGGTTTGCATAGCCCCTCCCCTTTCGATTTTCATTCCAAGGTGATGCAGTCCAGCAAAGCCTTGGCTAATGCAGTGGCGATGGGATCGTCAAAAGAATCCCAAGTCACTTGTTTTGTTTGATACTGTACCTGATCGGTTGCAGCGACGAAATGCTGCGCTCATCGCCCGCTGGCACTGGCGCTGCGGAAGGAAAACCCTCACGATACAACCCCCTTCGAATGGACGCCCAGCACATCGTCGATGCGGCCAGGATGGCCTGGCGGCAGCAGGAGAGCGCGTGAGGTCAGCGTTCAGCGGATGCCGCAGGCGATCCCTTGGAGCGGCCAATCAAGCTTCTCGCCGAGCGAGGTTTGCGAACCAGCCGGACTTCCAACCGGCACTCGAGGGCATCGGCATACCTTGAAAGGGTGGCAAGCGACGGCGAGTGTTTTCCTTTGCCGGACTCCATCCGGGCGACCGCTGATTGGGTCGTGCCAATCTTTTCGGCAACCTGTGCCTGCGTAAGCCCTTGTGCAGCCCGCGCCTTCAGGAATTCATCCAGAAGCGCGTACTCGTCAGCAGCCTTTTCGAACTCGGCTTTCACCTCCGCACGCCCGAGAGCAACGGAGCGTAATTGTTTATGAGTCAACATCTTTCCATTCCTTCATGCGCCTGTGCGCGATAGCCAATTCCCTGGGCGGTGTCTTATCCGTCTTTTTTACAAACTGATGAAGCATGACAATTTTGCGTTTCACCAAGGTGCAATAAAAAACCCGACCAATACCTTCTTGCGACTTGAGCCGCAACTCGAACAGTCCCGAACCCATGGCTCGCGTGTGCGGCATTCCCAAATCCGGACCAAACACCTGCATTCGATCAGTGCAATGAAAATACCTCGCCAGGATTCCAGACGGCAGCCCAAGCACGGCTTCCTGCAGTTTGTCGTCGTGGTATTTGATCTCCCAAGTCATGCGTCAAAATATAGCATATTTGCGATGTTAAAACAATGATCCTCTGGCGGCATTAAGAACACCCTGCGACAGCATGCGTACTTTGTGGAAACCGTAGCCCACACTCATCGTGCAGCCTGAAGGCTATTCAGCCTTCACGCCAGCCGCCGCAATAACCTTGGCCCATTTGACGATCTCGTCGTCCAGAAACTTGGCGGCTTGCTCTGGGCTGTTGCCTACGCCTTCGATGCCCAGGCTATCGAAGCGGGCCTTCAACTCGGGTGAATTCACCGCCTTGGCGGTCTCGGCCGACATGCGGTTGACGATGTCGCGCGGGGTTGCCGAGGGCGCCAGAAACAGCACCCAGGTCGAGCCCTCTATGGCGGGTCCGCCGGCCTCGACGATGGTGGGAACCTCGGTTGCGCCAGGCACGCGTTTGTTGGCAAACACGGCGATGGCCTTGATCTTGCCGCCGCGCACGAACGGCATCAGGGCGCTGGCGGTATCGGTCAGGATGTTGAGGCTGCCGCCCATCAAGTCGTTGAGCGCCGGGGCGGTACCTTTGTAGGGCACGTGAATCAGATCGAGTCCGGCAACCTGCTTGAACAACTCCTGCGTCAAATGGGCGGCGGCGCCTACACCCGAGGAGCCGAACGACACCTTGCCCGGGTGGGCCTTGGCATAGGCGATCAACTCCTTCACGTCCTTGACCGGCAGATTGTTGTTCACCGTCATGACCAAGGGCGCGATGCCCACCAGCGACACCGGCGCGAAACTTTTCACCACGTCATACGGCAGGCGGCCGGCGTACAGCGTGGCGTTGGCGGCGTGCGCACCGATCACCGTCAGAAAGGTGTAGCCGTCAGGCGCCGAGCGGGCCGCGATGTCGGCGCCCAAAATGGAATTGGCGCCGGGCTTGTTCTCGACCACGATGGTCCAGCCGGTTTGCTCCTGCACTTTTTGCACCACCATGCGCGTGGCGCTGTCGGTGATGCCGCCGGGCGGATAAGGAATGATCCATTTGATCGGCTTGTTGGGCCAGGCCTGCGCAAAACCCAGGGCAGGCAGTGAAAAAAGCAGCGCGAGAACGGTCAATCGAAGAACAGGAAATAAACGCACGGTGTCTCTCCTCTTGTTTGTCGGAATATTTGGCTTTTGGGACGGGTGAGGATTCAGGCGTCCCAGGGCAAGTATCGCACCTTGGGTCGTTGCGGATACCGAAGTTTTGCGTTAACAAGCCGGAGTTGTGGACGCTGTAGGAGCCTGTTGAAGCTTACTGTCTTCGTCACCGAACTCCGCCGAGTCACCGGCCCAAATTTTAGGCAAGGCGAGCAAAACACCTGGATCAGTTTTGGATCGGCACAAGGGTCTTTGGTGGGTCAGTTTTCGGTCAACGGCAGCTCAATACCAATATAGCCTGCCACTAACGGTGGGAGCACCTTCACCGCGGTTTTGATGGTGACATTCCAGAGGCCCGAGCCAACTTTTAGGATGGCATCACCAAGCCACTGCTTGACCTTTGGCCCCAATCCAATGGCTGGATTTTGACCATCGACCGCATCGGCTTGAATGGCCTCATGCAACTGCGCAATCCCATCTGCCGGAACACCGTGTGATGCAAGCGTCTGATCTAAAGCACTACGGTCTCCCTGACTGACAGAGACATTCTGCGTCACATGCGAACTAGCGTTGGCAACAGCGCCGACAGACCCATAGATGGTGGTGTTGAATGTCTGGCTAAGTTCTTGAGGGGAGGCCAATTGCCCCCCGCCATTTTGTGAGGCCATAAGTTCTGGGTGAAGTTTTTGAAGTGCTAGTGTGAAATCGAGAACCCGAGTTTTTACTGCGTCGAGAATCCCGCGCAATGAACTTACGGAAATGACTTTCCAAGCCCCTATGCAATGCATATTTGCATACATATCTTGCCCGAAGAGCGCGATAACCTCAGTCGGCCAAGGCATCTGTAACGTTGCATCCTTTGCTGTGCGTTCAACCGTACTTTGCAAACTCCCAACACTCTCGGTAACGACAGCTTGGCGGTAGGTATTTTGAAACTCCTTCGGGAGACAGTAAATCGGAATATCGGCGTTGCGCAGTCCAGAGCCAAATGGGCCGGAGAAATGCCCTTTAGAAGTAACACGCAAAATTCGATAGTCGGGCAAGTCAACAGCCGTTGGATACCCACTCAATTCATGAGCAACCCATGCCACAAGTTCAGACGAGTCAGCCTGTGCGCCAAAGACTTTACACAGACGAAGCAACGTGGCGACATCACAGTCCTTGTCAAGCGTCGTGTCTTGAATTCGTTTGAGAAGACTCATGGAAACAAATTACTCTCTGGATGTGGATGACGCAGCATCAAATTTGCACATTTGGGATCACTGAACTAACGGGCATCACACCAAATTCCGTTCTAAGATCAACCTCAAGCTCAGGGAATAGAAGTTCAAGTGCTTCATCGTAACCAGCGTACCGACGAAAAGTATCTTCCCTTGCATCAACTGACCGTTTTACTTTGTGGGCGTAATCCTTTAGCCACTGCCGATTTTTGTCAGATACGGTTGGACGATATGCCTTGTATGCCCACAGGTAAAGAATTGCAAAAGCGTGTTGACCGACATCCCGAAATCCATTGCGCAAACCGGACTCAATGACCTGAAAAACTGATTTCACTTTGTAGCCAATAGGTCTGTTAAACCGAATTGAAAGCAGCGCAGGAAGAACTGAGTGATAGCCAAAAAATCCTTCATCGCGCAAGACTTCATAGCCTCGATGCCAATTGTGACTGGCGCAGAGTTGGTCAACTAAGGTCAGCAATGGTGCCTTCAGTTCCTTCGAGTAATCACTTTCGCAGTATCCTATTGCCGCCGCTAGATAGTCTTGAATCCCTTGCTCCCATGCGGCATTTTGCTGTGCCTGCCTCGCTTCGAGACGCACCGCCTCAATCCTCTTCCATTCTGCATCGTAGTCAAAAAAATACGGTCGCAACGTGTCTTCAGGGAAAGCCACATCACCCAACTCAATCAGGCGGCTTGTCCAAATATCATCAACCAAGTTACCGCGAAACCGTGGGACTTGGTGATAGCCCGTGAATATCAAGACCTCACGCTCAATTGTCTGATTTATCGCGTCCTTATCCAGCACGAACAGATTACGACGGTTGAAAAATGCTTCATCCAAGACTGCTGCGCGGCTCAGGTCAAAGCGGGAAAACACCCAAATGATGAAGATGCCCTCGCGCCGATAGAAATCGTCCCGAGCAATCACGTCAGATAAAAATGTGTACGACAGTTGAATCTCGAAAACCAAGTGGATGCCACGATACAAGCACTTTACGTCGGGGCGGCGCCACTCCCCTTTGACAACTTCGCTAAACGTTGTTTGTTCTTGGCTGACTTGTGACACGGCGGGATCATTTCCCAACCAGTGTGCTATGAATTGCTTCATGCGCCGATGGTCTGCACCTTCTTGTTGACCGCGATATATCAACGCCTTGGTCTGATCGGGCGTAAGGTGATTTCCTTCGTACCAAGGACAACTCTCTGACTTTCCATCATGCGTAAACCAGCGGTTTTTTGCCCCGCCAATGCGGCGTGAGAGGAACAGGGGCTGTTTGCAGATTGCGCATTGGAATCGAACTGCATTGCCGTCCCCCTTGCGTCGAGCGATTCGAGCCGTCATTGCCTCACGTCGAAGGACAGTGAATTCGGTATCTGTCATCGTCAAAAGAGATTCCGCTGGAAGAACTTCCCCCGTCTCACAATCAATTGCAAGCCTGACAGTTTGCTGGGGTTGCGATTTTTGCGACATTTCTTTCAAGCCAACATGGGAGGGATTTTGAAAGGTTTACGTGTGAAGCCGTGACCACGTCACCGCCATCAATATTGCCAACAATACGCCACCAATCACTTTGGTTTGATAGCGGGAGTACAGCGTCCTCAAAGCCCAACGTATCGGCTTGGCTTCTGCCGCGTGCTGTTCGCGGATCAGGTCTTTGACGGCGCGATTCCGTTGCATCAACTCTAATGAATTCCGTTCCTTTTCATGAAGAACATTCGCCAAATAGTCGTGCATGGAATGCACGGTGACATTTTCCTTCCACGTCTCAACCCTCTTCAACTGCATGGCCAGCATGGGCCGAGAAGACCCTTGCTTGTGCTCCGAATCGTCGTAGTCAAACTCAAGACCCAATTGCTCGTAAAACCGATTCCGGCGTTCTTTGTTGTCACCGTGAGCGTCACCGGATAACAGGCGCACAGTTCTGACTGTTGCGTCTGGCCATTGCTGTACCCATTGGACGATCTCATTCATCAGAAAAGTGCCAATCCTGTGGCCCCGCAAATCTGTATCTTCCAGAACGACGTATCCCCCGGTCGTCAAAGAATTGGCGGTCAACGACACCATGCCGTTGAATGCACAGGTGTAGCCGCCGTGAAAATGGCTTTTGCTCCGCCCGTCGCGGGAGTATCGCGCGGTGATCGGTTGACACGATACACAGATTGAAGCGTCCAGAAGTGCGCCCTGAGCATCGTGACGAAAGTCTATGTTCCGCTCGACCAACAGCCAGGAAGCAGGCTCAGCATTCTTAGGCTCATTCCGGGGCCGTACTTCAAGCACGAAGGCAGTTGTTTTGTAGCAGTCCATTTTTTCCAGTATCTGTCACCACACAGGAGCGACTTTGAGTCAATGGCGATATGGTGGCGAAATCGCAAAGGTAGGCGTAAATTCTACTGGTTATAACCACAGTATCGCTATATTGCTCAAAAATTGGGCAACTTGCGATGTTTCCAGCTTTGATGGACAACCACCAAAACGTAGATTTTCGGTTCAATTGACCGTCTCAAAGAGCCAGTTGAGGAGTCAAACTTTCCGATGCAAATCCTCGTTGGGCGCGGCATCCCATCGGTTTTGTTAAGTGTTGAAAGGTCAGCGTTCAACCTGTAGCCATGCCCGTCTTCTGCAATAAGGCTAAGTTGGCCGCGTTTCTGAATCGAATGAGCAGAAATGATTTCGTTGCATCGAACGTTATCTGAAAAGTGAAGGCATCGCCCGCGAGCATCTTGGCGTTTCGATTCTTTCTGATAGTCGGCGGTAAAGACATGAATTCAGACGCCTAGCAGTCCCTTGAAACTGGGTTAATCTCAAGCCGCCCTGACCGAGCCAACTCGGGCAACCCCCATCGTTTGCATGCGGGCAACAGTAACCGCCGCCGCACCCACTTGTCGATCTCTGCGCTGACGGCGTCTTCCGACCACGACTTCGGCACGCTACTTCTTCAGCTCCTCATCCGCCGGCTTATCGCGCTTCTCGTGCACCTGGACATAGGCGGACGTGCCGAAGTAAAAGGCAACCACCGCCAGCACAACCGACGTGAAGTGGGTCAGCAAGGTCTGCGTCATCGGCGGTACCGCTTCGCCGTTGGTGAAGAACATGACGGTGCCGACCAACACCAGGTAGACCGTCATGACCGAGGCCACGATGGCAAGGCGCATGCCTCCCCTGTTCAGCGCCCATGAGCCGCCCAGCGACTGCATGTACCACATGAAGCCGAAAAAGCTGACCACCGCGACCGCGGTGAGCGACAGGGACAAGGCCCAATAGGACAGGCTTGTGTTACCGACCGGATGGATGGCGAAATAGGCGCAGGCCCCCATCCCCATGACGACCAACAGGAGCACTGCCACACCGATTCTCAAGATCGGCGAATGTTGTTTCGAAGGCGAGTCCATTTCTTTCCTCCTGCCGCCCCATCGGATTTTGATCGAGCATTTTGGCGAAGACGTCGGGCTCCGGCCTGAAAGCACACTGACGTTTGGGACAACTATGTCGAACGATCCTTTAGGCAAGAACTTCAACCAGCTCAGCTTGACTGGCTGGCTGTGGCACAGGGAGTCCGTCCTCGATCAGGCCTTCGACGTGAA
Source organism: uncultured Oxalobacter sp. (assembly GCA_964488675.1). Classification (GTDB taxonomy): domain Bacteria; phylum Pseudomonadota; class Gammaproteobacteria; order Burkholderiales; family Burkholderiaceae_D; genus QZKY01. The sequence goes on along the minus strand of CAZAWA010000078.1, from coordinate 1,864 downwards.
ACTCGATTGCCTCATGAATGAGCTGGGTCACTTCGGCCCGCGTTTCGCCAACGGCGATGCAACCCGGAAGGTCAGGAACATAGGCTCCAAAACTTGTCGGGCCTTTTTCAATTACAACAAGATACTGCATAAAGCTACCTCACTTTTTCAGACCGGCTTGTTTAAGAACGCTGCTCAGGGTCCCCGGCGGAATCTCGACGCTTGGTTTTCCAGCCACGGTGACAGTACCAGGCTTTGACGTGTGACGGTACTGCCGATGGCTACCCTTTTGGCGCACAAGTTGCCAACCGTCGGCCTGAATTAACGCTATAAGGTCCCTGACTTTGGTTGGCATGGGCGAATCATCTCACATCCATCTCCCGGCTCTTTTAGTTAAAGCGTGTGAGCATGCTGACAGTCTGGCCATGGGCAATCTCGCAGCGCTCCGCTTCGATATTGAACCAGGGACGCCAAATGCCGACCAGGCGACTTTCCTCGAAGAAGCGCTCGGCAATTGGATTTTCAGGAAAATCTACGCGATAGGAAAATCCCACTGAGCGAAAAATCAGGGCTAGCGGATCCGGTTCTTCTGGAAAGATTTGCTCGATGCCCAAGCGTAGCTGACAAGAAGTAATACTCGGCTTCGGCTTGGGCTCAACTTGGCGTGGCTGCGCTTGGCGCAGACGACCCGCTGAACCCTGCCTGAGGTGCTGGGCAAAGCGCTTCCTGATGTTGGTCGACTTGCCAGCGTACAGGCAGGGGTACTGAAGTTCGGGTGGCCACCAATCCCCGTACTCGACGCCGACCGACTGCTGGTTCGGACCATTGAGAACAAGGTGCCGGTTTGCAGCCATCAACTGAGCCTTCGATGCAACCCACCAAAACGCATACACGCCCGGCCGCTCCGGAAGGTCAATGGTCTGCCCGCGAAACATTTGATTGATACGGCGGATGGACGCGGCGGTGTGCATTCAAATAACCTTTTAGGATCTGTCGCCCTCAAAAATCCTCAACGTTTGAGAGGCGATGATTTCGCTTCTCGCCGCCTTCGTATCCAGGTCATTGGCGTGGTGCTTTTGTACTTGAAAAATAGCGCTTGAATGGTTTGATAATCCAGCCCGCTTTGCGCCATCAACTGTTGCCAGCCGATGGCTTCCTGAATGTGGACATCAATCCACTGGCACAGGTCGTCAAATTTCTTCTGGTGATCGCAGAGACGCGGTTCTTGCTGGGTCTGGGGTTTTTGGCGAAACATTTTTGATAACCCTCAGGCAATGAACCCAAGGAAATTTCCACAATCTCAACCCCCTGTTACTGCGCCAAAAATTGACGCCCGGTTGACTTATTTTTGGCGCAATTTTCCGAACTCCCACATCCCGGTATCAGTTGATGACAGAGCTTGTTCACTTCGTGTAACTGCGGTCTGTCCCGCAAGGTTTTCAAATTAACGATTTCCGGATGCGGGCCGATATCACGTCAATCGCGGTCACGGTGACGACGATGATGATCATCACGGCGCAGGTTTCGGCGTATTGAAAGCCGCGGATGATTTCCAACAGGATGACACCGATGCCGCCGGCGCCCACCATGCCCACCACGGACGCCGAGCGCACGTTGGATTCAAAGCGGTACAGCGAGTAGGAAATCCACAGCGGCAAGACCTGCGGAATGATGCCGTAGGCGATTTCTTCCAGCGCATTGGCGCCGGTGGCGCGTATGCCTTCGACCGGCTGCGCGTCGATCGCCTCCACCGCCTCCGAAAACAGTTTGGCCAGGATGCCGGTGGTGTGGACCCACAGCGCCAATACCCCGGCAAACGGCCCGAGACCGACGGCCACGATGAACAGCATGGCAAACACCATCTCGTTGATGGCGCGTGCCGCAT
>CAZAWA010000077.1:0-10616 GCA_964488675.1 uncultured Oxalobacter sp. | reverse complement strand
GCCCGTAACACCCCTAAAAACCCCGCCCGTTGCACTTCGTATCTGAACGCGGGTGGCGCAGAGCGAAGCGAAGCCCAACATTGGCATGGCTTCAGGCGGTGATGTTGGGCTTCCTGCGTCAGCCCAACCTACGCACTGGATTCCAGCCTTGTGCGGCTCTGCCGCATCTCGCTTCGCGAGACCCGCTTCGGGCTGGTCGCTGGAATGACGGAGCGACTGGTGGCGCTTTGCTCCACTCTCTACTTCCCACTCACCACTTGCCGATTCTTCCGCCACAGCCAGCCTGCCCACAGGATCGGTATCATTTCCACCCATGAAGACCAGTGCATCAGATAATCCAGCCGGCGCGAGCCTGTCAGCAGCGGCACCGTCGTCAGCGCGAATGACTGGAAATCGAACGGCGCGAGCCAGCGGATGCTGCCGGCGACGCTGTCCAGGCACAAATGAATAACGCCGTTGATCGCAAAGATGACTGCCAGCGCAGCCAGACGCTTGTCGCGTGCGAGGCGGTACCAGACTCCCGCCGCCAGCAGCAGGCCACCCCAGAAGACGGGGAAGTGGGTGAAGAAAGCATGGTGGTGTCGGCTGGCGTCAATCAGGTAATACAGCATGTCCAGATCCGGCGCGATGGCGCCCAGCAAACCCGCCCACAGGAATACCTGCCACGCCACGCCGCTTGCCGCAAAGCGCCTGTGCAGCAGCTTGCTTGCGACATAACCGCCGGGGAGGTGGGCGAGGATCATGAGTGAATAGTCACTTTATGTTGAGATAGCAACTCTGTCTCTATCCTTACTATTCGCCACGAATTTCACTGAAAACAAACTCTCTGGATAAGCTTAGAGATACTGAATAAGCCTTTGCCAAGGGGAAGCTAGTGAGGCCCTTTAAGATGGCTTCACGATCAGGTGCCGAAATTAGAGGCCCAAGGTAGACGCTCGCTAGATCATCAACATGAAATGAGTAATCTGTGTACTCTCCTGTGTCGCCCAGACGCCTAAATGACACGATGCGCCATTCTTTTTCGTAACTCCAATCCATTGTCTTAGTATAAGTGGCTGCATCTAGAATGCGCCTTACAGAGATCTCTTTCTCAAGCGTAAGCAACTCAGCCCACCCGTCGGCCGTATAGACATCAGGTTTATTTTCTGAATATTCGACCTTACGAGCTATAAGCCACGGACTATCCGTCATCTCGCTACACCTCAATTCCAGCACTACACCTGCGTAACGGTCTGCGTAGTGATACCACATTGAGGTATGTGCAGGACTTTCGGTGAGACAGAGGATGCGCAACTCCGGAAGTAGTTGTCTCCACATTTTCCTGAATTCATCTATGCTGGCACTCGTCGGCTGATAATTTTCAGCAAAGTCCTGCAACGAAGCGCTCAACTCAGCGAGTTTTTCCGTAGAAATGCCGTTTTGCTTGACCATATCGACTAATAACCTAACCTTGCGTTCTAGCACTGAAGTGTCAGGTGGTGGAGCGTGGAGCAATTGAGGAATTCGCTCTGCAAGTGCTCGCATTATTTGCGAAGGAGATACGCCGAATGATAGCTCGCGCGGTACATCAAATGGATCATTGAATAGTAAAGGCGAACTCCAACGGAGAGTTTTGTTTGCCAACACAGCTATTGCTGTGTCAGCAGTCATATATTTGAAAAAACTTAATCGGCTGTGCGCGCGGGGCATAGACATCTGCTGCCTATTTATTTAAATCTTTTAAAGCTTCACTGTACTGCTTTTCCACAACTACCCCATCCGCCTTCAAATCCATGAACCCGAACAGCTCCGCATCCATCAGGTGCGAGGGCACGACGGTGGCCAGCGACGAGAAAATGTTTTCCACGCGGCCGGGGGATTTCTTTTCCCACTCGCGCAGCATTTCCTTCATCTGTTTGCGTTGCTGGTTTGGCTCCAGACCGCACAGGCCGCACGGAATGATCGGGAAATCGCGCACGGCGGCGTAGCGCGCCAGATCGGCTTCCTTCACATAGGCGAGCGGCCGAATCACGATGTGTTTGCCATCATCGGTGCGCAGCTTGGGCGGCATGGTCTTGAGCTTGCCGCCAAAAAACAGATTCAGGAAAAAGGTTTCGAGGATGTCTTCACGGTGATGGCCGAGCGCGATTTTGGTCGCCCCGAGTTCGCCCGCCACGCGGTACAGGATGCCGCGCCGCAATCGTGCGCACAGCGAGCAGGCATTGCGCCCCTCCGGGAACTGGCGCTTGACGATGGAAAGCGTGTCCTGCCGCTCGATGTGAAAGCTGACGCCGCGTTCGGTCAGGTAGTCGGGCAACCGCGCCGACGGGTAGCCCGGCACGACCGGCTCCAGATTGACGGCAACGATGTCGAAGTGGATCGGGGCGCGCGTTTGCAGCGTCAGCAGCACATCGAGCAGCGCGTGGCTATCCTTGCCACCTGACAGACAGACCATGACCCTGTCGCCGTCCTCGATCATCTTGAAGTCGCCAATCGCCTGCCCGACCTGCCGGCACAGGCGCTTGTGCAGCTTGTTGGTTTCGTAGGCGGCCTTGATGGCTTTTTTGGTGCGGATGGGTTCTGTCACGGGCATTACCTTATGGAAAACAGGGGTCGGCAGTTTATTTTTGCACCGCAAAAATTACTCTGGCTCCTATTTTCACCCCTCTGAGGTGGAGGGTTTGGACGGGGGTGGAGCACCAACAATATTTGTGCACCCCCACCCTAACCCTCCCCCTGAAATGGGGAGGGAAATTCACACAAATCACGCGAGATCTTCCTTGATATGGAACACCTCGACGCCGACGCTTTCGCAATCGGCATAAATGTCGGGTTTCTCGGTCGAGACGCGTACCGCAATCACCTTCGGGTGCGACAGCAGGATACGCGCGACATCATCGCACAGGGTTTCCTGCAACTGGATGTGTCCGCTTTGGGTGCGCATCATGAGCGTGTCGCGCATGAAGTTGTAGTCGACCACTTCGGACAGATCGTCGCGGGTCGGTGTCGACCATTGCAGCGGAATGTATACATCCACATTGACCAGCATGCGCTGCGCGCCGAGTTTTTCATTGTCATCGACGCCGATCTGGATCGGCACTTCGAAATTGCGCAGGAACAGGCGGCGGCATTCTGTCAGCTTGTGACGGGAGAGTGTTGTAAGCATCAGGATTCATTCTCGGTGGGGTTGATTTTGGCGACGAACATCACATCCTGCCGCAGCGGAACGAGATGCTGGCCGCCATCCACCATGATGGTGGTGCCGGTGATGGCGCGCGATTCGACGATGAAGCAGACGGCGGCGGCGATGTCTTCGGGCGTACTGGAGCGGCCCAGCGGCGTGATGGTGTGGGCGCGCGTAAATTCTTCCTCGGTCATGTTGGCCGAGAGCAGCGTGAGGCCGGGCGCAATGCCGACCACGCGCAACTTGGGCGCAAGTTCCTGCGCCAGCATTTTGGTCGCGGTAGCGAGCGCCGCCTTGGACAGTGTGTACGACAGAAAGCTCGGGTTGAGATTGTCCAGCTTCTGGTCGAGCAGGTTGATGGCAACCGACTGGCCGCCCGGCGGCGTCGCCTCATGCAGCGCACGGGCGAGTGTGATCGGCGCAGCAAGGTTGGTGCGCATGTGCGCCTCCAGCCCGTCATATGAAAAGTCCCCGACATCGTCGTGCTCGAAGATGGCGGCATTGTTGATCAGGCACGACACTGGCCCGAGCGCAGCAGCAGCCTGCGGCAGCAATTGCCGAACGGCGTTTTCCTCCGTCAGTTCGCAGCGCAGCGCGACCGCGCGCCGCCCCATCGCTTCGATGTCGCGCACAGTCTCGAGAGCCTCTGCGTCGGAGTGGCGATAATGCACGGCGATGTCCCAGCCACGCTCGGCCAGCGCCAGCGCAATCACGCGCCCGATGCGTCTGGCGGCGCCGGTCACGAGTGCTACTTGTCGCTTGCTTGCTGTCATCGTTTGCATTATGCGATTAAGAATACAATGGCGGGATGTCTTTTCCCGAACCCGACAAGGATGCGCGCGCCGCGTCCGATGCGCTTTGCCGCCTGATTGCCGATGACATCGAAAGGCAGGGCGGCTGGATATCATTTGCCCGTTACATGGAACTGGCGCTGTATGCGCCAACCCTCGGCTATTACGGCGGCGGCGCGGTCAAACTGGGCAGGGAAGGTGATTTTACAACCTCGCCCGAAATCTCGCCACTGTTCGGCGCGGCGCTGGCGCAGCCGGTCGCTTCGTTGCTGGCGCAGACCAAACCGCAGATCATCGAGTTTGGCGCGGGCAGCGGCAAGCTCGCGCGCGACCTGCTGTCCGAACTCGCACGCCTTGGTGTCACCGTTGAGCGCTATGCCATCCTCGAACTGTCGGGCGAGCTGCGCGCACGGCAGCAGCAGATGCTGAAAAGCTTTCCGCAGGTTGAGTGGCTTGATCATTTGCCCGATGTCTTTTCCGGTGTCGCCATCGGCAACGAGGTGCTGGATGCGATGCCGGTCAATCTGATCAGTAAAACTGCACGGGGCTGGCGCGAGGTCGGCATTGCCCTTGAGTCCGGGCGTTTCGTTTACCAAGAGCGCAAGGCCGATGCGGCTCTGCTGGCGCAAATCGCCGTGCAAATCCCGGATGCCGACACCCTGCCAGAGGCTTATCTGACCGAGGTGCACCCGCAGGCAACCGGTTTCATGCATTCGGTTGCGGCCATGCTCAGCGCTGGCGAAGCAGGCGCAGGGCTCTTCATCGACTACGGCTTTCCGGCTCGTGAATACTATTTGCCGGATCGCGCGGGCGGCACCCTGATGTGTCATTACCGCCATAATGCGCACACCGACCCGTTCTGGCTGCCGGGATTGCAGGACAGTACCGCGCATGTGGATTTCAGCGCGATGGCGCTGGCGGCGGAAGAAGCCGGACTGGATCTGCTGGCCTACCTGAATCAGGCGGCCTTTCTGCTCGCGGCAGGCATAGGCGAGCTGCTGCTGCGCACGCCGCCGGAAGACGCTGGCCGTTATCTGCCACAATCAAACGCCGTGCAAAAACTGCTGTCCCCCGCCGAAATGGGCGAGCTGTTCAAGGTGCTGATCGTGGGGAAGAATGTCGACCTGCCGGAAGCCATTGAGCGCAGTGACCGGAGTCATCGCCTGTAATGACGATCAAGGCTGTGATTGTGCGAGATGCGCACATGAATCCATAAACCGGGGTCAGAGTAATTTTCGCTTCGCGAAAAAAAACTGCTGACCCCGTTTATTTCATTCAACGCCGTTCAGATTGCGCAAGAACAAGGCGCTCTGCCGCAGACAGTACTGCTGGTACGGCAAGGCAGTGCATCGCCGTTATTGTGCAATCTGGGCGGCGTTACTCCGCAATGCCCAGGCCTTTTTCAATAATGCTCTCCACATAAGCAATGATGTATTGCCTGAGCGCATCGCCTTGCATCGTGTTGTCGATTATCGAACCGCTGGGCGTACCTTTCAGTTCGCCATCAAGGAAAATGCGTGCGCTCCAGGTCACTTCCTTGCCCAAAACATAATCCGCTTCGTACTGGTAAACAAGACCGCTTACCTTGCATGTGTAGGTGTCGTTAAACGACAAGCTTTCTGGCTTCATGCTCCCTCTCCTGACATGGCTAATCCGTTAGCAGGCAGTATGCGTCAGCTTGCGCTACAGCAGTTGATCCAGCACAACGCTCATTTCTTCTTGTTCATTCCGTCCTTTCCAGCGGCCTTGTCGTTTTTGTTTGGGAGCAGTAATTCCTTCTTGACGGGCTCGCTCAACACCGGCTCGCCGCCTGATTTGTCGCGCCGCATGGTGATGTCCCAGCCTTTTCTGCCAGGCATGAACTCGGACCAGCCAACCATCGGCATCAGAACCGGCAAACGAACGGTATCTTTCTTTTCAAGCATCTGTGGCATCACGACATCGGCCATGCTTGTCAGCGCCATCTGCGCGGCATCCGTACATTCAGTGCCCATGTACTCCTGAACTTTGTCCTGTTCCAGCCAATCTTCCCACTTGTCGCCTTTCATTTCCATCTGGGCAAACAATCCCCGGAAATATTTTTTCGCGCCTTCTTCGCCCTCCGTGAAGTGGAATTGGAACGCGTACTGCGCCACATACGAGTACAGGCCAGGCATGGAATCAGTTCTGATGATCTCCGCGATCGCGACATTCTTGCAGGTGTAGACCTCGGTCAGCGCCTTTTGAATATTTTCTTCGCCAGGTCGGGAGCATCCACCAAGCAAACCGGACATGAGCAGCACCCCTGCAGCAAGCCACAGACCGCGCCTGGGAGTTTTATTTGATTTTTGGTTCGACTGCTGGTTCATCATGTTTCTCGTTCAGATGGGCCAAGGCCCGATTATTCATATTGCCCGCATACACCCGCAAAACAACTTTCTAAAGCTGCATAGCGTACACCAACCGGCGCCCATTTTCGACATCGACAGCGAATTTTGTTCGGTTATGGGTTCGCCATGAATTAAATGGCCAGCCGCACCCCCCACCCCGCCCCCCGCCTGCGGGAGTGGGTGAGAACGGGGCGCGAATATTCATGAATTATTCGTGCCAGTTCGATAATGGCAACACCATGTAGCACGCTCCGCTGGTGTAGTTTTTCAGCCTGTCCTGTTGCTGCGTTTCCGTCAGTGCGGTTTTACGGTAGCCGAGTCGCTCCCAGAATGCCGCCGCATCGGGCAAAGCCACCAGCGATGAATAAGGCAGGCCTTCACGCCTCCCGAAATCCAGCGCCCATCGCGCCAGTCGGCTCCCGTAGCCGCGTCCCGCAGCGCGGCGCAACACTGCCATGTCGTGCAGATACAGGGTTTCAGGCTGCTCGTATCGCGGGAATTCGCTGCCCAGCGGCGTCACCTTGCCCAGACGGGAAGGATACGCCGCCAGATAGGCGCAAACGCCTTGCGCATCTTCCACTACCCACGCCGTATCGGGAAAATCGCGCAGGCGCGCACCAATCACCCTTGCCGGCTCGACCAGATCGCCAACATAGTATTCGCTCTCAATCGCTATTACCGCGTCAATGTCGTCGAAACTCATGGGTCGGATGATGCCGTTCATGTCGTCACTGCCATGACTGCTGACTTCAATGCATGCCGGGCGGTGATGGGTGCTGCTGCTCCTGCACCAGAATCCACGGCTTCACCACCACCGTCCACAACAATGCCTCCGTCTCGCTCCAGGCGAGCGCCTGCTCATCGGACACCTTCGCCACGCGGCCGTCAGCCAGCCATTGTTCCACAGCCGGCTTGTCGTCGTTGGCAACGCACACCGCGACTTCGACCAGATCCAGCCCGCGCCTGACCATGACCAGCGCACCCGAGGCGAAAAATCGCTCCAGTTCCTTCCACGACATTTGCGCTGTTTCCAGGTTCAGCTTGGCGCGTAGTATTTCATCAGGTTTGTTCTGTTTTTCCATCGTTCGTTCGCCCAAATTCCTGTTCAAAATTATTTGTGACGCAAAGACGAGTCGCAGACAGCACGAAGGTACGGCAAGACGAAGTCGGCAAAGTCACAGGTGATTTTGAATGGGAATTATCAGTAGTGTGGCGGTCTTTCGCTAATCGGCATCATTTCGTTACCCTGTATGCCCGCCTCAGCCAGTCGCCTCGCCAGCGCCGCAATCACCTCGCTCAGGTTGTCGATCCGCTGCTGCTGGCGATAGACGATTTTGTTCAGTTCCTCGACCAGATCTTCCTGACGGGTCAGCTTGATTTCGATCTCGATCATTCGCTCTTCGTTCATCGCTGCCTCCGTCGTGTATGTAGGCGCATATTGTAGCGGCTGCAACTCGGTGCGACACATTATTCCGCGCCTAGTTTATCCCTTCTTCAGCAAAGCCTTCAGGTTTGCCAGCCGGTTCTGCGGCGTGATGACTTCGCTTTCCTTAGGCACGGCATCGCCTTCATCCAGCTTCATTTCCGCGACGAAGCGCGAGATTTCGCACGGCACGCTCGCTCTTGCCCGCTTGCGCTGCTTGCACCACGACACATGCAGGCTGCGCTGCGCGCGCGTGATGCCGACGTACATCAGGCGGCGCTCTTCCTCGATGCGCGCGGCGATCGATTCTTCCGGCGCGTCCGGGTCGCCGCGATGCGGCAGAATGCCCTCCTCGACGCCGACCAGGAACACATGCGGAAACTCCAGCCCCTTGGCCGCATGCAGTGTTGACAGGCGAACCGCATCGGGTTCGGCGTCGCGCCCTTCGAGCATGGTCATCAGCGCCACCATCTGCGTCAGTTCCAGCAGGCTTTTTTCGGCCTTGTCACCCGTCTTGCCGCCGCTTGCCTTTTCCTTCAGCCAGGTCGTGAATTCACTCACATGCTGCCATTTTTCGGCAGCCTGCCGATCGTCAAAGCCGTTGTAGAGATGCGCCTCATACTGGATGGCCTTCATCATGTCGTCCAGCAGTGCGGCGGCATTTTCGCCGCTGCCGGACGGTCCCTTGCGGCTGGCGCGCGCCGCGATCTGGTTGATGAAATCGCAGAATTCCCGCACCGGACGCAACTGTCTCTCTGGCAGTCTGGCTTCGATGCCGCCCTTGTACACCGCTTCGAACAAAGAGCAATTCCACTGGCCGGCGAAAGACCCGAGCGCTTCCAGCGTTGCCTGCCCGACGCCGCGCCTGGGCGTGGTGATCGCGCGGATGAAAGCCGGATCGTCGTCCGCATTGGCAATCAGCCGCAGATAGCTGACGATGTCCTTGATTTCGGCGCGGTCGAAGAAACTCTGTCCGCCCGAGACCGTGTACGGAATGCGCTCGCGCCGCAGCGCCTGCTCCAGCACGCGCGCCTGATGGTTGCCACGGTACAGGATCGCGTAATCCGAATATTTCGCCCGCCGTTCGAAACGGTGCGCCGACAGCAGCATCGCAATCTGCTCGGCCTCCTGCTCGTCATCCTCCGTGGCGACCACTTTCACCGGATCGCCCAGACCGTGCTCCGACCACAGCACCTTCTCAAACAGCTTGGGGTTGTTGGATATCACGGAATTCGCCGCCTGCAGGATGCGTGTGCTGGAGCGGTAGTTCTGTTCCAGCTTGATCAGCTTCAGCTCGGGAAAGTCGGTCTGCAGCGTTTTCAGGTTTTCGATGGTCGCGCCGCGCCAGGCGTAGATCGCCTGATCGTCGTCGCCGACCGCCGTAAACATCGACTTCTTGCCCGCGCCGGTCACCAGCAGCTTCACCAGCTCGTACTGGCAGGTGTTGGTGTCCTGGTATTCGTCCAGCAGCAGGTAGCGCAACCGGCGCTGCCAGCGATCGCGCGCCGCTTCGTTGTCGCGGAACAGCTCGACCGGCAGCCGGATCAGGTCGTCAAAATCGACCGCCTGGTAGGCCGACAGGGACGCGCAGTAGCTGCGGTAGATGCGCGCTGCCCGCGCCTCATGTTCGTCGGCAGCGGCTTTCAGCGCCGCGTCCGGCGTGAGCAACGCGTTTTTCCAGAGCGATATGGCGGTCTGGGTGCGGCGGATGAGCTTCTTGTCGGTGGTCACGGACAGGTCCTGCACCAGCGCAAAGCAGTCGGCGCTGTCCATGATGGAAAAACTGTTTTTCAGATTCAGCGCCGATGCTTCCTGCCGCAGAATTTTCACGCCGAGCGAGTGAAAGGTCGAGACGGTCAGCTCGGAAGCCTGCTGCGGGTCTTTCAGCAGCCTGGCGACCCGTTCCTGCATCTCGGCGGCGGCCTTGTTGGTGAAGGTCAGCGCCGCGACATGCCGCGCCGCGTAGCCGCCTGCCTCGATCAGGTGCGCGATTTTCTGCGTGATGACGCGGGTCTTGCCCGATCCCGCGCCCGCCAGCACCAGACACGGCCCGTCCAGATAGCGGACGGCTTCGCGCTGCGGGGGATTCATCAGGGAGGAATGCGGCATGATGGGTGCGACGGGGACGGCGACAAAGCGAGCCATTCTACCAGCGCGGTGCTGCCACAAACCGCAAACTTGGCATTATTCGGCGCCCCTCTTGACAAACCACCAATAACGCGTCGCGTTATTAGTGGTGCTATGGCGGGCATTTTTGGCCGCCTGAAGGTCGAAAAAGAATAATTTTGCACACCATTTAGGCAAAATCTGGCTTGAATCGACCGATTTTACGGGAGTATAGGCTCTTATCTGCCAGATCGTTTTATTGGATGCGCCGGAGTAAACATGCTCATGGGGAGTATAATATTTTGTCTGCTTCGCCCCATGCAGACCGGTCAGCACGCCTTTTCCCGCTTTGCCCTTGCATTTGTCGTCACCGCCCCCATTCATGTAGGATGACGGCATCCCAACCCGTGGCAATTTTCAGCCACATCAATCCTTGAGGCAACGATGGAACAATTTCACGGCACGACCATCCTGTCCGTGCGACGCGGCGAAACGGTCGCGCTCGGCGGCGATGGCCAGGTCACGCTCGGCAGTGTCGTCATGAAAGGCAGCGCGCGAAAGGTACGCAAACTGCACCACGGCCGCGTGCTGGCCGGTTTCGCGGGCGGCACCGCCGATGCCTTCACGCTGCTGGATCGCTTCGAGGCCAAACTGGACAAGCACCAGGGCAACCTGATGCGCGCCTCGGTCGAGCTGGCGAAGGACTGGCGCACCGACCGCATGCTGCGCCGGCTGGAGGCGATGCTGCTGGTCGCCGACAAGAC
>CAZAWA010000076.1:1327-10740 GCA_964488675.1 uncultured Oxalobacter sp. | reverse complement strand
GGGTGCAGGTATGCACGGCGCACCCCCTCGTTGATGGCGTCGTCGAGCGAGCCGGTAAAACCCTCAAACCGAACATTCATGCCGATTTTCAGGAAGACATTGACGATTCCGGTGTCCTGGCAAATCGGGCGCTTGCCTTCGGCGCACATGCGCGAATTGGTGAGAATCTGCGCAAGCGCGTCCTTGGCCGCCGGGCTTTGCTCCGCTTCGTACGCGCGGGCGAGATGCTCGATGAAGTCGGCCGGGTGGTAGTAGCTGATGTACTGGAGAGCGGAGGCAACGGATTCAATCAGGTCGTCTTGCTTGATGATGGTCATGGTCAGCCGGGTTCGAATGGTCGGGTTGGTTGGAGGGGCTGCTTATTTTACATTGGGGACGATTGTCCGGTCATGCGTCAGGCGCTTATTTCTGTACTTGGCGGCAAGGCAGCCGGAAAGCTGAGGAATCGTAAAAAATTAAAAAATATTTTGTCCGGACCCTAAAGTTCGGGTTCCGGAGTCCGTTAAAGGGGGAAAGCATGATAAGTATCAAAGTACAGGACAAGCCCTTTTTGACGAAAATTTAAGAAATGCCGGCTGACATAAACTGGTTTAATTAGCCACTTTTAAGGTCAGTTGAAAAAAATTGGATGGTTTTAACCGCTTTCTTCTCTGCGCAGTTGCAGCGAGGAAGGTGGTCTGTGGCCGTTTGTAGGACAAAAACCTACAATCTTTCGCCATTTCGTCCGACGAAAAATACCGTTCCCCGCCTATTTGCCATTTTCGGTAGTGCCTCCAGAATGTTTCTCACGGGCTACACAATGGTGTGCGCACTGAAATATTCGGAGGACGGGATGAACACAAATGACATGATGGCTGAAATCCGCGATGCCAATCTGAGCTACCTGATGCTGGCTCAGCAGATGATCCGCTCGGATCGTGCAACCGCCATATATCGCCTTGGCATCAGTCAGAGCATTGCCGACCTACTGGCCGGGCTGAGCAATCCTCAGCTCTTGAAGCTTGCCAGTTCCAATATGATGCTTGCCCGGTTCCGCTTTGAAGACAGCACTATTCTCGGCATGCTTACCAACTACAACAAGGATCGTTCCCTGGCGCAATCGCATGCCGCCATTCTGATGGCGGGCCAGCCCGTCGAGGATTTCAGGTAATAGCCCGACTCTTTCACCAGGATCAATTGAATCAAAGGGGCAGAGGTCATGAAAAAGAAAAGTCTGGTATCCGAAGCGAAGCAAATCCGGCTCGCGATTGAGCTCATTCAACTGGGTGCACGACTGCAACTGCTTGAGCTTGAAACATCGCTGTCGCGCGAGAGACTGCTCAAGCTGTATAAAGAACTGAAAGGCGTGTCACCGCCTAAAGGCATGCTGCCATTTTCGACGGACTGGTTCATTACCTGGCAGCCGAACATCCATTCGTCGATATTCATGAATACGCACCGCTACCTGACGGAGCATGCCGGAATTTCAGGAATCGAGGCCATACTCAAGGCGTACCAGCTTTATCTGGAACAGGTTCAGCCTGCACGAGACGAGGAACCCGTTCTTTCTCTGACTCGCGCCTGGACGCTGGTGCGCTTTTTTGAGAGTAAAATGCTGAAACTGACCTCATGCGGAAAATGCAAGGGCCGCTTTGTTGCCAACAGCCTGGATCTTCACGATGATTTCGTTTGTGGCTTGTGCCATATGCCTTCAAGAGCAGGAAAAACCAAGAAAGTCAGGGAGGCCGCGCTGGCCGCAGCCTGATCGTCATGGGGGCGGCTTTGGACCATGAGCCGCAATCCCGCAGGAAGACAAAGCCGGGCAGCTTTTTTAGCCAGCCCGGCTTTTTGCTGCCTGGCGTTCAGGCGTGTGTTATTCAGCTTGTCGCCATGGCTTTGCTTTATGCGTTGCTGCTGGCGTCCGGTGCTTTTTTCGGATGGCAAGCGAGCATTGGCGTAGCGGCCTTGCTGCAAGGAGCCATCGCCACGGCACTGTCGTACTGGCGCCGCCTCCCGCTGTGGTGGCTGCCGATTCAATTTTGTTTTCCGGTTGCGCTGCTGTTTGCTTATTCACAAAATTTGTCACCGGGCATTTTTCTTGGCGCTTTCCTGTTACTTCTTGCTGTTTACTGGACGCCGTTCAGGACGCGTGTGCCGCTGTTTCTGTCGGGGGAGCCTGTATGGAATAAAGTCGCTGACTTGTTGCCGGTAGATACGCCAGTGCGATTCATCGATGTCGGGAGCGGCCTGGGGGGAGTGGTGCTGCATTTGTCGAGACGCTTACCTCAATCTGCTTGCGTTGGGGTCGAGCTTGCTCCGCTTCCGTGGTTGGCCAGCTGGGTAAGAGGGCGGCTTGCGCGCAGCAGTGCGCGCTTCATTCTGGGGAATTACAACAGTCTTGATTTTTCCCAGTTTGATGTGGTATTCGCATTTTTGTCTCCGGCAGCAATGGAGTCACTGTGGGAAAAAGCTAACAGTGAAATGCGAGATGGGACTCTCTTGCTGAGCTATGAATTCATCATTCCGGGCGCAAAACCGGATATAGTCATCCAGGGAAATCTTGAGGACGCCATGCTGTATGGGTGGCGCATTTCAAAGATTTCCCATAAGTAAGATAGTCCGTTACAATTCTCTGGGTTTGTGATTGCAAAACACCAATTCAAAATCAGAAGTAAGCCATTTGTTGGTCACTTTTAACGAGTTTGTATGGATTGCAAGTTGCTTATCATGCGATTATGAACAATCGTGCGAACAGTTGCAGTACAGGCATTTAACAGGAGCTATTGCTTGCTAGTCATTATTGGTTATGTAATTGTTGCTGCTTCCGTGTTTGGCGGGTTCGCGATTGCGGGCGGGCACATGGCGGCATTGTTTCAGCCGGTGGAATTGTTGATGATCGGCGGCGCTGCGCTGGGTGCATTTTTCGTTGGCAATAACGGAAAGGCTATCAAGGCGACGCTGAAAGCCGTTCCCAGTTTGCTCAGGGGATCCAAATACACCAAAGCGCTTTATCTTGAGCTGATGGCATTGATGTCGGAAATCCTTACCAAGGTGCGCAAGGAGGGCTTGATGTCAATTGAAAGCGATATTGATGCGCCCAAGGATAGCCCGATCTTCAGCAAGTATCCGGCCATCATGTCAGATCACCATGTCATTGAATTCATCACGGATTACATGCGGCTCATGGTGTCAGGGAACATGGATGCTTTCCAGATCGAAAATCTGATGGATAACGAAATCGATACGCATCATCAGGAAGGGGAGGTGCCTGTTCACAGCATTTCCAAACTGGGTGATGCGATGCCTGCATTCGGCATTGTCGCCGCCGTCATGGGTGTGGTGCATACGATGGGGTCGGTCGGTTTGCCGCCAGCCGAACTGGGTATCCTGATCGCGAATGCGCTTGTGGGAACTTTCCTGGGCATTTTGCTTTCGTACGGCTTCGTCAGCCCATTGGCGGCTTTGCTGGAGCAGAAGCTGAACGAATCTTCGAAGATGCTGGTTTGCATCAAGGTGACTCTGCTGGCGAGCCTCAATGGTTACGCACCGCCTCTGGCAATCGAATTCGGCAGGAAAGTGCTTTACTCAACCGAGCGGCCTTCTTTTGCGGAACTGGAAGAGCACATCAGGCAATCCAGAACCAAATAATTTCAGCTACCTAAAGGAACAGGGATAATCATGGCGGATGACGGCTTCAGACCCATCATCGTCAAGCGTATAAAGAAACGCGGTGGTGGCCATCATGGCGGCGCATGGAAGATCGCCTACGCGGACTTTGTCACGGCGATGATGGCGTTCTTCCTGCTGATGTGGTTGCTGGGTTCAACGACCAGGGGGCACCTGCAGGGCATTGCGGATTATTTCAACACGCCCTTGTCGGTTGCCTTGTCAGGCGGGTCGGGAAGCGGTGACAGTTCAAATCTTATCAAGGGTGGTGGCAAAGATCTGACTCAGCAGGTGGGTCAGGTGAAAAAAGGTGATAACCCTCAGCAAAAAAAGACCTACGATCTCAAGGGAACACAGGCTGATCTGGAGCGAATCGAGGCTGAGCGCCTGAAGGGACTCAAGGGAAGGATTGAATCGGCGATTGATGCAAACAAGACGCTGAAACAGTACCGCAAGCAGTTGCTGCTGGACATTACTACCGAAGGGTTGCGCATCCAGATAGTGGATGAGAAGAACCGCCCCATGTTTGCCATCTCAAAAGCGGATCTGCAGCCCTATACCAGAGATATTTTGCTTGAGATAGGGCGGGTGCTGAACGATGTTCCCAATAAAATCAGCCTCTCGGGACATACGGATGCAACGCCGTATTCGACAGGCGACAAGGGATACAGCAACTGGGAATTGTCGGCCGATCGCGCGAACGCCTCGCGCCGGGCGCTGATAGCCGGAGGCATGGACGAGTCCAAGATGTTGCGCGTGGTCGGGCTTTCGTCTGCGGTGCTGATGGACAAGGAAAATCCGCTGAACCCGATCAACCGGCGCATCAGCATTATCGTGATGAACAAACGGACCGAAGATTCCGCGTCCAGGGATGGTGGTGTCATCGACGCGGCAACGCCGGCCGAGGTTGCAGGAGCTAACAGGGGCGGAGGTTAACAAGCCGTAACCGTTGATGTTTTTCGTTTTTACTTCCTCGTGACTGGGCGGAGCGCATGACAAGAAAGGAAATGTTGGGTTCTCATCTGAAGCTCATGCTCTCCGGGCTGTCCGAACACGGGATTCAACATCTGAGCGAAATCGAAAACGACCTGCTTCAGACCAATTTGCTTCTTGAGGAGGCGATTGCGAAGCTGGGGGCAAGTTTCATGGCCGTGCATGGTGCCATGACGGTGCAGCAGGAAATGGTGGAGGCCCTGGTTGCCGGCGAGTCATTTACGCCGGAAAGCGCATCAGGCATCAAGGCGATGTCAGAAGAAATCAGTCGCCATATTAATGACGCCATTACCGGCTTGCAGTTTCAGGACATGACGCGCCAGTTGATCGAGCGGACGCTCAAGCGGGTAATCGGGTTGAGGGCGATGCTGAGTACGCTGGCATCCAGCGGGCAGGGCATGTCTGCCGATGCCACTGACGAACACATGGCGGCAGTTTTGAGAAGCATCAACAGGCAGTTGCTGATGCAGAACAAGGAACTCACCGAGGCCTTATGGAAAACGGTGAGGCAAAAACACATGGACAGTGGCGATGTCGAACTGTTCTAGCGGCGGACTGGTGCGCAAAGCGGTATTGGGTTACAGGACACTGAACGAAATATAGGCGGAATAAACAATGGCAAAGAAAATTCTTGCGGTGGACGATTCGGGTTCGCTAAGGCAAATGGTGGTCTTCAGCCTGAAAGCGGCAGGGTATCAGGTTGTGGAGGCGGTTGACGGCCAGGATGGGCTGGACAAGGCCAAGAGCGGAGCCTACGACCTGATTCTGACAGATCAGAACATGCCGCGCATGGACGGGCTGACGCTGATTCGTAACTTGCGAGGGCTGCCGAGCTACCAGAGCGTTCCAATATTGATGCTGACCACCGAGGCCAGCGCGGAAATGAAAGCCAAGGGCCGTGCGGCAGGGGCCAATGGCTGGCTGGTCAAGCCGTTCGATCCGCAACGCCTGGTTGAGGTTGTGAAGAAGGTGATCGGCTAGGCATCATATCCGAATTGATTCGACTGTCACGCAAGAGAAATTTTCATAGGGATACACAATGAATATCGACATGAGTCAGTTTTTCGAAGTTTTTTTCGATGAAACCGATGAACTTCTTGCGGAAAAGGAAAAATTGTTGCTGGCGATCGATCTGGAATCGCCGGATATGGAGGATATCGACGCAATTTTCCGTGCTGCCCATTCCATCAAGGGCGGCGCGGCAACTTTCGGTCTGGCAGACATGACGGAGGTCACGCACATACTTGAGACTCTGCTGGACATGATACGAAAGAAGGAAATCGCGCTCACAGCGGAGCATGTCGACGCCTTCCTTGCATCGAAGGATATTCTGATGATGTTGCGCAACGGTCATCGCCATGGCGCGTCTGTCGATCGGGATGCGGTTGCGGATATGATGGTAACGCTGCAAGCATTGGCTCAGGAGGCGGCGCAGCAGCAGGCGGCAGCATCCCACGCGCCGGCGCAAGTTCCTGCCGCATCTCCCCAGCAGGTGGCGGCACCGGTACAGCAGCCCGCCGCTGCTTCCGCCCGTCGCATGCGGATAGAACTGCCCGATGTTGCGCAAAAGGATGTTGAAGCGCTGGGCGTTGAACTGGGCCTGCTAGGCGCGCTGGACGACATAAAGCTTGACAACGGTAACCATGCCTTCATTCTGACCACTTCTGAAAGCATGGACGACATTCTTGCCATCTGCTCGTTTGTGCTCGATCCAGACAAGCTGGTCATCTCCGAGGATACTTCTCCTCCTCTGAAGTCAAGTCCGGCGCAGCAGGCAACGGCTGAAACGCAACAGGGCGATCCGGGTTACGGATTTTTTGATTCGCCTGGCGAAGTCGCGCCAGCATCAGCGCCCGTTGCAGCAGTTGCGGCCGGCATCCCCGCTATTTCGCAGCCTGCCGCTACCAGACCCACGCAAAGGCAGCAAGCCGAGCGCGCAGCAGTCAGCCAGGAATCCTCGTCAATTCGAGTGAGTGTCGAGAAGGTCGACCAGTTGATTAACCTGGTTGGGGAACTGGTTATCACGCAGGCGATGATCGAGCAGCGCAGCAGCCATCTGGATCCCATGGTGTATGAGCGCCTGCTTGGCAGTGTCAACCAGTTGACCCGCAACACCCGCGATTTGCAGGAAGCAGTCATGTCAATTCGCATGATGCCGATGGATTATGTATTTTCGCGTTTTCCGCGCATGGTGCGCGATCTCGCTGTCAAACTGGGCAAGAAGGTCGATTTTGTGACGCATGGCGCGGCTACCGAACTGGATAAGGGGTTGATCGAGCGCATTATCGATCCCCTGACGCATCTGGTGCGCAACAGCGTCGTTCACGGGTTTGAAATGCCCGATGTGCGAGTCGCGTCCGGAAAAAGCGAATCCGGAAAGCTCACTTTATCTGCAGCGCATCAGGGCGGCAATATCGTGATCGAAGTTGTCGATGACGGTGGCGGGTTGAACCGTGAAAGAATTCTGGCAAAAGCAACCCAGAGTGGCCTGCCAGTATCCGAAAACATGTCGGACTCGGAAGTTTGGCAATTGATCTTTGCTCCGGGTTTCTCAACCGCAGAAGCGGTGACGGATGTTTCCGGTCGCGGTGTCGGCATGGATGTGGTCAAGCGCAATATCACCGCAATGGGGGGCATCGTCGATATCCGCTCTGCGAAATCCGTAGGCACCACAATTTCGATCTCGCTGCCACTGACGCTGGCTATCCTCGACGGGATGTCGATCAAGGTAGGTGAGGAAGTATACATTTTGCCGCTGGGCTATGTGATTGAATCCCTCAAGCCGGTCAGCGGCGATGTGAAGGAAATCGCAGGTCAGGGGCGGGTAATCAAGGTGCGCGGCGAATACTTGCCGCTGATCCCCCTGTATCAGCTTTTCAATATTGAGCCGCGCCATACCAGTCCGTCTGACGGCATGGTCGTGATTCTGGAATCGGACGGCAGCAAATCAGCCCTGTTTATTGACGAAATGCTTGGTCAGCAGCAAGTTGTGGTCAAGAATCTGGAGTCAAACTACCGCAGGGTGCACGGTATCTCCGGCGCAACGATACTGGGCGACGGCGGTGTCGCGCTTATTCTCGATGTGGCGGCCATAGTTCGCTCCAACAGGTAGCGCCGAACTGCCTGCAAGATAAAACTTTCGCGCCAAGCCCGGAAGAATTCGCTGTTTGTTGCCAATTTGTTTGTGTAGCGCCGAACTGCTCAATTTTTTGCCTTTTGTTTCAAGCAAGACCTTGATTGCGGGGCGCTTAATATGACCCGATTAGATCTTGCTCTTTTTTTGTCCGTAAAATTACCATAAGGCAATAATGTTTTGCGGAAATATGTGATAATTGGAGGCTGTTAAGTACTTTTAAGGAAATATTGCTGATTATTAATAAATATTAAAGTTTCATGCGATATTGCCGATTAAATAGGAGTGATTGTTCAACAATAAAACGCGCAAGGTTCGATTTTGGGAGGGGTGTCTGATATGCAACAAGACCTGCAAACACGCAACGAAGTGCGGAATTCCCGTGGCCGGCCCGGTGATTCGGTCATGAATGAATTTCTGGCGTTTACCCTGGGCCGAGAGGAATACGGCATAGACATTTTAAAGGTGCAGGAGATACGGGGATACGAGAGTGTCACCCGCATCGCCAATGCACCCGAATTCATCAAGGGTGTGGTCAACCTTCGCGGCACCATTGTGCCGATCGTTGACATGCGCATCAAGTTCAACTTGGGCACGCCTGTTTACGATCAGTTTACGGTTGTGATCATTCTGAACATCGCCGGCCGTGTGGTCGGCATGGTGGTCGACAGCGTGTCAGATGTCACCACACTGTCGCCAGAGCAGATTCGTCCAGCGCCGGAAATGGGAACAGTATTTAACACCAATTATCTGATTGGGCTGGGGACGCTGGATGAAAGAATGCTTATTTTGGTGGACATCGACAAACTGATGTCCAGCTCCGACATGGGCTTGATCGATACGCTGGCCGCTTGAAAATGGCAGTGAGCAAAACTATCACAAATTTTTAGGGGGCAACATGAAAAACTTGAGAATTGGTGCGCGCCTTGCCATTGGGTTCGCGGTTGTTTTAATCCTGATGATGAGCATTACCGGGATAGGCGTCTGGCGTTTGCAGGAAGTCGGTGCGGCGACGGAAGTCATGGTCAAGGAGGCGCTGCAGCGAGAACGACTGGCTAATGACTGGGTGTCAGCAACCACGGCCAATGGCGTGCGCACGGTGGCGCTCATGAAGAGTGCCGATGCCGAAGACCAGAAATACTTCCAACAAAACATCAGTGAAACCAGCAAGCGCATCACCGAGATCCAGAAGAGCATCGATGCGATGAAGAAGGAACCGGCAGAGCAGGCACTGTTTGCCACAGTTGCCGAGAAGCGGGCGGCGTATATCGGCATTCGCAATAACATCACGAAGGTCAAGTCTGACGGCAAGGATGCGGAAGCCAAACAGATGGTTGTGACGACCATGATTCCGGCGCTGAATGCCTATGTCGAAAGTGTCGAAAAAGTTTTGGCTTATCAGAAGGAGCAGATTGACAAGGGCGCGGCTTCCATCGATGCCAATTACCGTACCGGGCGCATCTTGCTGCTCGCACTGGGCGCTGCTGCGACGATCCTGGGCATCATCTTTGCGTGGACGCTGACGGTTGGCATCACGCGGCCTTTGGGTGAGGCGGTCAAGCTTGCGCAGACGGTGGCCAAGGGCGATTTGAGCAGCCGTATCGAAGTAAACTCCAAGGACGAGACCGGCCAGTTGCTGCAG
>CAZAWA010000076.1:0-1317 GCA_964488675.1 uncultured Oxalobacter sp. | reverse complement strand
AGACATGAATGAGAGCCTGCACCGGACGGTTGCCCAGGTAAGACAGGGAACGGAAACCATTGCAACCGCATCCAGCCAGATTGCCTCGGGCAACATGGATCTGTCCTCGCGAACCGAGCAGCAGGCAAGTTCACTGGAAGAAACCGCCTCATCGATGGAGGAGCTGACCTCGACCGTCAGGCAGAACGCCGACAACGCGCGCCAGGCCAACCAGTTGGCGGTCACCGCATCGGAGGTCGCGGTCAAGGGGGGCGAGGTGGTATCGCAGGTGGTGGCCACCATGGGTTCAATCAGCGATTCTTCCAAGAAGATGGCGGACATCATTGGCGTGATTGACGGCATTGCGTTTCAGACCAACATTCTGGCTTTGAACGCGGCAGTCAAGGCAGCCAGGGCGGGCGAGCAAGGTCGCGGCTTTGCCGTGGTGGCCGCCGAAGTGCGCAATCTGGCGCAACGCAGTGCGGCTGCAGCGCGCGAGATCAAAGCACTGATCGACGATTCGGTGGACAAGGTTGGTGTCGGTGGCAGGCTGGTCGAGCAGGCAGGCCAGACTATGAACGAGGTGGTTGCCAGCATCAAGCGGGTATACGACATCATGGGCGAGATCACCGCCGCCAGCCAGGAGCAGAGCGACGGTATCGAGCAGGTCAATCAGGCGATTACGCAGATGGACACGGTGACGCAGCAGAACGCGGCGCTGGTGGAAGAAGCCGCTGCGGCAGCAGAGAGCTTGCAGGATCAGGCTGCAAATCTGTCCAGCCTGGTCAGTGTTTTCAATCTCGGTTCGGGAGGCAGCGCTCCAACGGCCGTAAAACCGGCGGTGAAGAAGGTGGCCGCTGCGCCGCAGCAAAGGGCTTTGCCGAAACCTGCCGCGACGCGACAGGTAGCTGCGCCAGCCGCACGCCAACCGCAAAGGCCGGCTGGCAACAGCAACGAGGATTGGGAAGAGTTTTAAATCCGGGCCAGCAAGAAAGGAGGCGGAGGTTACGCCTCCTTTTTTGCCGCCGCCGCTTTGGTCGGGTATGCCGCTTGGCATAAATTGACGAGAGCGGTGTTTTTTCGTTGCATTGACAGATTGAGAATGTGAGAATGTTCGCATCATGAAAATCAAGGTGTTAATCGTGGATGATTCGGCGCTGATACGAAGTGTCCTGCGCGAAATCATCAGTAGTCAGCCCGACATGGAGGTGGTCGGCGTTGCACCTGATCCGATCGTGGCGCGCGAATTGATCCGCCAGACTAATCCGGATGTGCTGACGCTGGATGTCGAAATGCCCAAAATGGACGGGCTGGATTTTCTTGAGAAGCTGATGCGTC
>CAZAWA010000075.1:0-10823 GCA_964488675.1 uncultured Oxalobacter sp. | reverse complement strand
GGATGTGCATCCCCCAGAGCTGAACTGCAAAGAAGGTTTGGTCTTGGCTCTTTTCTACCGTATAGGAGCGGCAAAATGAAACCAATCAGCAAACTATCTCTTACCGCCGCGCTCCTGTGTGGCGGCTCAGTGGCGCTGGCGGCTAGCGCAACTCCGTATGTGGAGGGCACCTTGACTTATCCCGGCGGCATTGTGGCCAAGGTCCAGCCCGACGCGAATGGGGACTACCAGTTCAGCAAGCTGGCACCGGGCAAATACCAACTTTGCTTTGCCGGTCAAGCTTGCAAGACGGTCGACGTTGGCAAAGATGGGATGATCAAGGGCAAGGTTCCAATCCCGCCTCCGGTGGCCTTGCGACTAACCACCTCCCCACCTACCCGCCCGCCCTCCACCGGACCGGTTGCCGGAGTTCATACCATCGAGGGGATTGAAACAGAGTCAGATGTTGTGGAATACAAGGACGGCGAAGATGGCGTTAACCGCACTCGTCCCGGAAACCATGGGCCTGGAAAGATGATCTCCCAGACGATCATCGTCCCCAAGGATGGCAGCTTCAAGGGCCAGGTTCCGCAATCCGCGAGCGCTGGAGTGAGCGTGCCCGTCAAGCCGGCCATCGCCTTCAATTTGCAAAGGGGTTTCTCGTTGGAGATTGCCGGCTTGCCGGCTGCTCCAGAGACCAGGATCGAGGGCCTGCAAGAGGCCTTGGGCAAGGCGCAGTCCAGCGCCAAGGCGGGGGGTGGCAATGGCACGTCGCCGAAGCCGGGGAAGATCACCATCACCAAGGATTGGTCGAACACGCTGGAGTGGTACACATGGCGGAAGAAGGTGATGGACGGAAAGACTGATCGCCGGTCCGTGTCGATCATCTTTCACGATGATGCGGGCGCGGAGGTTGGCAGGATGAACTTCTACAACTGCTGGCCGACCCAGCACGTCATGCCGGCAACCGATGCCCAGAATTCCGGGCCTGCGACCGAGCACGTCCTGCCGTCGTTCAATGCCAAGAACTCCGGACACGCGACCGAGCAAATCGAGCTGGCGTATGAGGATGTGCGCTTGAACTAGCGATTCACTGACTTCATGGGTGAGCGCACTACCGCAAGCGACCGAAGTGTCGAGCTGACAACATCATGGCGAAGTCACATTTGATGGAATGCATCTTTGTACTGGTGATCGTTCTTGTATGCGGTGGAGCGACGGCGGTACTTTCAAAAAACGTGATTGAGCTGAAACTCCATGGCGTCAAGTCAGTAGGTCACGTCATCTCTTCAGGTTCAAGGCTTTTGAAAGTTGAATATAAGGACGCGTCGGGCAAGGCGTATGAAACTTCGGGCGCGCCATTGATGTTCGGAAATTTGAAGCGTGATGACGTGATGGAAGTTCTATATCTCGCTCCTCACCCTGAGGAAGGTCGCATTAATACCTGGGAAGAACTGTACATGCTGCCTGTCGTTTTCGGATCATTCTTTCTCGCTTTTTTCACTCTATTCAGATTGCTGATCAAGAAAATTGTATTCTGAGCATTTGAGACCAATGAGCTCACTTGAACCGTCATCAACATCATAAGCGGAGGCCCAAAATGAAGAGATTGATACTGATGCTCTATTTATTCATCTTTACAACCTGTGCAACTTGCTTTGCCGATACGATATTTGGAAGTGGCAAAGCTTATACAGTGAAATTGCCAGGGTTGATTTGGAGTAAAACCATCGAAGGCGTGGGTGATGTTTACCTGAAAGGCAATAACATTATTTACGGCAGCAATCATTATTCAAAATTTACTGAAATTTCTTCTGAAAACGGCGATATTTTGAATGTGCTGAATCCATATACGGTTGCGGAAGAAAAAAAGCCATTGGTTATCAATGACACCACGGTCTATAAGGATGGATATAGATTGACTCGTGTTGTAACCAGCAGTCAAAAATACGCTGATGTCACCTTAAAAGCTATGGACAGGCGATATCGTGGGGATAACGAAACTTATCATCTGATTGTAAAAACAAAGGATGGCAAAGAAATTTCATTTTCATTTAGGCGTGGGCAGTTCGAATCCATTTCGGATATCACCCACTTGAAAGACGGTAAATTCATCATAACCTTCAATGGCGAGGCGGGAATCGATAAACGTCCTTACACCTGTCATATTGGACTGCTGGACTTGGACAAAATCATGAAATAAGCGGGAGGGCCGCGTTCCGGGTTTCACGAAGATTCCACGTTCGGTGGCAGCGGGCAGTCGATGGCCATGCCGATGGTGCGCAGCAACTCGACTTCGGCCAGCAGCAACTTTCCGTCAACCAGCGCAGTTTCCACGCAAGCTGAAATCAGGTCTTGCTTCGTGACCGGCGTCAACTGGCGCAATCGGTCCAAGGCGGCGCCCATAGCATCGGCTGCAAAGGGCGCGCCGAGCGGCATGCCGGGCTCAAAACCGATGCGCGTGGCCCCGCGTGCAAACGCGGCCCTCTGTGCCGCCGGGTCGGCATCGCCAACGCGAGCCAGGGTGGCGAGCAACAGCCGCACGTCGGCCTTCACGGCATTTAGCTTGCTTTGAAGTACACGTTTGCGGCCAGACGCCTTGCTTGACAACTGGCGTTTAAGAATGGTGACAACGACGAACTCGGCCAGCGTTACCTCTTGATCGGCCTTCACGCATTGGTCTACCGCGCTGAGGAAGGCCTTGCGCTCCGATGGACTCATCTGGCGCAGCGCCGGTGTTGCCAGGGTCAGCACCGGCAGGCGGCCGGCGGGGCCTAGTTCTTGCAGGCTTTTTGCAAGCTCGTCAAGGGTTGGTGTCAGGGCGCCATCGCCAGCGGTTCTGAGAGCGCCTATCTGCGTCGCGCGAAGCTTTGTGTCGCCCGAGAGCAGCAGCGCATAAACGGCGGCGCGCGCACCCGGGGCCGAGTTGAGCGCTTGCCGCAACGCCTGGGGCATGGCGTCCAACATCCGCGTCGCTTGCTCCACGTGCAGCGGCGTGGTGCTGAAGTTGGCCACGGCGGCTTGCGGCACCGACCACGCTTGCCCCTCTTCGGTCGTCACGCTTGACGGTATTTTTGCTGACCCTTCCGGTCTATGCCCGGTAATGCTGGCCAGACGTTCATCGATCGACGGATGGGTGGCGAACCAGTTCTTGAGAAGGGCCGAGTCAATCGCCTGGCTGAAGAACATGTGGCTCAGTTCGCCGGCCAAGGCGTTGCTGACCACCGAACCAGCGCCACCGCGTATCTTCTCCAAGGCACTGATCAAGCCGTCGGGATTGCGCGTGAATTGCACCGACGCCGCGTCTGCCAGGAACTCGCGCTGACGCGATACCGCAGCCCGGATCAGGCGACCGAAAAGCACGCCGATAGAGCCCACCACGATGATCAGCGCAGCAAGCGTTAGCACGGTCTTTCCGCCCAGCATGGTGCCCATGGCGCCCACGTATAACAAGCCGGCCATCAGAAGCAAAAGGGGAGACCCGACGATGAAGAATACCGGTAACCAAATGACGGCGCGCCAGCCCTGCAGCCGTTTGTCAAATCCATCTTGAATCTTCGAGACGAAAAAACTCATTGCGCCCAAAAGCGCGGCGGGTATCGCCAGCAACAAGATGATGACCCCTTTGGCGCTTGTGCCAATCGCCGCCAGCCCGGCCAGAATGCCGATCAACCTGACGTTGAGCCGCATGTCGCCATTCAGGATGTGGCTGAATTCGTGGCCGACGACGCCCTGCAACTCATCGCGATTGAGTTGGCTGAGCATGCCTTGCGTCACCACGATGACGGCCTGGTTCGGGGAGTAGCCGGCAGCCAGGGCGTTGATGCTTTTTTCGCCGTCCATCACCCATACCGATGGCACCGCCACACCGGAGGCGATGGCCATTTCGTCCACCACGTTGAGGAAGCGTCGCTCTTCAATATTTTCGGCATGCCGCGGCAGCATCCGCGCCCCGACGATTTTGGCGACAGCATCGCCACCGCCGCGCAACTGGTATTCGCGCCACAGCGCGCAGACGACGATGGCCGCAATGGTTGCCCCAACCAGCAGGGGGTGAAACAGCCAAGGCAGGTCGTCGTCCTCAAGAATCAGCGTGACGCCGACGGTGACCAATAAATCGGTCACCATGATCACGGCCATCACCGCGAACAGCAAAAGCAGCACCAGGCGCCAGGTGTGCTGGCGCGCGTCAAGCTGTTTGGCGAAGAAATCCATGCGAGACGGCTATCTGAAAGAGACTTTGGGCGCCTGGCGTTCCTCGGCCGGATTCTCAAGCGCCAGTAATTCGGCGCGGGGGAAGCTGAAAGCGCCAGCAAAGACATTGTCGGGAAAAGACTCGACACAGGTGTTGAATTCCATGACCGAATCGTTAAACGCCTGGCGTGCAAAGGAAACTTTGTTCTCGGTGCTGCTGAGTTCTTCCGAGAGCTGCATCATGGTCTGATTCGCCTTCAGATCCGGGTGCGCTTCGGACAGCGCGAAAAGCTTTGACAAGGCCCCGGAGAGGCCAGCCTCGGCACTCGCCAGCCCCTGCATCGCCGCCGCTTCACCAGGTGCCTGGGCGGCCTTGGCGGAAGCGGTCAACGCGGTGTTACGCGCCACAACCAGGGCTTCAAGGGTTTCGCGCTCGTGGGCCATGTAGGCCCGGGCCGTTTCGACCAGATTGGGGATCAGGTCGTAGCGGCGTTTGAGTTGCACATCAATCTGTGCAAAGCCGTTTTTGTAACGGTTGCGCAGTGCAACCAGGCGGTTGTAAATTGATACAGCCCATGCCACCAAACCCACGACCACGACAGCACCGATGATGAGTTCCATTTTGATCCACCTTCTTCAATTGACGACACTTTGATCCACTGGCTTATGTTGCCTGCTGAAGACTTCCAGCACGCCGCTCATGTCTTGTCGCTTCAGACCTGCCAGGTACTTGGCGAACTCTGCCGCAGTCAGCTTGTCACTTGCCTTGCCGGGGCGCTTCAACCTGATATCGGGATCGGCGCCATTTCGCAGCAAATGCTCAACCAGAACGGGTTGGTTGGCCAGGACGGCAGCTTGCAGCGGCGTAAAGCCATTCCATGATTGGTTGACTTGCGCTCCCTTTTCAATGAATTTGCGAGACAGCTCAAGTACTGTTTCTTTTCGCCTTGAATCACCGGACCCGTATCCGGCGGCAATGAAATTGAATGCCGGCATGCCATAACTGGTGCTGGCGTTGGGATCGTAATCACTGAGGTACAGATAGATCCGCGCAATGCCCGAGGGAATTCCCGGGATCGCGTCGGTGGTGATCGCCAGGATCGGTTGATCAATATTTTTCTGCAAGGTGTACCAGGCCGCGCCCAGATAACCCGAGACCAGCAGCAGGGGGATGGCTACACATATTGACTTAGTATGTTTGGTCATAGGTGCCGGCAATATTGGGTTGAATATTCATATTCTTCCCATAAATAGTACCCCCGTCAGACAATATTACATCAAGTTCAGGATGATGGCTTTTTACAGCAAAATGGCGGTGCCATGTTGCTATTTCCTTTGTATAAGCATGCGTGCCCGTTCGGTTGCTCATTTATTTAGTGCAAGGGGCCTTGGCGAAGATGTTCTGCTATCATCGTCAATAATAAAGCAATTGTAATACTGAGAGAGTGAGACTTTCGAGTTGTTAGCGCACTTGGCAAATATGTCGAGGTCTGAGATCTTGTTGTAGAACATATATGGTGCTATGACATACCGCATTTCACCATTCGAGAATATGCCGAAACGATCAATCTTCCCCTTTAGATCGGGTGCAACCAATAAGATCATGTCCCTGAACTCGTCCCCTCTAATAAAATTGTCTGGAAGTTGGTCGAATGGGCCATCAAAATAATTATTTGTATCAGCATTTTCTGCGAATACGCCAATCAGTATCTTCCGTTCGAGCTTGTCATCATGGTAGAAGGCGAAGCCAGTTCTTTGGCCGATTAAGATGCGTCCCGATGTGCTTGAGCGCACAAGCTTTTCCGGGAGATTGTCCTCGTTCAGGATGTAATAGAATTGTTTGAGGGCCTTGTTAAATATCAGAAAAAAGCTTATCGCCGAGTCATCGAAAATCGGACCCACAAAAAACTCGTCACGATTCAGAGTTCCAACTGGAGGTTGTATGGCCGCCAGGTTGTTCAATGTGAATGTGACGTTTTTGTTCCCATATTTCACTCGGTAAGACAGTGAACCGAGTCGTTCGACATGCACGCCACTCGATTGATCTAGTACTAGGTAGGTGATTTCGACCGCTTCACTCCACGGTGTAGCGTCTTCATAATAGCTAAAGTGCAGCTTTCCTTGATCGCGATCCCACACGCTTAGCCTGATATTTCCGGCGTATCGGATGCCGTTGCGGAAGAAATAAAAATAATAGTAATTCTCGGTAGGATACACATCAACCCGATCTGGAAGGCTGTTCAAGATGTCGGCGAAGACTTGCTGCGGATCGAGCGGCAGACTATTTCTCTGTAGCACATTCTTGACATATTCCTCATGCGTATGGAGCTCTAGCGCAGGAGAAGACGGATATCTAGGTGATGCCAACAGACCTCCGAGTATGAATGCCGCAACAAGGGCAGCGACACAAAGGAAGCACATTCCAACAGCGATTTTTGACATTCTGGGCATCATATCGATACGAACGCTCAGTAGTTGGCCAACGAACGTGCTGAACACGCTCGAACGGCCAACCACCTCTGCGTCATGCTCGGTCCATTTTTTGGTGTATTCAAACCGTCAACCAATCATTTCTTCGGAGCAATGGTTTGATCCTTTTTTGATTTGAGCCATTTTTCTTCGGTTTGATAGTCGGAATTGTTTGGCCCGGGGGCTGCCAGAAGCCAAACAAACCTCGAAGTTTTGATTTCGTGCCATTTATCCAATTTGGGGGTTTTGGGTTTTGACGGCAATTCCTCACCAGTCTTTGCCAATATTTCTTTAAGTTGATCTTCAGTGACTTGACGGAAGCCCTCCGTGTTTGCAACCGGGGCTGCATCTGGTATTTTGATAATATCTGAATTGCGCATTCGGTGATAAATTCTTTCAGCGCTAGCCGAGCCTATGAGGAGCATGTTGGCAAACACAGCTCCGAAAACAACTAGCACAACACTTTTTGGAAAATATTTGTTCATGGTAATTTCCTATTAAAACTTGCAAATACTACTGTTTAAGCATGAAGCGAACATTGAATAAATTGAAAGTTCATTTCGCTGCTCCCTTTAAACGACTTCCCTCTTGTCAGAGAATAACTTCTTGAATTCAGGATAGTCTTTCACTTGCAGCCGAACGGCGCTGCCCCGTTACCGTCCACGACGGCGTTATCTGCCTTGATCGCGATTCCACACGCTTAACCTGATATTTTCGACGTACCGGATGCCGTTGCGGAAGAAATAGAAGTAATAGTAATTTTCGGGAGGATACATATCAACCCGATCCGGAAGGCTGCTCAAGATGTCGGCGAAGATTTGCTGCGGATCGAGCGGCTGACTATTTCTCTGTAGCACATTCTTGACATATTCCTCATGCGTATGGAGGTGCAGCGCAGGAGAAGACGGATATCTAGGTGATGCCAACAGACCTCCGAGTATGAACGCCGCAATAAGGGAAGCGACACAAAGGAAGCACATTCCAACAGCGGTTCTTGGCATTCTGGATAGCATATTGATACGAATGTTCAGTAGCTGGCCAATAAGCGTGATGAACACGCTCGAACGGCCAACCACCTCTGCGTTATGCTCGGTTCATTTTTTGGTGTATTCAAACCGTCAGCCAATCACTTCTTCGGAGCATTGGTTTGATCCTTTTTTGATTTGAGCCACTTTTCTTCGGTTTGATAGTCGGAATTGTTTGGTCCGGGGGCTGCCAGAAGCCAAACAAACCTCGAAGTTTTCATTTCGTGCCATTTGTCCAATTTTGTTGACCGCGCTTCCTCACCAGTCTTTGCCAATACTTCTTTAGCTTCACCTGGTGTGAGTTGACGGAAGCCCTCCGTGTTTGCAACCGGGTCTGCATCTGGTATTTTGATAATCTTTGTATCTTTCAGTCGGTGATAAATTCTTTCAGCGCTAGCCGAGCCTATGAGGAGCATGTTAGCCAACACAGCTCCGAAAATAACTAGCACAACACTTTTTGGAAAATATTTGTTCATGGTAATTTCCTATTAAAACTTGCAAATACTACTGTTTAAGCATGAAGCGAACATTCAATAAACTGAAAGTTCATTTCGCTGCTCCCTTTAAGCGACTTCCCTCTTGTCAGAGAATAACTTCTTGAATTAGGGATAGCCTTTCACTTGCAGCGGAACGGCGCTGCCCCGTTACCGTCCCCGACGGCGTTATCTGTTTTGCCTTGAATGTCGCGACAATGTATGAAGAATTGTTGGGTCCATAAAGTCTGTTACTAATATTCAAAATGGGAGTTGAAACCTTGTAGGCAGGCGTGGCATCCCATGCCGCTAAAACAGTTATTCTTGCAACGAACAATGTCATGAATAAGAGGCCGGATTTCATTCGATTTTCGTCGCCAGATTGATTATTTGACGGTCAACTCCGCCAGAACACGGCGAAATCTTTCGTTCTGCAAGTACCCTGCAAATGAAGAGTCGCTTGCCGGGTTCGGGAAGTGCTCGCCGGGGATCATGTTGTTCTTGTATTTGAATGCCAGGGTCAGCTTGCTGATCGCGTTATCCAGATCATTCATTTCGGCGTACAGGCAGGCCAGGTTGTAGTAGAACATCGGATATTTATCGTCTTTGGCCGAGCCATACTCGAATACTTCCTTCGCCTTGCTTTTGTTGCCGAGTGAGTAGTAGCTGTAGCCCAGGTTGTCCACCACAACTCGCCAGACATTGGTTTCAAGCGTGGGTGCTTTAATTTTCTGTTCGAGTGCCTTGTTGTAGAACAGGATGGCCTGTTTGTAGTTTTTGGCAAGATAAGCACGGCTGCCTTCACTGACATACTGGCTGGTCTTGACATCCCGCAGCAAAGCGTCGTTGGGGACGTTTTCCTTTGCGCTTGCTTGCGCCCGTGCGTCGAAGCCGCCAAAGCACATGGCGACAATTGAGAGTGAGATGGCAAGTAGCTTTTTCATCTTTATTCCACTGGGTCACGCACCCTGGCTACAACTCCTGACGGATTTTGCGCAGCATGATTCCTACCGTGCTCAGTCGCGCCATCGACAACTCGTTGGGCGAGTAGAGGGAAACCGTCCGAATGCGCAGCAGCGCTGCCTCATCCTGTTTCGACAGGCTGCGGAACAAGGTTCCCTTCACCGCTTCCAGCCCGAAACCCTTGGAGTCGATCAGCAGTTCCAGCAGTTCTGCCTTCTCGGTGGCGCCAAGCACCGGCGGCTGCTTCAGGGCAGCTTCCTTGAGCAGCCCGTGGTCACTCAGCCAGCGCATCACGGGCGAGGTGAATAGCGTACCGAAGCGAGCCACGAAGTGCGTATCGCTGGTGACGTCACGGCCATGTTTGGAGTCGGGGCGGGTCTCGGCTTTCAACCATCCCAGCGCGTCTTGTCGTTCACGAGAAGACTTCTCGCCCACCGGTTTGAACGTTTCCATGAACGGGATGCCGTCGTATCCGGCCAGTTCCACATAGGCGAACAGGGCGGCGGCTTGAACTGCATCGTCGTTTGTCTGCTCAAGCATATTTTTCACGAACGCCAGAGACTTGGGTGAACCTATCATTGACAGTGCCCGCAGTAGCGACGCCTTGACGGCTGGATCCGACTCGATGGATATTTGCTTTTGTATCGGTTCTGCCGAGGATAGAAAGATGGCGTTGTACTCCAGGTAGTGCGCCCAGAAAGACCTGCGGTTGCCATCCTTGGACGCCAACTGAGAGACTGCCAGCATCTCGCCCGGCTCACCCGCGGCGATGGTGCCCACGACCATGGTCTCGCCCACGTTGGCGTCATCCAGATCCGCGGTTTCATGTTGTGTCTTCAGGTAGGCCAGGCCGGTGCCTGGATCATGCACGATCAGGTTGTGACCCAGCGCCAGGAACAGCGGATCGGGGGACTTCACCAAGCCGGTGGCCAGCGCCTCCTTGAAGAGAGAAACCTCCCGTGCGACGGCCTCCTTTGAAATGGCAGTGCCGGAAATCGTTTCGCCATAGCCGCCTGACACCCGCTGTCGCCTCATCTCCGGGGTAACCGTTTGAAAATGGTCCATGACCGTTTGGACCAGGCGATTGGGCGCAGTGCCCTGGGCCATGCCAACGGACCCGGTTAGCAAAAGACTAGTGGACAGAACCATTTTGAAGATCGTAGAAGCGATGCGGTAGATTGCCATTTGAATTGCTCCAACACCACCTGGGCGGACCGGCAATTGGGCAAACGCGGCACCGGTGAACATCGCCACAGCGGATAGGAGAGCCACACTATTTACACGGCGCACGCTGACTCCTTTTGGTGTTGATCGAATGGGAAAGCACCTTGGCTCCACTCAACCTGAGTCGAACATTGGCTGGCGCCGGTTCAATCGAGTGGTGATTTGTTTGGCAACCCTTCGGCTGATCTTGTGGGGTACGGGCTGCGTCTGCTTCGATGGCAAGGGCTGTGCGCGGAGTCGGTCGATGAAAGCTGTGGCGACGCTGCCGAGATGTGTCAAAGATCAACCTGCGGGACCCCCGAAGCACGCTCACCCGGTGTCCCGTAGTAGCCGCCGCCTCGGAAGTACCACGCCATGCCTGCCAGCACGGCCGCCGCTCGATCGGGCGCGAGTCCCTGGAGTTGCTCAAGGCTTGCCATTCCTCTGAAATAGCGCCCTGATGCCGTGAACGCCTCGTATTCGACGAAGTACTGAAGCCACTTCGACCCACAGGCCT
>CAZAWA010000074.1:0-10841 GCA_964488675.1 uncultured Oxalobacter sp. | reverse complement strand
GCCGACCCGGGGTACTACATTCTCGGCAACCACCGCTTTCGCGACGACAAGGTGGGTGGCCATGGCATGGTCGATATGTACAAGTCCATCGTGCAATCCTGCGACATCTACTATTACACGCTGGCGAACGATCTGGGCGTTGATGCCATGCACGATTTCATGAAGCCCTTCGGTTTCGGGCAAAAGACCGGCATCGATCTGGATCATGAGCGCAGCGGCGTGTTGCCGTCGACCGAGTGGAAAAAGAAAACCTACAAGACGCCTGGGCAGCAGAAGTGGTATGCCGGGGAAACGATTTCTCTGGGCATTGGGCAGGGGTATAACTCCTTCACGCCGCTTCAACTGGCGCAGGCGACCGCCATCATCGCCAATGATGGCGTGGTGATGAAACCCCATCTGGTCAAGGCCATTGAAGACAGCGTGACGCGCGAGCGAACGCTGACGGTTCCAAAGGAAAGCTACCGGATAAACATCAAGCCTGAACATATCGAGTTAGTCAAGCAGGCAATGGTGGGCGTCACCAAGGAGGGCACCTCGGCAGGCGTTTTTGCCCAGGCAGGATATGTGTCAGCCGGGAAGACGGGCACGGCTCAGGTGATCGGCATGAAGCAAAACGAGAAGTACGACGCGAAAAAAGTGGCGGAGCGAAATCGCGATCACTCACTGTACATCGCGTTTGCCCCGGCCGACAAGCCGCGCATTGCCATCGCGGTCATTGTCGAAAATGGCGGGTTTGGCGCTACAGCTGCAGCCCCCATCGTGAAGAAGGCGCTGGATTATTACCTGCTCGGGAAGAGGCCCCAGGACAAGGACAGGACGCCGGTTCCGAAGGATGATTCAACGGTGACGCGACCGGCGGCGGAAATGAAGGCTGAATCAGAAGCAGACGGCGGGCCCAAAGAGGGTGAGGAAACGCTGGGGAATGCAGACTGACCCGGGATAACTGACGGCTACCATGGAAAAATTCGACAGAAATACTATCCGGCGCATTGTGAGACCGTGGCTCGAGGTGATAGACGGTCCACTGGCCTGGATTGTATTTTTTATTCTGCTGGCAGGACTGGTGACGCTGTATTCCGCCGGGATTGATTTTCCCGGCCGCGTGCAGGGCCAGCTGCGCAACATCGCGGTGGCTGTTGTGGTGATGTGGGTTGCCGCGAGAATTCCGCCGCAGACGATGGAGCGATTTGCTGTTCCCGTCTATACGATAGGCGTGGCTCTGCTGGTGGCGGTATTTCTGTTTGGGATCGTCAAGAAGGGTGCGCGCCGCTGGCTGAATGTCGGCATGGTGATTCAGCCGTCTGAAATCATGAAAATTGCGATGCCCATGATGCTGGCGTGGTTCTTCCAGAAGCGCGAAGGGGTGCTGCGATGGCAGGAATTTCTGATAGCCGGCGCGCTGCTGACCATTCCTGTTGGGCTGATTATTAAGCAGCCAGATTTGGGGACCGGATTGCTGGTGATGGCCACCGGCTTTTATGTCATATTTCTGGCCGGTCTGTCGTGGAAAGCGCTGCTTGGACTGACACTCGCCGGAATTGGCAGCTTGCCGTTAATTTGGACCATTTTGCATGATTACCAGCGGCACCGGGTGATAACGCTGCTTGACCCGTCGTCCGACCCGCTGGGCAAAGGTTTTCACATCATCCAATCCACGATCGCGGTCGGATCCGGCGGCTGGTTCGGCAAAGGCTGGCTGCAGGGTACGCAGTCCCACCTGGAATTCATCCCGGAGCGCACGACAGATTTCATTTTTGCGGTTTATTCGGAGGAATTCGGTTTGATCGGCAATCTGGTTTTGCTGACCCTGTACTTGCTGCTGATCGGGCGCGGAATCATGATTGCTTCGGTCGCGCCGACGATTTTCACCCGTTTGCTGGCAGGGGCGATTACCCTGATGTTTTTTACCTACGCCTTTGTCAATATGGGGATGGTCAGCGGCATTTTGCCGGTGGTTGGCGTGCCCTTGCCGTTCATGAGCTACGGTGGCACTGCGCTGGTGACGCTGGGGCTGGGCACCGGTATACTGATGAGCATACAGCGGCACCGCAAGCTGGTGCAGACTTGATTTTTGGCAGGGGTCGTGGAATACGGATAAAAGGAGCGCTGATGCGGACAGCGGCGTTGCGTCTGGGGTGGCTGGCCGGATGTGTGATGGCATTGTTGATTGCAGGCTGCGGCAGTTCGCCGAGGAAATCGAATGCGCCATACGCGTCTGGCAGTGTTCCGTTGCTTCCGGCAGCCAGCTCGGGTCGCGGCGGGTATTACAAGGATGATGGCCCAGCCGACCAGATTCCATCCGGGCTGGAGCACACTCCCGACGCCGAACCCCGTGTCGAACCGTATGCAAGCGGAACCAGCCGTCCGTATACGGTATTTGGCAAGAGTTACACGCCGATCACGGACAATCGTCCATTCAGGCAGCGCGGTGTCGGCAGCTGGTACGGCAAGAAATTCCACGGCAACAAAACCGCCAACGGCGAAATCTATGACATGTTCAGGATGACGGCGGCGCATCCGACGCTACCGATCCCGTCCTATGCGCGAGTCACCAATCTCGACAATGGCAAGCAGATCATTGTGCGCGTCAACGATCGCGGCCCCTTTCACTCTGAGCGCATCATCGATCTGTCCTATACCGCCGCCCTGAAGCTGGGCTATCTGGGAAGAGGTAGCGGCATGCTGGAGGTCGAGCATCTGTTGCCGGATGAGATTGAGCGCCTCGCCCAGAAGCGGCGCATGACCGAACCAAGTGCGGTGCCCGTGACGCTGGCATCCACCAGACTATCGGATCAAAGCACTGACAAATACCCGGTTTTGCCCGATGCGCTGTTTGACGAAAGCAATGCCACCTCCCGGGCGGCACCTGCTTTGTCCGGATATTACATTCAGCTTGGCGCGTTCTCGCAGGCAGACAATGCGGAAGCCATGCGCGCGCAGTATGGCTTTGCCTGGAAAAACAGGCTGCCGCCGCTGGTGGTTGTCCAGAACGGCATCCATTACCGCCTCATGGCTGGCCCGTTTTCCAGCCGTGAAAAGGCGGCTGAAGCCGCGCAGCAGGTCGGCGATTCCGGGGCATCCAGACCGATAGTTGTGCAACGGGAGTGATTTTATTTCAAAACCATTCGCCGCATTGCGGGCTTCGTCTTGCTGTTACTATCCGCGGCCTGCCGTTGCACCACAAATGATCTGGAATGGGAATCAAGCGCGGGTTCTGATGTGCATGACACCGTGGCGGCGCATCATTCGTCCATGTCTTCCTTGAAGAGGATCATGGTTTCCTTGTCCACGCGGATGAGTGTAGTGTGGAACAGGTTGGTCGGCGCGTACTCCGGGGATGGCCTGTCATCGGCAGGCGTCTGAGCAGACGCCCCCTCGGGAACTTCCCCTGCTTTTGGTTTTGGCGCTTTCAGGATGTCGCGAGCGATTTCGGATTCGATGGCATCGATTTTTTCTGCGGTCATGCGCGCTATGTCGCGCTGCGATTTCTGGCTACCCGGCTCACGCCCGATGGCATCTTCGGCTTGCGTCGTCACAGGAGCCTGCGCCGATTGTTCAACCGGCGCTTCGTTGCCCGCTTCGGGAGAATCGGGTTGACGGGTCTTTTTGCCAAAAATTGAAAACAAGGCCACGACTTTCCTAGTTTCGTTAATGCGTACCGAAGGTATCGAACGGCGACACTTTCGTCCCCGCCATTATCGCACATCCTGCCATTCAGGCAATTAATTGCCTGTTAGCTATTGGCTTATTCGCCGTACAATTTTTGCTTGAGTTCGCGGCGCTGTTGCGCCTCCAGGGACAAGGTTGCCGTCGGGCGCGCCAGGAGCCGTTGCACGCCAATCGGCTCTCCGGTTTCAACACACCAGCCATAATCACCCGAGTCGATGCTGGCGATCGATTGCTGAACTTTCTTCAGCAACTTGCGCTCGCGGTCGCGGGTGCGCAATTCCAGCGCATGCTCTTCCTCGATGGTGGCGCGGTCGGCCGGGTCGGGCACGAGAGTCGTTTCGCGCAGATGCTCGGTGGTTTCGCCCGCGTTTCGGATCAGGTCTTTTTCGAGCTGTTGCAGCCGGCCCTTGAAAAAGGCTCTTTGGGCTGCGTTCATGTAATCCTTTTCACTCATCTTGAGGACTTGCGCTTCGGTGAGCGGAGCGCCTTCTGCCGGCTTGGCGCTGGGTGTCGATTTCTTGGTTTTCGTATTCACTTCGCGTTCCTTCTATACATCGGGTTGAGTGTCCGGCGTTGCCGTCAGCCTAGAGGCGGCTTTGTGGCCTTGTCGCCTGGCGTGTAATGGAAGCCGGAACAAATTGTAACGGCAAATATGGCTCATGCGCCAGTATCTGAGACCATCCGAAAAGCGTCAAGCAATGGAGTTTATACCAAACAATGCTCAAGTCCACGAAAGAATGTGTCTTTGGGCAGATTCATGCCGATAAAAACCATCTTGCTCCTGCGAACTTCCTCATTTCCCCAGAGGGCACCCATGTCGCTGCCCATCAGTTGATGCACGCCCTGAAAGACCACCTTGCGGTCAGCGCCGGCAATGTTCAGGACGCCTTTGTAGCGCAACATCTGCTGGCCATAAACCTGAATCATCGCGCTGAGGAACTCCTCCAGCAGGACGCTGTCGAAAGCCTGCGCGCTGGAGAAGGTAAAGGCGGCGATGTCTTCGGTGTGGTGCGCATGACCGGCGCGGACGGCATGATCGTGTCCGCACCCGGCGCAACTGCAGCCAGAGTGCGTTTCGTCATGCGCGGGTTCGACGCCCGGTTCCGGATCGATGTCGATCTGGTCGTTCAGATTGAATCCGCGCAGGTCGATGACTTCGGTCAGCGGCACCCTTCCGAAGTCGGCGGTGATGATGCGCGCGCGCGGGTTGATGCGCTTGAGCCGCAAGGTCAGCGCGGTCAGTTGGGAGGGTGTGGCAAGGTCTGATTTGGAAAGCAGCAGCCGATCGGCGAAGCCGGCCTGACGGCGCGCCTCCTCGTTGTGGTCAAGCTGCTGCATGCCGTGCACGGCATCGACCACGGTGATGACGGCGTCGATGAGGTAGTGCCGGGCGACCGAGTCGTCCATGAAAAAGGTTTGCACCACAGGCCCCGGATCGGCCAGCCCGGTGGTTTCGATCATGATGCGGTCAAAAGATAACTCACCGGACTTCCGCCTTTCCACAAGACTGACCAGCGCCTGAATCAAGTCACCGCGCACGGTGCAGCAAATGCAGCCGTTGCTCATTTCGACAATCTGTTCCGCACTGTCCTGAACCAGGATTGCGCTGTCGATATTCTCCTGGCCGAACTCGTTTTCTATGACGGCAATTCTCTGGCCGTGATCCTCCTGCAGAATGCGGTTCAGAAGAGTGGTCTTGCCGGCGCCCAGAAAACCGGTGAGGATGGTAGTTGGAATGGGGGGCATAAAGCGAGGGCCGATTCTCAGATCAGCGGGCGCAATGTGCGCACCAGCCATTTAGGGTGAGCTCGATGTTATGGCTCTGAAACCCTGCTTCGAGTTCCCCCTCCAGAGACTTCTGCAGCTTTTGCAGGATGTTTCGCTTTTTGGCGGTCGAGCTCAAGCAGAACACTTTGCCGCACCCGGTACATTTGAAATGTCCGTGCTGGTGGTCAGCAGCCTGCGGCGAGTCAGCAATTGCGCCGGCGCCGTAGCGAAAGGCGCGGTCTCCTCCTGCAATCTTGTGGGCGAGTTCGGCCTTGATCAGGCTGTCGAGCGCGCGGTAAACCGTTACGCGGTCGGTGCCAACGAGCCGGGACAACAATTCCTGATGCGTGAGCGCGTTGCTTGCGCTCAGCAAAATGGCGAGCACATTGATGCGCGCGGCGGTTGCGCGCAAGGCGGTACCGCGCAAGCGTGATTCTGCCAGCGCCCTGCTTCTTTCAATGGTTTGCGGTTGACCCCTTCCCACGGCCTACTCCCCAGCCTCGGTTTTTATTCGTGCTCGCGGATGGGCGGCATCATACACCTGCGCCAGCCGCTGAAAGTCGAGCGAAGTATATA
This sequence comes from uncultured Oxalobacter sp., assembly GCA_964488675.1. Lineage (GTDB taxonomy): Bacteria > Pseudomonadota > Gammaproteobacteria > Burkholderiales > Burkholderiaceae_D > QZKY01. Next base: position 4,829 of record CAZAWA010000074.1, on the reverse strand, counting down.
CTTGCGTTGAGGCGATGGAGCTGTGGCCGAGCATTTCCTGCACCGCACGCAGGTCGCCCGATGACTGCAGCACATGTGATGCGAATGAGTGGCGCAGCACATGCGGATGCACGGCGACCGGAATGCCAAGTGTCTGGGCATGGGTCTTGAGCCGCATCTGAATCGACCGTGGCGAGATGCGCGTCCCGCGCTGGCTCAGAAACAGGGCGGGTTGCTCGTGGTTGAGGGATGGGGCGGTCATCCGGGTGCGCAAGGCAAGCCATGCGGCGATGGCTTCCAGCGCATGCTGACCAACTGGCACGCTGCGGCGCTTGTTGCCCTTGCCAGTCACGACGACTTCACGCGATTCGAGGTCGAGCCAGCCGCTGGATACATGATCGGCGCGCTGCACGAAACGCGCGTCCAGCGCGGCCAGTTCCGATACCCGCAAGCCGCTGGAATACAGCAGTTCGAACATGGCGCGGTTGCAGGCATGGGTGGCAACCTCTGGTGCGTGCGCATCGGTCGAAACCAGGCGAACCGCATCCTCGGCTGAGAGTGCCTTCGGCAGCGGACGCGCTCGTTTGGGTGGCTTGATGCCTTCGACCGGGTTTGAAGCAAGCGGTGCCTGTTGTGCCAGCCAGGAAAAAAAACTGCGCCACGCCGACAGCTTGCGCGCGATTGAGCGCGGCGTGATGCCTCTGGCATGCAGCTTCGAGGCAAATTGGCGTATCTGGAAGTGCGTGATGTCCGTGAAATTGCCGGAGTCGGCAAGCCCAGACAGATCGGTGAGGTCGCGCCGGTATGCGGCAAGGGTATGCGGCGAAACCTTGCGCTGCGTCAGCAGGCAATCCAGATAGGCGTCGGCCCAGGCTTGGTTGGCGCTCTGTGGCATCGGCATTGCCGGTCAAGAGCGATTAGTCGATCAGGCAGCTCAGCGCCGCGCTGGCCGTTTCGCCTATCCTGACCAGGAAATCCGTTGCCATGCTGGCAGCAAAGCGATCCGGATCGGGCGAGCCCATGATCAGCAGGCCAAAAGCGTCCGCAGAGCCGGCATTGCGCAGCGGCAGCATGCTGACCGACTGCATGGGCTCGCCCGCTTCCAGCCATTGCACCGCCTCGAAATCCCGGTTGGCGCCACAATAGGGGGCGGTCAGGCTGTTGGCAAAAATTTTCAGATCATCGCTGATGTTTTGCGCGTACCAGGTGTGAGAAAAATCTTCGGCGACGCGCCACAGGCGCAGGGAGGCATAGGGTACGGCAAAGATGGATTGCAGTCCGCTGACGAGCGCATGCGGCAGGTCGACATCATTGCGCGCCAGCAGCAGGGATCGGGCCCAGTTGTGGAACTTGCCGGAAAGAACTTCGTTGTCCTGTGCGATGCGCACCAGCTCGGTCATACCTAATTCCAGAGTGCGGTACTTTTCGCGCATCACCTCAATCTGGCGCTCCTGCAGCGACACGGCGCGGCCTAGCAGCGGACTGGCGAGTTGCACCCGCGCCAGCAGCGCAGCGTGTTCCTGAAAAAAATCCGGGTGGTTGGCAAGGTACTGGGCAACGGCGTTTGAATCGAGTTGGGAAGTCATTATGGAGGCGCACCGGGACAGAAACGAAGATGCGTGATTTTACCTCGGATTGCGCGGATCGCCGGACGATATCCGGGCAAAACGCCTGATTTGCCGCCGACGGTTGTCGCATTCCGCGGTGTGGCGTCAAAAAACCTATACTGACAGGGAGCATTATTTTTCCGGCGCGTGCTGTATGGTTGATCGCTTATTTTAGCCATATACTCCATATAAAACCGTGTTTTTAAGGATAATTTATGCTTAATATTTGAGCAAATTGGCGGTTTTTCTGGCGAAAATGGCTTTCCAAGGCCGGTTTAGGGCAAAATAATAACGCGTCGCGTTATTATTGCTTGGCAGGACATCGCGCCGGCTTCTGGCGCGTTAGCGTTTTTTGCAATGTCGGATAAACTGGTGCAGTTGATCACACCGTCAGGGAACATGACCCATTACGCGATCGGCGATTTGCAGGGCTGTTTGCTGCAGACCAAATCGCTGCTGAAAAAAATTCGAGCCGCCACACCGGACGCAAAATTCATTTTTGTCGGCGATCTGGTCAACCGCGGGCCGAGTTCATTGCAAACCCTGCGGTTCGTGCGCGCGCTGGGGGAGGCGGCGATCGTGCTGCTAGGCAACCACGACCTGCACCTGCTGGCGGCTGCGCATGGCATCCGCCGTATGCGTGACAACGATCCGCTCAATGAAATCCTGCAGGCGAGCGATTGTGCCGAGTTGCTTGACTGGTTGCGGCATCAATCGATGGCAAGGGCGATCGGCGGGCATTTGCTGGTGCATGCCGGCGTACTGCCGCAGTGGACGGTGGCGCAGACACTGGCGCTGGCAGGCGAAGTCGAGAGCGTGTTGCGCGGGCCGGACTGGATTGATTTCCTGCGCGAGATGTATGGCAATCAGCCGCTGAAATGGAGCGATGCGCTGACGGGCGCCGATCGCCTGCGTTGCATCGTGAATGCCCTGACGAGATTGCGGTTTTGCACGGCTGATGGCGAAATGGAATTTGACACCGCCAGCGGCATCGGGACGGCGCCACCCGGGTTCATGCCGTGGTTCGAGGTGCCGGGTCGCAAAACCGAAAAGTCGCCCGTCGTGTTCGGGCACTGGTCAGCGCTGGGTTTGCTGCTGCGCCCAAACCTCATTTCGCTCGATACCGGCTGCGTCTGGGGCGGCAAGCTCACGGCCGTGCGGCTGTCCGATCGCAGCGTGCTTCAGGTAGATTGCCCGCCTTACCAATTGCCTGACTAGGGAAGCACTGATTTAATCGCTGATGCCCGCGACGCGGGTTTCCGGGATGAGATGCAAGGAGCCGCAACGCAGCAGATCGCCCGGAAACGCAGCGTCCCTGCGGGTTCGGCCAAAATGCCGCGCTCGCTGTGTTGCTCGCCTTGTGAAGGGGATCCACCCTTCACTTCGGCGTCGCGCCTTGCGATCATCAGCATTTTGGACACGAACGAGGGCAACATGGATTAAATCAGTGCTTCCCTAAGGGGCTCAGCCTTTTCGTCTGGGCTTTCTTTCGTAAGCAACGCGCCCCGAGACGATGGTCGTCTGCACTCTGCCCATCAGTTCATGACCGAGAAAAGGCGTGTGCTTGCCCTGGCTGGCGAGTGCCGATGCCTCAACCTTCCAGCGTGCCTTCGGGTCGAAAATGCAGAGGTCGGCATGGCTGCCCACGGCCAGCTGGCCGCAGGGCAAACCGGCGATGCGCGCTGCATCGGCAGTGATCTTGGCGATGGCGCGTGGCAGGCGCTGGGAGGCCGGTTTGACATTTTCGTCCGCCCATTTGAGCGTCAGCGACAACAGCAGTTCCAGCCCGGTCGCGCCCGGGGAGGCTTCGCCGAAAGGCAATTGCTTTTCATCATCATCGACCGGCGTGTGATCGGAGCAGATGGCGTCGATGGTGCCGTCCAGCAAACCCTTGCAGATGGCTTCCTTGTCGCGCTGGGCGCGGAATGGCGGCAGCATGCGCGCATTCGAATCGAAAAATCCGATATCTTCGTCGGTCATGTGGATGTGATGCGCGCCGACATCGCAGGTGATGGGGAGCCCTTCTTTTTTCGCGTTGCGCACCAGCTCCAGTCCGGCGGCAGAGGACATGCGGCACAGATGAATGCGCGCGCCGGTATGGCGCACCAGTTCGAAAATGGTGTGCAGCGCGATGGTTTCGGCAATCACTGGAATGCCGGACAGCCCGAGCCGGGATGCCACCGGGCCGCTGTGCGCAATGCCGGATCTGCTCAGGCTGGCTTCCTGCGGGCGCAGCCAGACGCTGTAGTCAAAGGTTTTGGCATATTGCATGGCTCTCAGCATGACCTGCGTGTCGAGGATAGGCTCGGCCGCCTGCGAAAACCCGACGCAGCCCGCCTCGGTCAGTTCCGCCATCTCGGTCAGAGACTCCCCCTTCAGGCCGACAGTCAGCGCGCCCAGCGGGTAAACATGGGCCTTGTTAAGGCTCTTGGCGCGGTGTTTGAGCATTTCGACCAGTCCCGGCTCGTCCAGTACCGGGTCGGTGTCCGGCGGGCACAGCAGGCTTGTGATGCCACCCTGGACGGCCGCTTCCATTTCCGACTCCAGCGTCGCCTTGTACTCGTAACCCGGCTCGCGCAATCTCGCAGACAAATCGACCAGACCCGGCGCGACGATCATCCCGTCGGCGGCAATGGTTTTGTTTCGCTTGAAATTCTTTGGGATCTTTCCGGGGTCATTGATGGCGACAATTTTTCCGGCGGCAATGAAGATGTCTTTCATGGCATCGATGCCATTGGCCGGGTCGATCAGTCTGCCATTCTTGATGTGAAGTCTCATGCGATTTTCCTTAGTTGCTCGCAAGTATGCTCATCACAGCCATGCGAACCGCAATGCCGTAGGTCACCTGCGGCAGGATGACGGCCTGCGAACCGTCGGCGACTGCCGAGTCGATTTCAACGCCCCGGTTCATCGGGCCGGGGTGCATCACGATCGCGTCCTTCTTCGCCAGCGCAAGGCGTTCCTGCGTCAGGCCGTAGCTTTTGAAATATTCCTGCGCGGAAGGCAGGAGCGCGCCATTCATGCGCTCGTTCTGCAGGCGCAGCATGATGATGACATCCACACCCTTCAAGCCCTGGGTGATGTCGGTAAAAACCCTTACGCCCATCTGGTCGAGGTTGGAGGCCAGCAGTGTGCGCGGCCCAATCACGCTCACATCGGGTACGCCCAGCGTGACCAGCGCATGGATGTCGGAGCGGGCTACGCGGCTGTGCAGCACATCGCCGACAATCGCCACTTTCAGCT
>CAZAWA010000073.1:7254-11103 GCA_964488675.1 uncultured Oxalobacter sp. | reverse complement strand
CGATTACGCCTTCGACCACTTCTGAGCGCGCGCCGATGAAGCAGTTGTCTTCGATAATGGTTGGGGTGGCCTGCACCGGTTCCAGCACGCCGCCAATGCCGACACCGCCGGACAGATGCACATGCTTGCCTATTTGCGCGCACGATCCGACCGTGGCCCAGGTGTCGATCATCGTGCCCTCATCGACGAAGGCGCCAATATTGACGAAAGAAGGCATCATCACCACATTCCTGCCGATGAAGCTGCCACGGCGCGCCACGGCGGGCGGCACGACCCGGAATCCGCCTCTGGCGAAATCCTCGGCAGTGTATTTTGCAAATTTGTTCGGCACCTTGTCGTAAAACTGCATCGCATTTGATCCGCTTGCGCCTGCGGGCATCATGAAATTATCTTCGAGACGGAAGGAAAGCAGCACGGCTTTCTTGACCCATTGGTTGACGATCCACTGGTTGCCGGATTTTTCCGCCACGCGCAGCGTGCCTTGGTCAAGCATGTTTATGACATGAGTGACTGAGTTGCGCAATTCCGAAGATGCGTTGGCCGATGAGGTGTTGGCGCGGTCTTCCCATGCCTGATCGATGATTTTTTGAAGCTGTTGTGTCATTTTGCAAGAATCGTTTCAGGGTTATGTATGCCCATGAAATCCTTGTTCATATGCTGATTTCACGGAGATTATATAGTTATTGCATCAGGTTGGCGGTATTTGCATACAAACATAAAGCCAATCGGAGAGCATATAGCAGAATGGAATACCCTGCTAGAATTCCACAAATCCATAATTCCCCATTTCCACTAGTCCCTTTTTGGATTGTCGATTGGCGGTGCTGCAGCGAGGCAAATTGTGGGCAGGGTTTCGTATTTTCAGCCTTTTTTGTTTTAACCATTTCAGAGAGGATAGTTGTTTCACATGAACGACAAAATTAAAATTGGCATTACCGGTTACGGCAACTTGGGTCGTGGTGTCGAAGCATCGATTGCACAAAATCCCGATATGAAACTCGTGGGTATTTATACTCGCCGCAACCCCGCTGACATCAAGCCGATCACCGACGGTGTGCCTGTGCATTCCCTGGCTGATGTCGCCAAATTTAGAAATGATATCGATGTGATGATTCTGTGCGGCGGTTCGAAAAGTGATTTGCCAGAGCAAGGCCCGATGCTGGCCGCGCTTTTCAATACCGTGGACAGTTTCGATACCCACGCCAAAATCCCGGAGTACTTCGATGCGGTAGACAGGGCTGCGAAAACCAGCGGGTACACCGCAATGATCGCTATGGGTTGGGATCCGGGCCTTTTCTCCATCAGCCGACTGTACGGCGAGGCGGTGCTGCCAGTCGGCGACACCTATTCTTTCTGGGGATATGGGGTGAGTCAGGGGCATTCCGATGCGTTGCGCCGTGTTCCGGGCGTCAAGAATGCGGTGCAATACACCATTCCGCTGGAGAATGCTATGGAGCGTGCCCGCAGCGGCTTGCGTCCCAGTTTGACGACTCGCGAAAAACATATTCGCGATTGCCATGTCGTGCTCGCAGAGGGGGCTGATCCCGTTGCGGTCACGGAGGCAATTGTCACGATGCCGGACTACTTCGTTGACTACGATACGAAGGTGTCGTTTATCAGCGAAGATGAGCTAAAGAGCAAGCATGCTGCAATGCCGCACGGCGGCTTTGTCATTCGCAGTGGTGTCACGGGCAAGGACACTGCGCAGACTGTGGAGTTTCGCCTCAAGCTGGAAAGCAATCCGGAATTTACGGCCAGCGTGCTAATCGCTTATGCCCGTGCCGCAATTCGCATGAACCGCAACGGCGACATTGGCGCGAAAACAGCTTTTGATGTTGCGCCCGGATTGTTGTCGCCAAAAAGCGCGGCCGATCTGCGCAAGGAGCTTCTCTGAGCCAGTGCGCCTTTGCGCCGCGTTGGTGGTCAGGTTTTTTGAAGTTTTTGTGTAAATTCGACCATGCGGCGTACTGCTTCGAGGCACTCCTCGACTTCGGCCACCAGCGCAATGCGAACCCGGTTCTGGCCCGGATTGGCGCCGTGCGCGTCACGGGCGAGGTAACTGCCGGGCAGAACCGTCACATTATATTCGGCGTACAGGCGTCGGGCATATTCCGTGTCCGACAGGCAGGTTCGCGTGTGGACATCGGCCCACAGGTAAAAACTTGCGTCCGGCAGGTCCACATCCAGCACCTGTTGCAGCAGGGGCGTGACCTGATTGAATTTGGCGGCGTATTTTGCGCGGTTTTCGCGCACATGGCTTTCATCGTTCCAGGCGGCGATCGATGCCTGCTGCACCGGCAGGCTCATGGCGCTGCCGTGGTAGGTGCGGTATAGCAGGAATTGCCTGATGATGTCGGCGTCGCCTGCAACGAAGCCAGAGCGCATGCCCGGTACATTGGACCGTTTGGACAGGCTGGACAGCATGATCAGGCGCGGGAAAGTGCTGCGACCGAGCTGGTGTGCGGCTTCCAGCCCGCCCAGCGGTGCGTTGTCGCCAAAGTAGATTTCCGAATAGCACTCGTCGGACGCAATGATGAACCCATAGCGGTCGGACAGTGCAAACAGCTCATTCCAGTCCCCCAGGGTCAGCACGGCACCGGTCGGGTTGCCCGGCGAGCACAGATACAGCAATTGCACGCGCGCCCAGACTTCGGGCGGGATGCTCTGGTAGTCGGGTGCGAAATTGCGCGCCGGATCGGAATTGGCGAAATACGGTTCTGCGCCAGCCAGATAGGCTGCGCCTTCATAGATTTGATAGAACGGGTTCGGGCAGAGCACCAGCGGATTGTTCCTGCCCGGATCGATGACCGCCTGCGCCAGCGAGAATAGCGCTTCACGCGAGCCAAGCGTGGGCAAAACTTGCGTGACCGGATCGATGGCAGGCAGGTCGTAGCGCCGCTGCAGCCAGTCCGCAATAGCCGATCGCAGCGAATCAATGCCCAGCGTGGCCGGATAGGAGGACAGACCCAACAGATTGTCGATCAGGGCCTGCTTGATGAAGTCGGGCGTCGGGTGGCGGGGTTCGCCCAGGCCGAGGCTGACATGCGCATAGGCAGGATTCGGCGTGATGCCCGAAAATAGCAGGCGCAGTTTTTCAAAGGGGTAGGGCTGGAGTTTCTGGAGCAGAGGGTTCACTGGGCAAACGGTACGGGTTATGAGCCGCATGCGCGGCGGGTGAGCAGAATGTCAATCAGGCTGACATTATGATTCAAGGGTTGCGTTGGCACAACGGCGAGGCGACCATCTCGGCATAGTATCAGGATATTGCATTTTGACAGGCGACAAGCCGCAACCAAGGGAGAAAATCCATGAGCCTGGTGACATGGAATGAAAAGTATGTAGTCGGGCAAGAGGTGATCGATCGTGACCACAAAATGCTGTTTGCGATGATCAACGAGTTTTATGACGCCTTTCAGGAATCGGGGAGGCGTCGCGATTTGGGTGTCATACTGGCAAAGCTGGTCAAGTATGCCGAGGCGCATTTTCAGCGCGAAGAAGCAATCATGGGCGCCAATGGGTATCCGGTGTGTCAGGAGCATCACGCGTTTCACACGCAACTGTATGAAACCATCTACCTTCTCAATGAGCGACTGGCGTCCGATCCGGCGCCGCTTGATCGGCAGACGATTGCGTTTCTGAAGAACTGGCTGTCCGACCACATTTTGCTGGAGGATCTGAAATTTGGTGAATTCCTGCGTTTGAAAAAGACGGCGTCCTGATACGGGTGAATTGAATGGGCAGGGTGGTATGATTACACGCTGTAGCCGGGGCAGGCGCGTCGTCGTTGCCGAATCTGGTGTCTTGCCTCCCGTTTCTGCTGACAACTGGTCATATTGTGCGCTTAACTTC
>CAZAWA010000073.1:0-7154 GCA_964488675.1 uncultured Oxalobacter sp. | reverse complement strand
TGGTGTCTTGCCTCCCGTTTCTGCTGACAACTGGTCATATTGTGCGCTTAACTTCAATTAAATTGTCGGGATTCAAATCTTTTGTCGATCCCACCAATTTTCAGATTCAGGGACACCTGGTCGGGGTCGTCGGCCCCAACGGCTGTGGTAAATCCAACATCATTGATGCGGTGCGATGGGTGCTGGGCGAGTCTCGCGCGTCCGAACTGCGCGGCGAATCGATGCAGGATGTCATCTTCAATGGCACCGACAGCCGCAAACCCTCTGGTCGTTCCTCGGTCGAGCTGATTTTCGACAACACCTCTGGCAAGGCCGGCGGGCAATGGGGTCAGTACGCGGAAATCTCGGTCAAGCGCATTCTGACGCGCGATGGATCATCGACCTATTACATCAACAACCAGGCGGTTCGCCGACGCGACATCCAGGACATTTTCATGGGCACCGGACTGGGGCCGCGTGCTTACGCAATCATCGGGCAGGGCATGATTTCGCGCATCATTGAGGCGCGACCGGAGGAGTTGCGGATTTTCCTCGAAGAAGCGGCAGGCGTGTCGATCTACAAGGAGCGCCGCCGCGAAACTGAAAACCGTCTGCGCGATGCGCATGAAAACTTGCTTCGGGTAGAGGACATCCGGCGTGAGCTTGAGGCCAATCTCGGAAAGCTGGAAGCGCAGGCGACGGTGGCACGCAGGTTTCACGCCCTGCAATCCGAACAGGACGAAAAACAGAAACTGTTGTGGCTGCTGCGCCGGAATGAGGCGGACGGCGAACAGCGAAAACTGTTTCGCGAGATCGAGCAGGCGCAAATCGCGCTCGAAGAGCAGACGGCAGGTCTGCATCGCGCCGAGGCGGTGCTGGAGCGCTTGCGTCAAACAAATTACGAAGCTGCAGACCGGGTCCATCAGGCGCAGGGCGAGTTTTACCAGACCAATTCGGAAATTGGCAGTCTCGAAGCGCAAATCCGCTTCGTGATTGATTCACGCAGCCGCTTGCAAAACCAGATCAATGCCATCTCCCGCCAGCGGGATCAGTGGCAGCAGCAGGGGCAGCAGCAACAGGAAGATCTGGCGGAAGCCGAGACTTTGCTGGAAGAGCTGGGTGTCGGCGTGGTGCAGGCGCAGGAGGCGGTGCAACAGCGCAACGACGAAATGCCGCTGGTTGAACAGGCCTGGCGCGAGGCGCAGGAAAATGCCAGCGGATTGCGCGGCGGCATCACGCAGGTGCAGCAGCAGATCGAGCTCGAGTCGGTCAATCACCGCAATGCCTCTGGCGCGCTGTCCGCGCTGATGTCACGGCGCGAGCGACTGTCGCTGGAAACCAAGGGGTTGCAGGCACCGGATGAAGATCGTCTGTCATCGCTGAAAACGGATCTGGAAGAGGCGCAGCACACGCTGGAAGAGGCGGAGCAGCGGATTGAAGCTCTGCGCGAGCAACGCAAGGCGCAGGAAGAGTCACTGCGCACGGCACAGGCCCAGCTGGCGCAGGAAAGCGGTGTGCAGGCACAACTGGATGCTCGTCTGACGGCGCTCAAGCAGTTGCAGGAGCGTGTGCAGTCGCAGGGCAAGGTCAATCCCTGGCTGGAGAAACATGAACTGAACAAGCTGCCGCGACTGTGGCAGAAGCTGCAAATAGAGCCGGGCTGGGAGACGGCGCTGGAATCCGTTCTGCGCGAGCGCGTCTCTGCGCTGGAGATGTCGAACATCGATTGGACCAGAGCCTTCTTCAACGACGCTCCGCCGGCCAGGCTGGCGTTTTTTTCCGCTGCCGGAAAGACTGGCGCGGCACAGGGAGCCGTTGTCGGCCTGACGCCACTGATCGATTTGATGAAGCTCAACGATCCGGGCTTGCGTGTCCTGATGCAGGAGTGGCTGCACAACGCCTTCGTGGCGGAAGAAACGGTGACGGCGTTTGCCGCGCGCGAAAAATTGCCGGTTGGGGGATTTCTGGTTACGCGCGAAGGGCATTTGATCAGCCGATCCGGTGTCAGCTTTTATGCGCCCGATTCCGAGCAGGACGGCATGATGGCTCGTCGTCAGGAAATCGAAAACCTTGGCAAGCAGCAGCGCGCGCAACAATTGCTGGCGGATGAAACCAGAGCGCGGGTTGTCCGGGACGAGGCCGCCCTGTCGCAGATCAGTCGGCAGTTGCAGGAAAGCCGACAGAATGCTGCCGAACTGACGCAGTCCATTCACGCCCGGCAAATCGAGATGCTGAAGTTGAGCGAAGTGCAGGATCGTTATCGCCAGCGCAGCACACAGATAGCCGGCGAGCTGGCGGAAATCGCGGCGCAGGAAGCCGAATGCCGGCAGGTCATGGCCGAGATGGAGGCGCGTTTCGAGCAGTTTGACGCCGCGCTTGGGCAGGCGCAGGAAAGGTTCGAGGAAAGCCAGACCATCTATCTGGAAAAGGAGCAGGCGCTAGGCGACGCAAGGCAAATGCTGCGGGAAGCCGAGCGCACGGCGCAAGAGGCAGAATTCGCCGAACGGTCGCAGCGCACCCGGATCGAGGAATTGCACCGCAACATTGCCACTGCGCAAGAGCAGTCTGCCAAGCTGTTGAAAGACATGCAGCAAGGGCAGCTTGAGTTGGGCAGCCTTGATGATCAGGCCGCGCAGGCTGGTTTGCAGGTGCTGCTGGAACAACGCATGAGCCAGGAGCGCGCCCTGTCGGATGCGCGGCATGAACTCGATCAGATAACGCAGCAGGTCAGGCAGGGGGAAGAGGCGCGCATGCAGGTGGAGCGCGGATTGCAGCCGCAGCGCGATCGCATCACCGAATTGCAGTTGAAAGAACAGGCGGTGCGGATCCAGCGGGACAGCTATGCGGAACAACTGGCAGAAGCGCAGGCGGACGAGGCGGCGCTGACCGTATTGCTCCGCGTGGACATGAAGCCGCAATATCTGCAGGCAGAAGTGACGCGCCTGAGCAATGCTATAGTCGCACTGGGTGCGGTCAATCAGGCTGCGCTGGACGAACTGGTGACGGCAGCCGAGCGCAAGCGGCATCTCGATGCACAAAGCGTCGATTTGACCGAGGCGATCAATACGCTGGAAGATGCCATCCGCAGGATTGACCGGGAAACGCGAGATCGCCTGCAGGATACATTCAATCAGGTGAACAAGCATTTTTCCGAGCTGTTCCCGATTCTGTTTGGCGGTGGTCAGGCAAGGTTGATCATGACGGGTGGCGAGATTCTCGATTCCGGCGTGCAGGTGATGGCGCAACCGCCGGGCAAGAGAAATGCCACGATTCAGTTGCTATCTGGCGGCGAGAAGGCGATGACGGCGATTGCGCTGGTGTTTGCGCTGTTCCAGTTGAACCCCGCGCCGTTCTGCCTGCTGGACGAGGTGGACGCACCGCTGGACGACAGCAATACCGAGCGCTACTGCAACATGGTCAAGCAGATGTCGGACAATACGCAGTTCCTGTTTATCACGCATAACAAGATTGCGATGGAAATGGCACAGGAGTTGATTGGCGTGACAATGCAGGAGCAGGGAGTTTCACGGATCGTGGTGGTGGACCTTGCGTCCGCCACCGATTTCGCTTCGGAGGTGCAAGCCGCATGACAGACCTTCAGATCAGCTTGATCGCCATCGGTGCCGCGATTGTTGCAGGCGTCATCGGATACAACAAATGGCACGAAATCCGCGCGCGGCGGCATGTCGAGCGCGCCTTTTCGACGGAGCAGGACGATGTGTTGATGAAACCAACGGCAGGCTCGTCGGCGGCAGAGCGGCAGGAACCTGTGTTTGGCGAGCAGGATTTTCCCGTCGTGACGGAGGCGCTTGAGGCAGGCGATTTTCTGTCGGCGACCGCAGTGGCGGTGCAGGCCGGGATGTCGAGCGATTTGCTGGTGGATGACGAGATCGACTGCGTGATCCCGGTGCTCCTCGATGCGCCGGTACGCGGCGAAAAAATTCTCCCGCTGCTGCAGACATTGCGTCATGTCGGCAGCAAGCCGGTGCATTACATCGGACTCGCGACGCCGGTTTCGCCATCGACGGGTACGGAATGGCGCGAGATCGTTCACGGCGGCGTTTACACCGAATTGCAGGCCGGCGTGCAACTTGCCAATCGCAGCGGCGCGCTCAACGAACTGGAGTATTCGGAATTGGTTGTCCGGTTGCGGCAAATTGCAGATGAACTCGGCACCGAGGCCGACATTCCCGACATGTCAACGGTGATGAGCGCGGCCAGATCGGTCTACCAGTTCGTGTCGCAGCACGACGCGCGACTCGGCCTGAATATCCGGTCGAATGGCGCACCCTGGGAAATCAGCACCCTGCTTGCCGCGCTGGAACGGCAGGGCTTCGATGTGCGCCCGGATGGCCGCTTCGTCATGCTGGACAATGACGGAACGATGCTGTTTTCGCTGACAACGAACGAACCTGTCACCGCAGAACACACGCCACGCCTGACGCTGTTGCTGGATGTGCCGTGCGTGGCGCCGCAAAAGGATGGCTTTGGCGCGATGGTTGCCTGCGCGAAGCTGCTGGTCAAGCGGCTCGACGGCACGATAGTCGATGACGGCAATCTGGTTTTGTCGGATGCCGCTATTGAGGAAATTGCCGGGCAGGTCAGTGCCTTTTACGATGAAATGCAGGCGGCGGGCATTCCCGCCGGTTCGCATCGCGCCCTGCGGTTGTTCACCTAAGGGTCGAAGTCGATAAACCATGCAGCCGGATCTGTTCAATTCTCAGGAACGAGGCGAGGGCGGCGAGGCGGCAGACGCGAGAGAATGGCGCGCGCGCGCCAGCCGGATTGCGGACGAACTGAACCGCCACAACTTCGCCTACTATACCCTGGACGCGCCGACTATTCCAGACGCCGAGTACGACCGGCTTTTCCGGGAGTTGCAGGAACTTGAAAAGGCGCATCCTGAACTCATTGCACCGGATTCGCCGACGCAGCGCGTCGGCAGCGCGCCCTTGCCCCAATTTTCCCAGATCGCGCATTCGGTTCCCATGCGGTCGCTCGCAAACGGGTTTGACGACAGCGACATCCTTGCCTTTGACCGGCGCGTGCATGAAGGCTTGCGTGTCGGCATGGTGGAGTACGCAGCCGAACTCAAGTTCGACGGGCTGGCGGTCAACCTTCGTTACGAGAACGGAATTCTGGTTCAGGCGGCGACGCGTGGCGACGGCGAAATCGGCGAGGATGTCAGCGCCAATATCCGCACGATAAAAGCGATCCCGCTGCGTCTGCGCGCGGATTATCCACCGGCGTTGCTGGAAGTTCGTGGCGAAGTGCTGATGTTCAAGGTGGACTTCGCGAATCTGAACCGGCGTCAGCAAGAGGCGGGTCAGAAGGCGTTCGCCAACCCGCGAAATGCGGCGGCCGGCAGCCTGCGGCAACTGGATTCGCGCATTACCGCGCAGCGCGAACTGCGGTTTTTCGCCTACGGCATCGGTGCGCTCGAAGGGGTGGACATACCCCCGACCCATGCTGCGCTGCTCGACTGGTATGTTGCTCTGGGCATACCCGTTTGCGCGGAGCGCGCCGTGGTGACAGACGCCGAGGGTTTGCTCGGCTTTTTCCGGCAAATAGGCAAAATGCGTGAGTCACTGCCTTATGAAATCGATGGCGTGGTGTACAAGGTCAACCGGGTCGACTGGCAGGAGCGGCTGGGCTTTGTGACGCGCGCCCCCCGTTTTGCGATGGCGCATAAATTTCCGGCGCAGGAAGCGATGACGCAACTTCTGGACATCGAAGTGCAGGTTGGCCGCACTGGTGCGATCACGCCGGTGGCGCGGCTGGCGCCGGTATTTGTCGGCGGCGTTACCGTGACCAATGCGACGCTGCACAACGAAGATGAAATCCGCCGCAAGGATATCCGCATCGGCGACACCGTTATCGTGCGCCGTGCTGGGGATGTGATACCGGAGGTGGTTGCCCATGTGCCGGAGTTGCGACCTGAGGGATCTCAAATATTCGAGATGCGAACTGAATGCCCGGTGTGTGGATCGCCAATTGTGAAGCCGGAAGATGAAGCGATTGCGCGTTGTTCCGGCGGATGGACGCACTGCGCGGCGCAGCGCAAGGGCGGCCTGCAGCATTTCGCTTCGCGCAAGGCGATGGACATTGAAGGGATGGGCGACCAGTTGATCGAGCAACTGGTGGATTGCGGCATTGTCATGACAGCAGCGGATCTCTATCGCACGCTGGATCAGGCTTCTCTGGCGGCGCTGGATCGTATGGCCGACAAGTCGGCGCAGAATGTTCTGGCGGCGCTGGAACAATCGAAGTCGACGACACTGGCACGCTTTCTCTATGCGCTGGGCATTCGTCATGTCGGCGAATCGACGGCCAGGGCGCTGGCGATTCACTTTGGCAATCTTGAATCGCTGATGGACGCCAACGAAGAAAAATTGCTGTCCGTGCCCGATGTTGGGCCGGTGGTCGCGCAGTCGATCCGGCAGTTTCTGTCCGATCAGACCAACCGTGACATGATTGCACAGTTGCGCGCTGCGGGCGTACATTGGACGGATGGCTCCGCCGTTGGGGAGGGGTCGATGAAGGGCAAGTCGTTCGTCCTGACCGGCACGCTTCCCTCGCTGTCGCGCGAGGAAGCAACCGCAATGATTCTGGCCGCCGGCGGCAAGGTGGCTGGTTCGGTGTCGGGCAAGACCAGTTTTGTCGTCGCGGGCGAAGACGCGGGCGGCAAACTTGCCAGAGCGCAGTCCTTAGGCATTACCATACTGGATGAATCTCAATTTTACGAACTGTTAAACCCAAAATGATCAAGAAAATTACCAAGGCTGTTTTTCCGGTGGCCGGTCTGGGCAGCCGCTTTCTTCCGGCGACCAAGGCGCAGCCCAAGGAAATGCTGCCGATTGTGGACAAACCACTAATACAGTATGCCGTTGAAGAAGCGGTTGCTGCCGGGATCACCGAGCTGATTTTCATCACCGGACGCAACAAGCGCGCGATTGAAGATCACTTCGACAAGGCCTTCGAGCTGGAATACGAGCTGGAAGCGGCGGGAAAGCAGGCATTGCTGGACGAAGTGCAGGGGATACTTCCGCCCAATGTGTCCTGCATATTCATTCGTCAGGGTGCGCCGCTGGCTCTGGGGCATGCTGTGCTGTGCGCCCGTCCGGTTGTCGGCGATGAGCCGTTTGCCGTTCTGCTTGCGGACGAACTGATGGACA
>CAZAWA010000072.1:0-11685 GCA_964488675.1 uncultured Oxalobacter sp. | reverse complement strand
CGGGGTCAGAGTAATTTTTGCTGCGCAAAAATAAACTGCCGACCCCGTTTTCCTGTGCCGACCCCGTTTTCCTGTGACCCCGTTTCCCATGCCGCCCTCGTGTTTCCAGGCTAAAACCGCGCCAGAATCCGCAAGTCTTCGCCGACCTGCGTGACATCATGGAGGCGCAGCGCATATTTTTCCGCCAGATCGTCCAGCCCGGGCAAAGCAAACATTTCGCGCCCGCCACCGAGTATGCTCGGCGCGATGTACAGCAGCAATTCATCCACCAGACCCGCTTGCAGCAATGCGCCGTTCAGCACCGCCCCGGCCTCGACATGCAGTTCGTTGATCATGCGGCGGCCAAGCTCATGAATCATCGCAACCAGATCCACCTGCCCGCTTGCCCCGGGCATCAAAATCACTTCGCTGCCGCCATCGCGCAGGGCGGCGGCCTTCTGCGCATCAGTCTGCGCCGCAAACAGCCAGGTTCCGCCACCGGCCAGCACGCGTGCCTGCGGGCTGATTGCCAGCCTGCTGTCGGCCACGACTCTTCGCGGCTGGCGCGGCGTGTAAATGGCGCGCACCGTCAGTTGCGGATCATCCTCCAGCACCGTGCCAATGCCGGTCAGCACCGCGCACGCGCGCGCGCGCCAATGATGTCCGTCGTCGCGAGCCGCCGGTGAAGTGATCCATTGGCTTTGTCCGTTGTGCAGCGCGGTCTTGCCATCCAGACTGGCCGCAACCTTGAGCCGAACCCAAGGACGGCCGCGTTCGACGCGCGACAGAAAACCGCGGTTCAATTCCCGCGACTCCTCCGCCAGCATGCCGCATTCGACTTCGACGCCAGCCGCACGCAAGCGCGCAAAACCCTGTCCAGCCACCAGCGGATAGGGATCCTCTATTGCCGCAACCACCTTGCGCACACCCGCCTGTATCAGCGCATCGGCGCACGGCGGCGTGTTGCCGTAATGGCTGCAGGGCTCCAGCGTCACGAACACGGTCGAACCGCGCGCATCATGCCCCTTGCTGCGCGCGTCGAGCAGCGCCTGGATTTCGGCGTGGTTGCCGCCTACCGGCTGCGTATGTCCGCCGCCGATCACCGCACCATCCTTCACGATGACGCAGCCAACGCGCGGGTTGGGGGCGGTAGTGAACAAGCCTCTGGCTGCAAGCTGCAAGGCTTGCCGCATCGGCTCATCGTTAGAATTCATAAATTTGATCTGATATTAAGCGGCGTTGGAAAACCGGGGTCGGCAGTCGCATATCGCTTGCGATATTTCGACTCCGACCCCGAATTTTCCTGGAGAATATTCAATGACCGGCACAATGATAACCGGAAGTGTATAAAACGGGTCTAGGTGCAAAATGAGGCCCTAGTTTTTTACGCGTGTTTTTCGCGTAAATTACGCTGACCCCATTTCAGGGAAAGATCACCGCTCCCAGCAATAGTTCACATTGTCGCTGCCGCCGTTGGCGCGCACACCGCTATTGGTAATGGTCAGGGTGCCGCATTTCGCGTCTGCCACCGCTGGCACCGCCTGCAGGGTGTAGGTTTGCGCTGCCGCTACCGCCAGGCTGATGTTGTACTTGGCCGTCCCCGTCGGCGGCGACTGCAGCAGAGTCGCAGGTGCGGCTCCCAGCGCCAGCGGATACTGATTGTTCAGCGTGTACTGCTGCTGCATCCAGTTCTGCATTTGCAGCATCGTGGACTTGGCTTCCGCCCGCTCTCCGCGCCGGACATATTCGCGGTAACTGGGCAGCGCAATGGCCGCCAGTATCGCCACTACCGCCACCGTGATCATCATCTCGATCAGCGTGAAGCCGCTGCCGTATCCCTTGCGCTGCTGTTTCATGGTATTTCTCCTTGCAACCAGACAAATCAGTAACGAACCGGAATCTGACGCCAGGTCCGGTATCCCGGCGAAACTGATGTAAATCGTGGCTTGTCCGGCGGCGTTCCCGTTCCGCTGAACTGTTTGGTGCGCACATAAACTTTTCCGTCTATCTGAACCACCTGCAGGCCGGCAGTGCCACCGCCGCCCAGCTTGACGACATTGAGTGTATTGAAAGAAGGCGGACTATTGACGCCACCGGTCAGGTAGTTGAGACCATACAGGAACGAATCCCCGCCCTCCGAACACAGCGTACCCATTGGGATCAGCGACTTGGTGATGAACACATCATCCAGAATCACCGGGTCGGCAATCGCGCGCTCGCCCTTGTGCGGGTCGCCGGTGCCTCCCGTCGTTTTCAGGTCGACAAACCAGCCGCGAGGCGAGCTTACTACCGTCGAGCCCATCGCGAGCGTTGCGCCACCGGTCGTATCCGTCATCACCTGCTCCTGCAGGTTGGCTCGGGTCAGCCCCATCGAAGCCGATGGCTTGTCCCAGATGCCATACAGACTCTGCACCGTGACATCGCTTGACCCGCCGTCGGTCGTGTCGAAGTATTTGCCGGTGCCAAACATCACCATGTATCCGCCCTTCGGATGCTGCTTGTAAACGGGGCGCTGGACAATCGGCTGGCCGGTCGCCGCCGTGAACAGCAGCATCGCGGTCGGTGTGGCCGGTACGGAAAGATCGAATTTCCACAACCGGCCCTGCAAGTCGCCCGCATACGCAGCCACTACCCGGTTCTGGCGGTCATACACCAGTGCTGGCGCCGACAGCCCGTTGCCCGTGGTGCTGTCCGTCCCAACAGTCTTGTATTCCGTGCCGCTGGACAGGTTTCGCAGCATCAGCTTTGCCGTGCCGCCGGTGCTGTTATAGCCGTTGCCGAAGATGGCAACCCAGGTGTCGTTGTTCAGCAAGGCCACCTTCGCCTCGCCCAGCACATTGCCGATGTCCGAGCCGGTTGCTTCCCACATCACACTGCTCGCCCCCATGGATGCCGGAGTTTTGATGTCCACCGCAAACACGCTTTTCGCGCCCGCCCCGGGCGAGCCCAGCAGCACCGTTGTCCACGCGCCCAGATAGGCATCGCCCTCGGTCACCGGCCCGTCGACGAAATAGCGATGGTCATAGGTGTTCGAACTCAACTCCTTCAGGTAGGTGTAAACCGACGGCGGCACAAAGGCGTACAACTCCTTGCCGGAATCGGTCTGCCCGACCGTCTCGTCAAACGCGTGCAGCATTCTGTCATAGCCGCCAACGTAAATTATCACTCGCTGCCTTCTTCTTTCACCTCTATTGGGCGTATAAGCGGTACCGATGGTCGGCAGGGTGCTGTAGCCCTGATCGACACCGTTCTCCACAAACAGCGGCGACGAGTTCACGATGTCGCCCAGCTTGTTCACCACCAGCGTGTCATCCACCTTGCTCTGGCGGTCGCGGAAGGCCCCGCCGTTGGCTTTTTCCTTGCTGCCGTCACCGCGCAGGTAATTCAGCACATCGATCGTGCCGAGGGTCGTTTTTTGCGCGGTCGATATCTGATCCCAAAGAAAATTGACCTTGCTGCCATCCTCTTTCATCGTGACGATATTGCGGCTGCCATGCGCCGGCAGCTTCGCCGCGGCGTTCCACTGCAGCGTCCAGGATTCCGCCCCGTCGTCAGCCAGACTAATCTGATACGCCCGCAAACTCCCCGCCCACAAGCCGGAAATAAAGCTCGGTTCGTACTGGATTGTGCCGGTGCTGATGACGCTGGAATTTGCCGTTTCGGTCGAAGCCGTGCGCGTCACCTGCTCGATTTTCTTGAGCGCCTCAACCAGGCTTTCCCTCACCTCGGTCGAATTGGTGGCCTTGAAGTACTTGCCGCGACCGTTGACCGCAGCATGCCAGAGATCGTCGATGGTCGAAGCCGTGTCGCCGGACGGCGCCGGCCAGCTCTTGGTTCCCTGCTTGATGTCGTAAAAATCCCCTGAAGTCTGTGTTTCGTAGTTTTTGTCATAAACCCGCTGCCCGTCCGCCCCCATGCCGACGGTAAAAGTCACCATGCGCTGGCGCTGCTTTTCATCGTCGGAAATGCCGGGCGGATCGTCATCGCTCTTGGGCACCTTGTTGTCCAGCGTGGTGCGCAAATCATTCTTGTAATAGTTCAGCGCAATGTCCGACAGGGTATTGGAAGCCGCATTGGCATCATACGACCCGCGAGCGCTGGTCGAATAACAGGTGGTTCCGGTGGAGCACGAACTGTCCTGATCGCCAATTCCGGTAAAGCTGTCGTTCCAGTAGCCGTCTGTCGTCATGATGTGGTAGCTGGCGCGGCAGGGAACCAGCGTCTTGTCTGCCGGAGAAGCCGAGATGTCCTTGTAAAACGGGTTGCTGTTCGTGTCGAGCGTGGCGTTCAGGGTGCCCTTGTACATCTTGCCGATCCGATCCATCTGCGTGCGCAGCGGTGTGCCGCCGTTCGCAGCTGACTGGTACAGCTTGTTGAAGAAATTCTGCTTTTGCCCGCTGTCGAAGCGGCGAATGGCCAGCCATGAACCACTGCTGTCCGATACGGAAGTATTGGAGGACCCGCCACTGTTGATGGCGTTAAAGCCGACGCGGAACTTGGGCGTATCGGTCGTGGCGATCGGATCGATGCCGGCGAAGGCCGCGCCCATCGAGGCCTTCGCCATCATGATGCGCGTGCGGTAATAGGTAAACCAGTTGGCAAAATTCTGGATTTCCTGATCGTACGAGCATGTATTGGGGCATTCCGTGCGCCCGCCGCTGTTGGTATAGGTGGCGGCGGTGTCGCGAATATCCACTCGTGTCGGAAAAGCCGTATTGCCTGGCGCTGCCGTGTTGATGGCGGTTGACCCGTTCCACACATAGTAAAACGCATACCGTGCCACCAGCTTGCTGTATGTCGGCGTTGAAGCTGAGTATGCGCTCTTGCAGTTGGTGGTGTTGGCAGCAAAGGTGGTGTTGCTGTATTGCGGCAGCACGGGGGTGGTCAGCGCATAGCATGATTCTTTCAGGTTGACATTGTATTTGGTCGCGCCTGCCGTCGGGTAAGCGTCACTGCTGGCGCTGGTCGTGCTAGCCGCGCCCATCGAGGTGCCGTCATAGTTCAAGGGCGGCGTGTAAGTGACATTCGGGTCGTAGTAAATCTTGTTGAAGGCGCTGGAATAGACGGCGCGGAGACTCGTCCTGCCGCTGGCATAGGATGCCGTGTCGATGTCGAATCCAGTCAGCGTTTCCCAGGCCATGCTGCCCGAATTGTCCAGCGTGAACATCACATTGGGCTGGATTTGCTGCTGCAGAAACAGCGGGTATCGCGCCAGATCCGCGAGCGCCGCACCCGAAAAACCGAGCGCGCACAACGCCAGCAAACCAGCGGCAAGGCCGCGCAATCGTTTTTCAAGAGTCCTCTTCTGCATGGCAGACCTCCCAGCCCAATGGCGAATTTCGCTTTCCCTATCAGCCGCTTTAGCGGAACGATTTTATCCAGCCCGTCTCTCAGGGAGCGATCGGGCAACTCCGGCCGGAATTCAGCGGAGCGATCAGGTAACTCTGCAACAGCACCACCACCCCGCTGTTGGTGACAACATCATTGACCCGCGCCGTGACGCGGAACGGGCAATAAGGCAAGCCGCCCTTCTGTTTGGGCGTCGTCGGCGCCAGTCGCTCCACCATGCATTGCGCCGTCATCAGACCACCATAGGCAGCCGGCAAGACCACGGCTCTGGCAAAGGTGTTGTCCCCCCAGCGCTGGTTTACGCTGGTCGGATCCCAAAACGGCGCACTGACGCCCGCCACCACCGGCACAGCGCCCAGCGGCAAACTGGGCTGCACATCGAAAAACTGGCCTGCCGCCGTTCCCAGAACCTGCCCCTCACAGGAGCGCAAGGCCAGCTCGCCCGCCTGAAAAGCAAGCTGCTGATAGCGCGAATTCCCCGCCATGCGCTCTTCCAGCGTCACATTGCGAATCGCCGTAATCCCCAGCAACATCATGATTACCAGAAAAATCAGCACCACGGGCAACACAATGCCGCTCTGCGCACCGGCTGGTTTGCCACCCATCGGTAATAGGCGAGGTTTCATCGTCATCACCTTATCGAAGTGTTGCGCACCGAGGCACTGTTGCGCAGCGTATAAACGCCCCGGATGACAGTATGCAGCCTGCGGTCTGCCGCGACCACATTGGCGTCGTTACAGTTTCTGTAGGTCTGAGACTGCGTCATGACATTGTCGGTGGGGCTGCTCAGCTCCATGCACACGCTGACACTCACTACATCGCCCCAGTTGCCTGCGCCGACGGTAGCCGCATTCACATAGCGCGATACAGAACGAAACCCGTCATCATCGTAGGACTTCAGGGAATTTACCGGCGGGACAAACATCCCGTAAAGCACCTGAAAGTCATCGACATTGCCGATCAGCGGCTGTTCGCCGCCGCCGTTGCCAACGCAGTTCAGTGTCCGGTTACCCGTATTCAGGTAGAAACGGTTGACCGCCACCCTGTCCGTGCCCGACACGATCGGCGCGAGCTGGCCGTTGCAATCGGAATTGGAGCCGATGGCGTCACCCGCCGCACCGGTGTTTTCTACCCGGTAGGCAACCTCAAAAGCGGACCGGCCTCCGGCGCCGCAGGCCGTGTTGGTCAAATTCGCCGGAGCAGCAAACCCAAAATCGCACCCGCTTAGCCCGGCGCCGCCCATATCGGTCAAATCAGCCTTGTTAACCAGACTGCCCAGATCAGAAGAAACCAGATGGCCAAAGCCTGCTTGCGACAGGTTGCGCCCGATCAGGTTCATTGCCGCGCGCGCTTCTTCCTGCATTCTGGAGCTGTCGTCGGTAATGCGGTGGCTGGTGCGGCTGCTGAGGTAAAGCGAACTCAAAAACAGCACCACCAGCATGCCAATGGTGATCGACACCATCAACTCGATCAGGGTGACGCCAGCCTGCGCCCGGCTTGAGTTTGGTCGAAGTTTCATGGCGTCACCATCGTCGCAAGGCACCGCACGCTGTTCGGATTGTCCGCCCCGACCAAAGCCGCGGCACGACAACCGCCATCCTGCGTGTCGTCGTAATCCCGCTTGTTGGGTTCGCGGAAATAGATGGTCACGGCAAAACCGTTGGCAATATTGCCCGTAATCTCGCCCCAGCCGCTCATGCTGCGATCCATGTTGCGCCGCCAGCTGAAAATGTCGCAAGCGGCGGTCTGCGCGGGCGTGAGAACCGCCCCGCCCGTGCAATTGCCCGGATCGGCACCAGCGCCGGCGGCGTAGGTGTCGCCCGCGACAGTCACATAGTTGCCATTCAGAGCGCCCGTCATGTTGGCGCGGATGCGATCCGCAATCTCGGCGGAATACTGCGCCGACAGTCCGCGCAACTGCGCCGTTTTCTGGTAGCGCAACGATGACACCTGCAAGCCAGCCATGCCCAGCAGCGCAAACGCAACGATCACTATCGCGACAAGCACCTCGATCAACCCGGCTCCCATCTGATAGCGCGCGCCGAATGCCACCCTGCGCGCCCTTGTGCGCCATGGCGTAGCCCTTGGGCGTTCAGCAAGACACCGCATCTTTGATCACCCTGACCCTTCCCGAGCGCGACATGCAAATCTGGCGGGCATGACCGCCCTCGTAATTGAAATTGAGGCTGAAATTCGCCATGCCAACCGGCTCTCCCGTGCTGTTGAAGGTCATCCAGGCATTCGCCGTTGTCATCTGCGCCGTGATGCCGCCCGTAAACGGCCCGCGCCGCGCCAGCAATTCTTCCCCTGCCTCATAGGTGCCGACATTTACGGTGGAACTGCTCTCGACAAACACCAGCCAGCCGACACGCCAGTCTGCTCCTGCGGTATTGCACGACGGCGCGCCGGATTCCGCGCTCGTGCTGCGGCAAACCGTGACCAGACGGCCCTTTTTGATCGCCTCGGTTCGGGCCAGATTGATGGCGTTGGTGAATTCGTTGGTCGCATTGGAAACCCGCACATCATCGATCAGACGCCGCAAATCCGGCGCGGCGATACCTGCCAGCACAGCGATAATCACCAGCACAATCAGCGCCTCGATCAGGGTCACCCCCCGACTGTGCCGACGCAAAACCGACCATTGGACATGTGCTCGCTTCATGGCTGACCCTTTGATGTCAGACGCGCAGCCGCCCATCGCCGGGTGCAGCTCGCGTGCCCCTTCAGTATAGTCCGTGTAAAGCGCGTCTCCATGCCACTCATCCCCGACGCCATGCCGCCTGTCGGAACGGGCGCACTGCGGCAGGCACGCCCCTTTTCCGCTCGGGCAATTCGTTTAGACTGAACTCATGTCGAGACGGTTTTCTTATTTTGTGGGCATGGCAGCAAAGCGCTGGCTGCTCCTACTGGGCGCAGTCGTGCTGCTGCATCTGCTCGTCATTGACTGGGCCTTCCTGCGATTTCGCACCCCGCTCTCCCGGAGCGTCGCAACAGCATCCGTCCCGGTCGAACTGCTCTCCCCGCCCGCGCCCCCGAAAATTTCCCCCAACCGGCAGCTCGACACCACCCAGGCACCGCACCCGTCTCCGGAAATGCCGCCAAAGACTCCCCGCACCAAGGCAGGCAGCATGGCGGAAGGCGCATCGTTGCCCGCCCCTTCCGTCACCGCTCCTGCTCTGGCAAGCAATCCCCCGACTGCCGCCAGCGCCAGAGGCAACCGTGACTTGCCTTCTTTCCCGGCAGATCTGCCACCTTCTGCCGAACTGCGCTACAACCTGCGCCTTGACCGGCGCGGACATTCCGTTTCCGGCAATGGGCGACTGCTCTGGATGCGGAGCAACAACCAGTATGCCAATATCCACGGTGACTTCACCGTGCCTGATGCCTATTCGTTGCAGTTTCTCAGCGAAGGCGTCATCCACCCGCCTCACGGCATTTCGCCGCTGGCATACACCGAGAAGCTTCCCGATAAGCCTGAAGCAAAAGCCCGCTTCGAACGCGAGGGTCAGATTATCCGTTTCTCTGAATCACAGAAATCTCATCCCATACTTGGCGGGGAACAGGACACCGCCAGCGTGATCTGGCAACTGTCCGGCATCGGACGGCATGATGGCGGCACCTTCCGGCCGGCCGTACAGTTTCAGCTATTCGTCGCCGGGACACACAACGCGGACATCTGGCTGATCAGCATAGTCGGGCTGGAAGAAATCGAGACGCCCCTGGGCAAGCTCCAGGCGTGGCATCTGCTGCGCGCTGCCCCGGCAGGCACGCAGGAGCAGACGCTTGAATTCTGGCTCGCGCCCGACAGGGAATGGTATCCGGTCAAGCTGCGCTATACCGAAGCAAACGGCGACACCCTCGACCTGACTGTTTCTGAAATCTCGTTGGTGCCGGACACCTGATCGCTGCCAGCCGTTTTTTGAGCTGGGCTGCGAAAATTCGGGGAATGCGAAAACAGGGGTCAGCAGTTTTTTTTCGCGCAGCGAAAATTACTCTGACCCCAGCCTGGTGAAAATTCTGGGGAAATTCGAAAATTCGGGGGAAATTCGAAAATTCGAAAATTCGGGGTCAGAGTCGAAATATCGCAAGCGATATTGGCTACGGCCGCTCCGCTTAACATTCGCTCCGCTCATGTTAGCCTGCACCGAAACTTCGTTTTCGACTGCCGCCCCCGGTTTTGTGACTGCCGACGCCGGTTTTCGCGGCTGGCGACCGTTTGGTATAGACTTCTTCCATGTTGAAAATTTCGCCCGTCCTTGCCGCCTTGCCCCTCCGGCGCGGGCTGCCATTTCTGCTTTTTGTCGTGCTGCTGCACCTGATCGTGATCCGCTTGGCGCTCTCGCCGTTTGCGATTTTTTCGCTGAACGAACCTGCGCCGCAAATGGTCAGCGCCGATCTGCACCTGAATCCCGTGCCGCCTGCCGCGCAGGAAGCGCCCAGGCCGCGTGTTGCCCGTCGAGCTGCGCCTGCCGCCACGCCCTCGTCTGCCAAACCTGACGCTGCCGCGCCGGACGATTCTGCCAACCCCGAAGCCCCTGTTACCGGCGATGCCCCTCCCGCTGAAGTCGCAGCGACGGACACCCCCCCCAGGCCGCTCTCGCTTGGGGTGCTTCCCCACTATGCAATCAACCCGCCCCCCTCTGCCGAACTGCGCTACAACGCCCATTCCTCGCACAAGGGGCAGGACATTTACGGCAAGGGTCGCATCCTGTGGCAATCCAGCGGCAGCAGCTTTGGCGTCAAGGGCGAATTCAACATCCTGTTCCTGAGCCTGCTCAATTTCAGCAGCGAAGGCACGATTGATCCCAGACACGGCCTGTCGCCCATTGTGTACGCCGAAAAACGCATGCGCCGGGCAGAAACCAACACGCATTTCCATCGCGAGCGCAACACCATCAGTTTTTCGTCTTCCTCCCTCGCTTACGAGCGGCCAGGCGGCGAACAGGATCGCGCCAGCATCGTATGGCAACTGGTCGGCATTGGTCGTCGCGATGGGGGCAGTTTCACGCCGGGCGCAACGCTCGATATCGCCGTGGCCGGCATTCGTGATGCCGTCGTGTGGAAGGTTCGCATTGTCGGCATCGAGGAAGTCGAAACGGGGCTGGGCAAGGTGCGCACATGGCGTCTGAGCCGGGCGGCGCGCAAGGGGTCGTATGAGCAGTCGCTCGATGTCTGGCTCGCGCCCGGGCATGAGTGGTATCCTGTGAAACTGCGTTACACCAACGCCAACGGCGATTTTCTCGACCTGTCGCTCTCCGAGATCAAACCGGCCCCTTGAGGAGTCAGCCATGTTTTCATTTCGCCCCCGCCTTCTGATCGCAGGCTTTTTCGCCGCACTGCTTGCGCTGGCATCGCTCTCCGCTGCGGTCGAACTCCCGGCCGTGAAACGGGCTCACAAGCTGCCGCCGTCCGCCGATCTGCTCTACGCCGTCACGGCCAAGCATAGCGGGCTGACGCTCAAGGGCAACACGCGCATTCGCTGGACGGCCAGCAGCAACCGCTTCGACATTGCCGTCGAGACAAAAGCGGGCCTGCTTGGCACGATGCTGGCGTCGCACAGCGAAGGCACGGTCAGCGAATACGGCCTGGCACCGCTGAAGCTGACTGAAAAACGCTTCCGCAAGCCGCCGCATACGGTCACATTCGGGCGCGAAGACAGGATGATCCGTTTCAGCGAGTCTGCATCTACCTATCCCATCAAGGGTGGCGAGCAGGACCGCACCAGCATTTCGTGGCAACTGGTGTCGATTGCGCGCGCCGCGCCCGATAGACTCACGCCCGGCTCCGAGTTGAAATTTGTTGTCGCGGGCAGAAAAGAGGCAGAAATCTGGTCGTTTCGGGTAATGGGTCCAAAAACGGTCAGCACGCCCATGGGCAATGTCACTGCCATCCATATTTCCAAACTTCCCTCCCCGTCGAGGGAGCAACAGCAACTGGATTTGTGGCTTGCGCCATCGCTGGAATGGTATCCAGTGCGGATATTATTCAAGGACTCGAACGGCACCGATCTTGATCAGGTGCTGCAGCGCATCGACAAAAAATAAAAGCGGATTGCGCCTATGCTTGAATGCGATGCAGCGCGCCAGCCCCGTCCCGCTGCAAGGGGGAAGGCAGGGGCGGAGGTGATCGGAGTCAGCAGCCTGGTGGTAAGTTCGGAGTCAGGAAAATTCGGGGTCAGCAGCCTGGTGGGAAATTCGGCGAAAATTAGGGTCAGCGAAAATTCGGGGTCAGCAGTTTTTTTTCGCGCAGCGAAAATTACTCTGACCCCAGCTTGGGAAATTCGGGAGAAAATTCGGAGTCAGGAAAATTCGGGGTCAGCGAAAATTCGGGGTCAGAGTCGAAATATCGCAAGCGATA
>CAZAWA010000071.1:0-11728 GCA_964488675.1 uncultured Oxalobacter sp. | reverse complement strand
GCCGGCGATTTGGCAGGACAGGTCACCCGTGTTGCACGTGAGGCCAGCAAAAATATCGACGGATTGAAATCGTCTTCCTCCGAAATTAACGCCGTTGTTGACCTGATCGCCAACATTGCGAAACAAACAAACCTCCTTGCCTTGAATGCAAAGATAGAGGCGGCGCGTGCGGGCGATGCTGGGCGTGGCTTTTCCGTGGTCGCTGATGAGGTGAAGGCATTATCGGTCGAGACGCAGAAAGCCACGCAGGGGATTGCTCATCGCGTTGAGAAACTCCAACGAGACGCTCAGATTTCAATGGAAGGCCTGTCCCATATTTCAGCGTTTATTGAGAGGCTCAATCCCGTATTTGCGGTCATTGTTGCTGCCGTTGAGGAACAGATTGCAACGGCCAAAAATCTTTCCAATAGCGCGGCCTCGACTTCGCAATTCATCGAACAGGTTTCGACGGAAACCGATGAAATTGCAAAAGCAACCGGGACGGCAACGCATCAAAGTCATGAGATCGATCAGTCCGGAAAGACGGTAGCGGATCTTGCTACTCAACTGCGCAGGAAGCTGGCGATCTTTCTTCGGCAAACAGAGATCGGTGACCGCCGTCAATTCGATCGCCTGCCTTGCGATTTGCCGGTCAAGTTTGAATGTCCGCAAGACCCAATTACCGGAAAGACCTTGGATCTGAGCGAGGGCGGCGCTTTATTTCAACCCAAACCTAGCGAAAGCAATGTTGAGATTGACCGCAACTATGCGATCGAAATCACGGGAATTGGCCGCATCGAGGTTACTGCTGTCAATCGATCCGACCTTGGCGTCCATCTCAAATTCGTTGAAGTCGGCGCCGAAGCGCGGGCGCGGCTTGACGAAAGGATCATGGCAATCGGGGAAGAGAATCGCGAGTTCATCGAACGTGCCTTGAAAGTTGCGGTGGAGATTTCTGCTTGTCTAGAAGAGTTGGTCCGGTCGGGTCGTCTCACGGTCGAGAAGCTCTTCGATAATGAATACCTGCCGATTCCGAATACCAACCCGCAGCAGTTTCGCACTCTCTATCTGGACGCGCTTGAAGAGGTGTTGCCGGAAATTCAAGAACGCGCGCTCGCCACCGATCAGCGGCTGATTATCTGCGCAACCGTTGATCGAAATGGATTCCTGCCCGTCCACAATCTGAAATATGCACACCCGCAACGTTCTGACGATCCGGTCTGGAATGCTGCCAATTGCCGTAATCGCCGCATTTTTGATGACCGTGCAGGTCTTGCCGCCGCTCGCAATGCGCGGACCTATCTGCTCCAGAGTTATCCGCGCGATCTGGGTAACGGCGTCATGGTCATGATGAAAGAAATCGATGCTCCCGTGCGTGTACTTGGCAAGCACTGGGGCGGATTTCGCATGGCGTATCAGTTGTAATTAATTGCCGGCCGCGCGCGGCAAATTCTAAGGGTGAAAAATGAGCGATCAACGCGACGCCTACATCTGCGACTTCGTACGTACTCCGATCGGTCGCTATGCCGGTTCACTGTCGAAGGTGCGCGCCGATGACCTCGCGGCGATTCCGATCAAGGCGCTTATCGCCCGCAACAAATCAGTCGATTGGGCGAGACTTGACGAAGTCTTTTACGGTTGCGCCAACCAGGCCGGCGAGGACAACCGCAACGTCGCGCGCATGGCGCTCTTGCTTGCAGGCCTGCCGCCGTCGGTGCCAGGTGTAACAGTGAACCGCCTCTGCGCCTCGGGGCTGGAAGCGGTGGGCGCGGCGGCGCGCTCGATCAAGGCGGGCGAGATGGAGCTTGCAATCGCTGGCGGCGTCGAATCGATGTCGCGCGCGCCCTTTGTGATGGGCAAGGCGACGGAGGCCTTCCAGCGCAGTACCGAGATCTACGACACCACAATCGGCTGGCGCTTCGTCAACCCGATATTAAAGGCGCAATACGGCGTCGATTCAATGCCGGAAACCGGCGAGAACGTCGCCGAAAAGTTTCAAGTTTCGCGCGAAGACCAGGACAGGTTTGCACTCCGCTCGCAGCAGCGCGCGGTTGCCGCGCAAAAGAGCGGTTTCTTCGCCGAGGAGATTACGCCGGTGGAAACGCCAGGTGACAAGAACGGCCCGGTGAAGATTGAGCGCGACGAACATCCGCGTGCTGACACCACACTGGAGACGCTCGCCAAACTTAAAACACCGTTTCGCAATCCCGGCACGGTGACGGCGGGCAACTCGTCGGGCCTGAACGACGGCGCCTGCGCGCTGATCATCGCCTCCGAGGCTGCCGCGAAGGCGCACGGCTTGAGACCGCGCGTACGCATACTCGGCATGGCCGCCGCCGGTGTGTCGCCGCGCATCATGGGCATGGGCCCGGTGCCGGCGACCGAAAAGCTGAGCGCTCGTCTCGGTCTCAAAGTTTCAAATTTCGACGTGATCGAATTGAACGAAGCATTCGCGTGCCAGGCAATCGCGGTCTTGCGGCAGCTAGGGCTTCCGGAGGACGCCGAACACGTCAATCCCCATGGCGGCGGAATAGCGCTTGGTCATCCGCTTGGCATGACCGGCGCGCGAATCGCGGGAACAGCGATGCATGCGCTCGAAGATACAGGCGGAAAGCTCGGGCTCGCGACGCTTTGCGTCGGTATCGGTCAGGGGGTTGCGCTCGCGATCGAGCGGGTGAACTAAGGGGCGGTGAAACACATTAGGTAAAGGGAGATCAAACTGTTTGACTGCCAGGCCAAGACTCGAATTCACCAAAATTTTTCTTGTTGCAATAAAATTTCTGCGCATTCCTCCGGAAACATTCAACCGCTTCGCAGATAGATTCCGGCTAAATGTTCTGAAGGTGACTTGCGAGATTTTACATTAAGCTGCATACTTTTAATACCAACCGCTTGATTCTTAAATCCGCGGCTTGCCCCCTTAAAATTGATGACTGACCTGCTAGGAGGCATCTAATGACTCTTTCGCTCGCAGCTTTGAATTCAATCAACAAACAGTTTTGGCTCGAACAAAATTCTAAGCTTGAAAGCTATATTGCTTCGCCCTTAGCTCGGTTCTTGCAAAAGGAGACTCAGAAGGATTTTCAGGGGGTCCAGAGACTATTGGCTAAAAGGGTCTATTGTAATAAGGCTTCCAGAGGACTCGCCTTCATCCATGAATTGACCCCTATAAATGCGTTGTTCGAGAAAATCGAATGGAAGTGCGATTTGCAGCGAGAACGTTCGAGACGGCCCAGAAGTGTGGTGGGACCGGATGGACAAACGCTGGAATACTATATTTCTCTTGTAGTTTCTCATCCGACAAATGTCGATAAAAGTACAAAATTACTTTGGCGTCATTTTCTGGAAGAACTAAAAACAATCAGATTGGAGTACAGAAGCGATTTCTCGAAAATTGGTGAAGTTTTACGCTACAAAACTCGCAGCGGAACGGAGAGATCCCATAGCTATAGGAGCTTTGAAAATACCGTTTCCAAAATTAGGAGCCTCGGGGGCGGTTAGTGTGATTTATTTTTGGTTAGCGTGAAACTGCGCCATTTTAATTGATTCCCGAGCATCGTATTTTCGCATCGGGAGTCAAAAACAATGAATGCACCCGAACAACTACAGATCGAATTTTTGCCTCTCGATTCATTACATCCGTTTGCGACGAATGCGCGAACGCATTCTAAAAAACAAATTCATCAGATTTTAGCATCGATTCAGGAGTTTGGATTCACAAACCCCATTATTGTCGATGCGCACAACACAATCATTTGTGGTCATGGACGAGTTGAGGCCGCCAAGCTCGCAAATTTAAATACCGTTCCAGCAATCCGATTGGAATACCTCAGCGACTCGCAGAAACGAGCCTATATTATTGCAGACAACAAAATCGCGCTGAATTCCGGGTGGGATCCAGAAATTTTATCGATCGAACTACAAAACCTCTTAAGCTCCGACGTCGACTTTGATTTGGAAGTAACCGGTTTTGACACAGCTGAAATTGATTTTTTAATCGATGGATCAGCGAAAGAACAAAATGCCGACGCCGGTGTTTTTCTTGGTCTTGATCAAGTACCAGTTAGCGCACTGGGTGATATATGGCTTTTAGGCACACATAAGCTTGCTTGTGCAGATGCGCGTAATAAAGACCCATATATTGCAATTCTTGAGCGGCCCGCTCGGCTGGTATTTGCGGATCCACCTTACAATGTTCCCGTTGATGGACATGTTTGCAAAGCTGGCGAACATACGCATCGTGAATTTACGATGGCATCTGGTGAGATGACTTCTTCCCAATTTATCACGTTTCTTTCTGAGGTTTTCAAACATGCGGTCGACCATAGCCTGGATGGCGCGATCCACTTCATTGCAATGGACTGGCGACATGTCTCTGAAATGGTGGAAATGGGTCGCCCCCTGTACTCCGAACTGAAAAACATCTGTGTGTGGAACAAAACTGTGGGGGGAATGGGTAGTTTCTACCGCTCGAAGCACGAATTCATTTTTGTGTTCAAAGTCGGATCTTCATCCCACATCAATAATATCGAATTGGGAAGGTCTGGTCGCTATCGCACGAACATCTGGGATTATTGCTCACCCGCCAAAGCCAAAGGCGTCCAACAGAGTATTTCTAGGGAACATCCTACTGTTAAACCAGTAGCTCTGGTCATAGATGCAATAAAAGATTGCTCCCGACGTGGTGAGATTGTGCTCGACCCCTTTAGTGGCTCTGGAACTACAATCGTAGCGGCTGAAAAGTGTGGGCGACACGCGCGCGCCATCGAGATCGATCCCCTTTACGTGGATCTATCCATTCGCCGTTGGCAGGAACTAACCGGATTCCACGCGACGCTTGAAAGTAACGGCCGCTCATTCACGGAGGTGACCGCACAACGAGAAGTCGATACAGAAAAATATTCGCTGGAGAACTAAATGTCGGATGCTCCACGTGAAAAGTACCGGGATAAGAGGCTCGATGTAGGTTACGGCAGACCTCCGTCTGAAACACGTTTTAAACCCGGCCACTCAGGAAATCCGAGTGGGCGTCCAAAGGGGTCTGAGAACTTGTCGACAAGTGTCCAGCGTGTGCTGCGCTCGAAAGTAAAAATTCAGGAGGGAGGCCTCATCCGTAAAATTCCAGCTATCGAGGCGGCAATGAAGGCCCTTCTGGTGAAAGCGATGAAAGGAGATGCGAAAGCCTGCATCCACGTTATCCAACTGGCCCAAGAATATGCCTCACCAGAAGAGGAGGAAATCGAAATTATTACAATGGCGATGCCGATGCCGTTCCAATGGGAAAAGGCCAAAGTTAGAATCGAGGAACTCGAGAAAGAACTAGAAGAGTTGAAAAAGAAGCAGAAAAAATAACTTTGACTAGCAGCGCTCAATTATCCAATTGCTTAGACCCAGCCGTATCGCTGTTTGAGACAAGGTTCCTGCATCCCATATATGCACATCCGGACGTTCATCCATAAGCAGATTTTCTTTCGGGGAATGACATACAAAAAAAACACGGTTAAATTTTCCGGTCTCATCCGCTTGAACTACAAACTTTTCCAATGATTTCTGATCGGCAGAGGACTTAATCTGTACGGCACATCGTTCTCCCGTAATCGGGTTCTCTAAGATAATATCGTTTGATTTTTGAGTTCCTCCGAGGGCTGATATCCGATGCCACCCACTACGGGCAAAGATTATATCAACAAGTGTCTCAAAATCGCGCCAGTCTAGCCCTGCCAACGCTTTCTTTGTGACATCGGCCAGTTCATGCAGCGCTTGGTTAGTTCTAAGTACGAGTGGTTCAACGATACCATTAATCCGCCGCAATAAATATTCTTCGTGCTCAATAGAGCAAATAGTTCGCCTGTAGCTCGCAACCTTCGTCAATTTTGTACTCAGCGTTTCGATGGCAAGGGGATTGTTTTTCAAGTCGAAATTTTTCCAGCGCTCAACACAATTTCGAACTCTTTCGCCCTGTGTATCGCCTCCGCCTCCAACCCACCGGACCTTAGGCTCGGCAAAAGTCCACCACATATGGCCGCGGGCGAACGTGATCCAAAGACAACGTTGATCCAAGGAATAAAAATCAATAATCTCTCTAGCGTCGTCGGCTGCAGCCCGCTTATCACGACCGGTTGATACTCTGAAATTCTGAATCTTTTCTCGATCTAGTGTGAGCGCCAACTTATGCGATACTTTTCCATGCCCGAAGTGAAGTTCTTGGCGGTCGAGAGATGCCACCTCCCATCGTCCGCGCCTGCCTAATTTTATATATCTTATAGCGGTAGGAGTTATGGCCATCGGTAGCTAACTCGTCGACAGATCTAGAACCTCACTCGAACGAATGTAACTTAAAAGCGGTCGTCTTAAAACCGTCTTAGGGCACCTTCTGCGATCGTGAAACGAACGCACAAAGGGCCACTTCGCGACGTGCTGGCGAGAAACATGCGCCGGCTGCGTGCGGCGCGCCGTTTAACTCAAGAGGCGCTTGCCCACGAGTCGGGCATAAACCGCACTTACCTTAGTTCAGTCGAGCGTTCCGAACGGAATGTTTCGATCGACAATATCGCAAGGATTGCAAAAGCGCTTCGCGTTGAACCGTGGAAGTTACTAAAGAACGACTAGTTCCAATCGCTCATCTCTGGCCTACAATCAAGGGGCTTTACGAAGCGCGAATGTCCCTGCTTCAAGCTGACGGCGATATTTTTGTCGGCGCGGGAAGAGGAGGCGGACGCTCGCTCCCATGAAGAGCCCGCCGTAGCTCTCGAAAAGAAGTTTTCTAAGTCAATGTTGCAAAGCGGAAATGCTCGCGCATCTCAATATATTCGACTGGACTTCCCTCTCATACAGAGCATGCATGTGCAGCACCCCGTTAGGTCGAGGTGCAAATGGACGAAGTCTCTAATAGCCCAAATTACGCCGCCGCAGTCGAGGCAGAAATCGCCCAATTGCCCCGGCGCCGGATGTCCGAGTTGCGATCGAGATGGCGCGAACTTTATCGAACTAATCCTCCTGCCGCATTTGGTCCGGATCTTTTTCGGAGAAGCATCGCCCATAAACTTCAAGAGCGTGTCTACGGTGGTTTGAGCGAGGCAACGCGTCGCGAGATAAATCGCATAATTAAGACGCTTCCCAAGAATCCTAAAGCACGAGCCGAACTGCCAAGGCGGATCAAGTCAGGTTCGGTGCTTGTTCGCGAATGGAAAGGAAAATCACATCGCGTAACTGTCAGTGGGAACAGCTTCACTTATGAAGGAAAAGACTATTCAAACCTCTCGGAACTGGCTCGCAAAATTACTGGCACGCGCTGGAACGGTCCAAGATTCTTTGGCCTTCGCACGATTCCGGAAGGCCCAGCCGATAAATCGACATCGAACGGAAGCTTCGGCGCAGGTGTGCGGTGAAGACCACTTCAACAAAATCTCTGCGCTGCGCCATATACACCCGTAAATCGACCGAGCATGGACTGGAGCAGGAATTTAACTCCCTCGATGCGCAGCGCGAGTCTTGTGAAGCCTATATAAAGTCTCAGGCCATCCAGGGCTGGACAGCACTTCCTCAACGCTACGATGACCCTGCTTACTCGGGCGGCACTCTGGAACGCCCTGCCGTTCAGCGGTTGCTCAAGGATATCGAAGATGGCCGCGTTGACGTTGTGGTGGTTTACAAGATTGATCGGCTGACGCGGTCACTGGCGGATTTCGCGAAGCTCGTTGAAATATTCGATGCAAAATCAGTGTCGTTCGTCGCCGTTACCCAGCAATTCAACACGACGACATCGATGGGCCGCCTCACCCTCAATGTGCTGCTTTCCTTCGCTCAATTTGAACGCGAATTGTCCTCAGAACGGGTGCGGGACAAATTCGCGGCATCACGCAAAAAGGGCAAATGGATGGGCGGGAATAGTCCCTTCGGTTATCCCGTGAAGGACAAGAAACTATTTGAAGATCCCGAAGAAGCAAAGACAGTTCAATTTATCTTCCGACGATATCTGGATCTTAAGACCATCGAGAGTTTGATAGTGGATCTCGATAAACGAGAAATCATCACCCGAAAACGAAAACGCGCGAATAGCCAAGTATCGGGAGGCGGACGATTCACATATGGCCCCCTCGCCTACTTACTCAAAAATCGGCTCTATCTTGGGGAGGTCAATCACAAAGAGCATTGGTTCAAAGGTGAGCACAAGGCAATCATCGAGAGATCACTTTTTGACTCCGTTCAAGCTCTTCTGAAGAAAAATTCTATCCGCCGGCATCAAAAGCGAACCAATAATGGATCACCGCTGACGGGTCTCTTATTTGACGATCGAGGTAATCGTCTGAGCCCTAGCTATACAACGAAGCGGGGCGTCCGATATCGGTTCTATGTGAACTCCGCACTTCTGACCGGCAGAAAAGCTGAAGCAGGATCAGTCCGCCGCGTCGCCGCTCCTGAACTGGAGAGGACCATTACATCCAGTCTGAAACAGCATCTTGCAAAGTCAAAACGATCTATCTCGAAAGCAGAATCCATTAGTAGCCACGTTGAACGCATTGTAATGCACGAAAATAGAATTCAGATTTTTTTGAAACAAGCCATCACCGCAAAGAATAACGGCGCGAACAATATACTTGAAATCCTACGTTCCCCTTCCTTTGCAAAGCCATTCGCCAAAATCGAGACTGACAATTGCGATAGTGCGCACGAACCCAATCCCAGGCTCGTTCAAGCAATCGCGCGATCTCACATGTGGCTTGAGAGCTTGATGAATGGTACTTACAAGTCTGCCGAGGACCTAGCGGATTCCGTTAAGATGCATCCAAGAGCTGTTCGAAACGGATTACGTCTAGCTTTCCTCGCTCCAGATCTAGCTCAGGCGATATTTGCGAGGCAGAATTCAGAATGTTCAAATGTCGCGAAGATTCAGTGGACGCTTCCTCTTTCGTGGCGTCAGCAGCGAAAAATATTCAATGTCGATCAATCCCAATAACCTTCATTATGGAATATTTCTGATTGGCACCACCGGATGTAGCTTTGAAGTAGCTCACGCCTACATTGACGAAGTGGAGCGCGAACTGAAATGTTCTTCGCGCATTTGCCGAGGCGCGGTGCGAGTCGCTCTGATCTATGACGATAAGACTGAAGGGTTCGTCGGCGGAATGGACTAAATCCCCAACGGACCGCGACGTGAACCAGCCGCTTTGCGCGCTTCCTCTTCCCTCTCACGAAGAACAACCGCCCAAATTTCGTAGGTTTCGCGAACCATTGCATCCAACTCTTCGAAGCTGAAGAGTTCTACCGTATCATCGGAATAAACATTCATCGTTCTGCCGCCATTCATTGCGCGGCCGAAGTGAACAATCTCAAATGAAGCTGCTTCAAAGTCAGGGTCCGCCTCTCGAATAGCTTGATGCATCATTGAGAAAGCGAAGCGCCGTCCTTTTGGACCTAAGCTGTTTTGTTTTCTAGGATCAAGAAATGGAACAACCAGTCGATCTTTCCGAATGTAAGAAAGTCGAAACCAGTAGCGAACCTTTCCCGTCATCCCGATGGGAAAAGGGAAGAAATCTTCGCTTCGTCCCTTCAATCCTTCGGCAACCGCGTGGTGGTACAACATCTCAGCAAGTTTGCGGTTCGCTTTCAGTTCCTCCGGTTTTCTTGCCAGTGAAACAAGCTTTCGATCAATTTTTTCCCAAGAGGTCGGAGCAGCCCTGCCCGTAAGTGGATATTCAACATCCAGAATATCGGAAAGAACGCCACGGAGAGGGTCGTAAGAGTAAGGTGGATTGGCCACCTTCTGTCTTCTGAGGGCGATATATTTTTCGTCGGTGGTCAGAGGCGCGATACGCGCCAAGTCAATTTCCGGTAAGCGGCGCATCTTCATGCGGCTCTCCACTTCTAGGTGACGGCGGAACAGTGACCAACTGGTATTTGAATCTTTCGATGATCACCGAATCGGGAATCTTGAGTCCCAGTGAAACCGATTCTTGCGCTCTTTTCACTATAAAATCCCACGGGCCGTTAACAGCGTGGGTAATATCGACCAGTCTTCCCGCACTTACACGCCCATAAGCAGCAACAATCCCAAGAATATACTGTTGGGCGCTTGGGCAATCGACTGGGGATAATGGCTTTGATTCGCGGGTCATCATGTCTATTGCAGATGCACGAATCTTAATTGGCTCGCGCCCACATTTTTTGAACGCTCCGAACGCCACTGGATGAACCGGGCCATACTGCCAAGCTTCGAACTGCCCTTTCAGTAACGGGCTGCCTTTTTCGATCAGATACTTGGCGTGGGCGAAGTAAAGCAACTTTTGCAGAGATAAATTTGAAATTGAGCATTCTAAACGGTCAGCCACATCCAGTAGTAAGTTAGCTACGGCTCTTGGGTCGAATGGGGCTGGCACGATTAGCCTCTCCAAGTCTTCAATCTATCGACAAAACAAGATTGCATCACCCGACTACTCGAATGGCAAACGAGATTGCCTACGAAGTGGGTACGCAAATTTCGGCTTACGATTTGGAAACTGACAGTTCGGATTCGGCTAATGCTTCAAGAGCGATCCCAATTGTCCGATCTTCGAACAGACTAAGTTTTCGCTCTGCACTACCTTCGCCACCCGGCCAACTTTTTAGACCTTCTTTCACCGCAGCAACTTCCGGTGCAACGTTCTGAGCAGCGATAAGCCAATCCACCGTCGAAAGGATTTCCATGCTCAACGGCGATTCAAATCCATCGATAAATTTCGATGTGGCTTCCAAGGCTGGAAGATATGGCTTCGCATCTGCTGACTTCAGGTATGTGGCAACACGATCTCGTTGCGCGTCATCGAAGTGGATTATGTCGAAGGGGCCAGAGTCAGCCAATCGTTTATCGCAATGCAAATAGCTGCCGTCCAAACCATCGAGCATGTGAGTCAGCTTATTTGAATAGGGACCGTACTTATTGGCTGTAAATTTGAAGTCCAACTTATTTTCGATTCCAAGCTCGACAACAAATCGCTCTATAAAATAACCGAGCTTCTGCACTTCCAAGAGAGTGCACTCAATTCCAAGGATTGAATATCGTCTGACAAGCTCAGCAATAAGCGCGCGCGGCGGCGTCAAATTTTCCGTACCAGTGCGTTTAGCCACGTTCTGATATTTTTCAGTGGGTTCATAAACGTGAATTTCTACGTTAGACAACGCACTCAGAGTCTTCTCAATTTCAACGCGAACTTGCTTCCATTCAAGTCCGCCGTTCCCTGCGCCTAATGGCGGGATAGCGATGGATTTGACCTTATTGTCTTCGATAAATTTCTTCAGATCAGCCAATCCAGACTTGATCCATTCCATTTTTGATGGGTAACGCCAATGGCCCTTGGTGGGGAAATTGATGATCCACTTTGGGCCTAGAAATTGGTTTCGTTCAGTAATGAACATCTTGCCGATTTGAACTTCCTTCGCTTTACAAGCCTTCTCGTATGCTTTGTAGTTTTCAGGAAACGCCTCTTTGAACATCAAAGCTACGCCCTTGCCCATGACGCCCACGGTATTCACCGTGTTCACAAGGGCTTCAACGTCCGCTTCTATCAGATTGCCGGTTGTATATTTTATCATCACAGATACCACTTCGCTTCCGCGACGATTTTGAGTTCGATATTCTTGCTCTTGAACTCGGCTTCTACAGAGGTCTTGACCGAATCATTATAGCAAATAGCGCCAAGCAAGGCATCGAATGGTACTTGCTTATGAACCAGTCCTTCGGCCTGATAACGCTCGAAACGGTCGAAGGATATGC
>CAZAWA010000070.1:0-11913 GCA_964488675.1 uncultured Oxalobacter sp. | reverse complement strand
ACCAGCGCGCCGATCTGCTTGGTTGCTTCGGCTGAGCGCTCTGCCAGACGCTGAACCTCTTCCGCAACCACCGAGAAGCCTCGGCCCGCTTCGCCTGCCGATGCCGCCTGAATGGCGGCGTTCAGCGCCAGAACATTGGTCTGCTCGGTGATGTCTGAAATCAGCTCGGTAATTTCTCCGATCTCCTGTGAAGATTCACCGAGGCGCTTGATTCGTTTAGAGGTTTCCTGGATCTGGTCGCGGATCTCGTTCATGCCCTTGATGGTGTTCTCCACAGCGGTGGCGCCCTGTGACGCCACCATCAGCGACTGGCGCGCAACCTCTGCCGACTCGTTGGCGGACTGGGATACATTGTTAATGTCCTCTGCCATCCGCAACACGAGCTGAGTGGCGTCCTCGATTTCCCGTGACTGCTGTTGCGACGCGCTGATCAGCTCTGTGGAAATTTTTGCTGCCTGGGCTGATGCCGAGTCCACTTGTGTCGCGGTTGTCGTCACGCGACCTACCAGCCCGCGCAATTCTTCTACCGTGTAATTAATCGAGTCTGCAATCGCGCCAGTGATGTCTTCCGAAACGGTTGCCTGAATGGTCAAGTCGCCGTCAGCCACTTCCTGCAATTCGTTCATCAGTCGCAAAATTGCGGCCTGGTTTCTTTCGTTCAGTTGGCGCGCCTCTTCTTCAAGGCGGAGCGCCTCTTGCCGCTGCTGCTCCGCTTCTTCGCGTCGGCTCTCCGCTTCGATGGCATCGTCGATACTGCCCTGAACCTGCACGATCATGAAGCACGCCAGACCCATCAGTACGATCGCGACGCAGCCGAGCATCGCCCAGAAATACCAGTGCGCGGTCTGAATATCCTTGAAGTAGATGTCTTTCAATTCATTCAGGTTATCCTTCATCGCTTCGTTGACTGACTGAATCTGCTGCTGAGCCTGTTTGGCGGCGAGAACCGTTTGCTGATTGCCGATGATCGCGCTGATGGACTGCTGGTACTGGGAAAGCATGTCCTGCAGCTTGACCAGGTTGTTGCGCAAGTTGGGGTTGTTGGCGCTGAGGCGATCGGCGTTGCTTCCGATCAGGAAGCCTTCGGTGATGCTGCGGGCTGAACTGATGTCCCTGCTGAGCGAGACAGCCAGCTCCGAGTTGACCCCTTCGCTGGTAAGCAGGTCGTTTTTGCCGCGCTCCAGTCTTAGCGCGAGTGTGCGCAACTGGTTAGCGGAATTGGCTTCATTTGAAGAGGCTTTTCCCTGCACGATGGCAGCGGCAATTTCTTCAACCAGTTTTGGCGCGGAGGCGGAGTAGGTCGTGACTTTCTGCATGGCGGAACCGAATCCGGCCAATTCATCTCTCATGGCGAGAACTGACTGGGCGGCAGCGTCCGAGCTGACCCAGTTACGCTGAACTTTCTGCGCAGCCGCCAGCAATGCCGGGCTCGCATCGTAAACTTTACGGCCCCAGTCCTCAGCACCGGCGGTTGCGGAACCGCGCTGCAGGGTTTGCAGGATGAGGAGTTTCTTGATGAAGGCGCTGTAACTGGTTTCAAACTGGTCCAGCGCGCTGGGCTTGCCCTGGGTCACATTGACGGCTGCGGCGTTGAGGGCCTGATATTCCTGCTGGACTTCTGTCGTGATTTGCGTCTGATAGGTCGTGATATAACTTCTTTGCCATTCGGCGAGAGCAAAAACGATGGAGGCAACGATGGCAAAGAATACGATCGTCATCAGCAATCGTTCCTGCCATTGGCGCGGTCTGTGGCCGATGAGTGGCAGTCGGATATCGAGCGCACGCCCTTTCAGCCGCGCCTCATTGATTGCCTGCTGCGATCCGAAATCGGTTACCGTGTTTGCCTCAAGTGCAGAGGATCCGGATTGCCCCGCATCGGATGTCGACAAACGCTGGTTTCTTTTGGAAAAAAAAGGTAGTTCAAACGCCATTCTTTATCTCCTGTTTGCCAACAACGAGCTGAGGGGATTTACAAACCAATATGCAGGAAGCGATGCTCCTGCGCGATCGCTGACAGGCTTAAGCCCGTCCATTCCTGTGAGGCACTGTCGCGGTAGCTGTCGAGAACCCACCCCGCCATTTTTTCTTCGGAGGGGGACAGCGCTTGCATTTCCGTGACATTGCGCAAGCCCAGCACGCGCGTCACCAGCAACCCGCAGTTGATGCCGAGTGCAGGAGAAAAGGTGACAATCCGGTTGCCGGGTTCGGTTTCGGTTGGTGGCAATCCCTGATAGCGTGCAAAATCGATGACGCTCACCAGATTGCCGCGGATATTCAGCAGCCCAAGGTACCAGTCCTGGGCCAATGGCACTTTTGTGATGGGCGAAAATGGCACGATTTCGCCGATTTCCTGCATGTCGAGCAGCCAGCGGCGCTGGCCGATGACAATGCCGAGACGGTTGTCGCGAACCTCGGTTTGATCGCGCGCAGCTTGCATGCGCTCGACCAGTTCCGACTGGAAGATACGCATGCGCTTTCTTCTCTCGATCCGATCCGTTGTGCCGGTGAGATTGTCCTGGCGCGAATTCTCCGAAGGTGGCGTCATGAGCGGTCTTTAAATTAGCCCAGTGCGGCGATCTTTTCCAGCAGCACTTGCGGGTCGATGGGTTTGACCAGATAGTCATGTGCGCCCTGACGCAGTCCCCATACACGGTCGGTCTCCTGATCCTTGCTGGTGCAGATGATCACGGTCACATTCTGCATTTCCGGATCGCGAGCGATGATGCGTGTAACCTGGAACCCGTTTTTCCCGGGCATCACAACATCCATGAGGATCAGGTCCGGCTTGTCGGCCTTGATCTTGTCCAGCGCCTCTTCGCCGCTTTCTGCTGTGGAAACGGAAAAACCGTTTTTCACCAGCAGGTCTGTCAGGAAATAGCGCTCCGTCGGGGAGTCGTCAACAACGAGAATTTTTTTGATCGGCATTTTATGCTTCCTTCGTCTTGTGAAATATCAGGATGCTGCTTTGCGGGCGTGGTTTTGTACGGCCTTGAGCAGGTCATCCTTGGTAAAGGGTTTGGTCAGGTAATGGTTCGATCCCACCATGGCGCCACGCGCCCGGTCAAACAAACCGTCTTTGGAAGACAGCATCACGACGGGCGTGTCGTGAAACCGTGCGCTCTTGCGGATCAGCGCGCAAGTCTGGTAGCCATCCAGTTTCGGCATTAGAATGTCGCAGAAAATCAGGTTGGGGTGATGATCGTTGATCTTCGCCAGCGCATCAAATCCATCGTCGGCTAGAATGACTTCATAGCCTGCAGGACGCAAAAAAAGCTCTGCTGTCCGGCGGATAGTGCTGCTGTCGTCAATCACCATAATCTTCATGTTGGTTATTCTGCACAGTCGTCTATCATTTGGGATTCCTCGAGAATACACCATTCTTGCTGTTTTGGAATGAAAAAGGCGCCATTTGTATCGTATTTGGCTTCAGTTTTCGGCGAAGTGTTGTATGCGTATTATTTAGGCATTGCCGGACGCAAATGTGGCTGCCTTTCACCCCCGTTTTTGCGGCAATGAGTTGTCCGCAAAAGGACTACACAATGGCGACAAACAATCAAATTTTGCTCGAAAGGGCGCAGATATCCATACCAGGCGGCGTCAATTCTCCGGTGCGTGCCTTTCGCTCGGTCGGCGGCACGCCGCGCTTCATCACGCGCGCCCTGGGGGCGCATTTATGGGACGCAGACGGCGCGCGCTATATCGACTATATCGGCTCCTGGGGGCCGGCGATTGTTGGCCACGCCCATCCGGCGGTGGTGGCGGCCGTGCAGGAGGCCGCCACCGGTGGCTTGAGTTACGGCGCACCGACCGAGGCGGAAATTGTTCTGGCCGAGGAAATCTGCCGCCTGATGCCATCTGTCGAGCAGGTGCGCCTGGTCTCCAGCGGCACCGAGGCGACGATGAGCGCGCTGCGCCTGGCGCGCGGTGCGACCGGGCGCGATGCCATCATCAAGTTTGAGGGCTGTTATCACGGCCATGCGGATTCGCTGCTGGTCAAGGCGGGCAGTGGCCTGCTGACCTTTGGCAACCCGACCTCGGCCGGCGTGCCGGCGGATTTTGCCAAGCACACGCTGGTGCTGGACTACAACGATCCGCAACAGCTTGAGGAGGCGTTCCGCGAGCGCGGCGGGGAAATTGCCTGCGTGATTGTCGAGCCGGTGGCGGGCAACATGAATTTGATTCGGCCGAAACCGGAATTTCTGCAGGCGATGCGCAAACTTTGTACGCAGCACGGCGCGGTGCTGATTTTTGATGAAGTGATGACTGGTTTTCGCGTCGGTCTGGGCGGTGCGCAG
This sequence comes from uncultured Oxalobacter sp., assembly GCA_964488675.1. GTDB lineage: Bacteria > Pseudomonadota > Gammaproteobacteria > Burkholderiales > Burkholderiaceae_D > QZKY01. Next base: position 7,618 of record CAZAWA010000070.1, on the reverse strand, counting down.
GCGTCGTATGGCATCACGCCGGATCTCACTTGCCTGGGCAAGGTGATTGGCGGCGGCATGCCGCTCGCGGCATTTGGCGGACGGCGCGATCTGATGCGCCACCTGGCGCCGTTGGGATCGGTTTATCAGGCAGGCACGCTCTCCGGCAATCCGGTGGCGGTGGCTGCCGGTTTAAGCACCCTGAAGCTGGTGCAGGCACCTGGCTTTTACGAGGCGCTCACGGCGCAGACTCGGCGACTGGCCATGGGATTGGCGGGCGCTGCGAAAGCGGCAGGTGTGTCGTTTTGCACGGATAGTGTCGGCGGCATGTTCGGGTTGTATTTTGCCGAGACGGTGCCGGCAAGCTATGCCGAGGTGACGGCATGTGACACGGCGCGCTTCAATGTGTTTTTTCACGCCATGCTCGATGCCGGCATTTACTTCGCGCCATCGGCGTTTGAAGCCGGGTTCGTGTCATCGCAGCATGATGATGTGAATATTGACGAGACGCTTTCCGTCGCGCGGGCAGTTTTTGCCCGGATGGGCGGGTGATAAACTAGGGTGAACACGCCATAATAACGCGCCGCGTTATTAGTTGACCCGATCGCACCGGAAACATCGACTGTGTGGCCTCCGTCGAGCAGTTTTGCACAATAAATAGGCATATTTGCGCATTAAAATGGCCATTTTCTGGGGAGTATATGCCCCAATCTGGCTGGCAGCAATGACTGACGCGCCGGAGAGAAAATGCTCCAGGGGAGTATGGGCTGTTTGCTACTTCAGCCAGCCGCGCTTGCGGAAATACCAGAATGGCGTGATAGCGCTGGCAAGCATCAGTGCCAGCGCAAACGGATAGCCGAAAACCCAGTCCAGTTCCGGGAACCATGCCCTGAAGTTCATGCCGTATATGCTGGCAATCAGGGTCGGCGGCAGGAACACGACACTGGCAACCGAGAAAATCTTGATGATCTTGTTCTGGTTGATGTTGATGAAACCGACAGTTGCATCCATCAGGAAGTTGATTTTTTCGAACAGGAACGAGGTGTGGCCGTCGATCGATTCAATGTCGCGCAGAATTTGCCTCGCCTCCTCGAACTGCTCGGCGTCCAGCAGGCGGGTGCGCATCAGAAAGCTGACCGCGCGGCGCGTGTCCATCATGTTGCGGCGGATGCGGCCGTTCAAGTCCTCTTCCTGCGCGATCAAGTTCAGCGTGGTGGCGGCGTCCTGATCGGTGAATTCTTCCTGCAGGACGCGCCGGCTGACATCTTCCAGCGTCAGGTAAATCCCCTCCAGCGCGTCCGCCGAGTATTCCGCGTCGGTCGCGTACAGGTCGAGCAGTACATCCTTGTAGTCCGTGATGTAACCGGGGCGCGAGCGAGCGCGCAGGCGCACCAGGCGGAAAACCGGCAAATCATCGTTGTGCATCGAAAACAGCAGCCCTTTGGCCAGGATGAACGCGACCGTGACCGTGCGGGAGCGGCCTTCATCTTCATCATCCAGCAGGAAGTCGGTGCGCAGGTGGAGATCGCCATTTTCCGCCTCGTAGTAACGGGCGGAAGCCTCGATGTCCTTGACCTCGTCCTCGTCCGGCAGCGTGACGCCGAAGATGCTTTTTACCCAGGCGCGCTCCTCATCGTTTGGGTCTGTCAGGTCGACCCACACCGGCGTAATGTTCTCGAGATCGCTGCGGGTCTCGATGGGCACCTGGTTCAGACGGCCGTTCTGCAGTACAAAAACATTAATCATGGGATCTCCCAGCCGGGGTGGGTCTTGCTGTCATTCCGGGCAAAACGGAGGCTCGTCCAGTTCCAAATCGCCTGATCAGGTGGGGCGAACACCACAAAGGATTTGGAGATGGAATCGCCATGCTCTGGTGCGCACGCAGACAGTGCAGCGCCCGAAAATTGGCGCAAGTTTACTTTCATCGAAGCGGGCAGGCAAGTGCAATCTGGCCGCTTGTTGCTGGCTCGGCACTATTGCCGCCTGTAAGTGCTAATCAGGGTAGTTCAGCGCCGCCCATGCGGCGCAGGATGATCTCGGTGCGCCGTGTCAGGTAGGCGGAATCCGGATTCTTTCCGTAGACCCGTGGGCGCGGCAGCATCACCGCCAGCTTGGCCGCTTGCCCGGCATTCAGGGCTGAGGCCGGCACTTTGTAGTAATGTCGAGCTGCCGCTTCAGCACCAAACACGCCCGTACCAAACTCGACCACATTCAGGTAAATCTCGAAAATCCGCTCCTTGTCCATCAGGAACTCCAGCATGTAGGTGATGACCAGCTCCTGGCCTTTGCGGACATAGCTGCGCGAGCCGGACAGGAACAGGTTTTTCGCCAGTTGCTGCGTGATGGTCGATCCGCCGGCGACCACTTTTTTCTTCTTGGTGTTCTTTTCGTAAGCCCTCATCAGCGCATCCCAGTCCACGCCCTCATGCTCGGAAAAATTGGAATCTTCGGAGGCGATGACGGCCCGCTTCAGGTTGTTCGAGATGCGTTCGTAAGGCACCCACTGGTGCTTGAGCTTCGCGTTCGGGTTCTTTTTCTGCAACTCTGACAGTTGCTGCCGCATGAAGCTGGTTGAAGAGGGGTTGTGATCGACCCACCACCAGATCTGCACGAAAAAATAGGCCTGAATGATCAGCACCAGCAAGAAAGGCGCTGCAACGATCCACCACAGGTATTTACGCAGAAATTTCATGTCGGGCAAAGGCTACAAGGCTGCGCGCAAGGCCGCGAGCACCGCTGAGGTTTCTGGCCGCACGCCGCGCCACACGAAGAACGATTCGGCAGCCTGCTCGACCAGCATGCCCAGACCATCGCGCACGGCAACGCTTTGCAAGGCGGCGAACTGCATGAAGCGGGTCGGTTTCGGGCCGTACACCATGTCGTAGGCCAGCGCGCTGCCTGTGAAGATTGCAGCAGGCACGGCTGGCATTTCATCGGTCAGTCCGGCAGAAGTGGCGTTGATGACAATATCGTACTGGTCACTCAAGTCGCCATAAGCGCTGGCTGTAACCGGCACGGACGAAAGCGGTGAAAACAGCGTCATCAGTTCTGCCGCCTTGGCGGGTGTGCGGTTTGCGATGATCAGCGAGGCTGGCTGTTGCTGCAGCAGTGGCTGGATGACGCCGCGCGCCGCGCCGCCCGCACCCAGCAGCAGGATGCGCTTGCGAGCCAGCGGAATGCCGGCATTCTTGACGATGTCGTTCACCAGACCCATGCCATCGGTGTTGTCACCGAGGATAGTGGTGCCATCAAAACGGAGCGTGTTGACGGCTCCTGCCGTACGCGCCCGCTCAGTGAGTGTGGTCGCCAACTCGAAGGCGTCGAGTTTGAACGGGACGGTCACATTTGCGCCTTTTCCTCCCCGCTCGACAAAAACGCGAACGGTCGCGGCAAACCCGTCCAGTGGCGCCAGCAGGCGTTCGTAGAACAGGCGCTGGCCAGTCTGCGCGGCAAAGCGCGCATGGATTTCGGGCGATTTGCTGTGGGCAATCGGGTTGCCGATGACGGCGTAACGGTCGATGTTCGTCATGGTCAGTTGGGGCTGTACACCTGAGCTTCAAGCGCCTGTTCGCGGGTGAATTTGAAACGCGTTATCACCACCCACAGGTCGTCACCATTCTTGTTGCGCATGTTGGACGGGAAGCGCCCAAAAGGCGATGCGCGGCGCACAATCCGGATGGCGGCATTATCCAGCGCCGGAACGCCAGAAGAAGTTTCGACCTTGGGGCCGCCCTCATTTTCGTAAATGCTGCCATCGTGAAAAATCGGAATCGAAATCACCAGCTCGCCATACAGTTTCTTGCCATCCTGCTGAGGGAAATTCAGTGTGCCGATGTCTTCAATGCGCCGCTGCAGCGTCTTGTAATACATCGCATATTCAACTCGCTGTGTGCTTGGCGTGATGAATGTCTTTTTCGGCCGCTTGTTCTGATCCTCGATGGTTCGGGAAATTTCAGCCGCCATGCGCGAAATGGCCGTGGTGTCGATGTCGTCGGCACCGATCGCCTTGGGCGATTCCGTGATTTTGGTTGGCGCTTTGGGTGCCTTGTGCCGTGATGTTTGCTGCAGTTGCGCCATCAGCTTCTGTTGCTGCGCCTGAAGTTCCGCAATGCGCTTGCGGGAAGCTTTCAGACTGTCCCCGTCTTGAATGTTGCGCATGTCAGGCAGCGGTGACTTGGCGCGGCCGTCATCGGCATTGCCGCCGCCTTCAAGGCTGGCTTGAGCCAGCGCGTCCGGGGCGACGGGGGATTTGTTGTGTTTGGCGTTGACCAGCACCACTTCAAGACCCGGATTGGCCGGTGGCAGGCGGAACGATTCCGGTGAAACGAATCTTACCGTCAGCAGTATGCCGTGCGTCAGCACTGACAGGGCGATGGCAAGGGACAGGGCTCGGTTTTGAAGAATCAGTTTCACGCCGGGAAATATTAATTGCGAATGACAGATTCTATACGATTACGAACCGCATTTACGGCTCCGGAACTTCAGCCGGCTCAGACGGCGGGGCGGATGCCAATTCTTCGTCTTCCTCGTCCGGCAGTCCGATTTCAATCGCCGGTTCGGTCGACTTCACCCCCAGCAAACGCGCCTCGACCGACAGGTCGACTTCATCCCATCGCACAATGTCCAGTTGCACCTGGGCGCCGCGCGCCAGCGACGGCAGGCCGGGGAGGCGGATAACCAGCGGAATGTTGACCAGGCGCAGCACATCTTCCTTGAGCACCACGGCATCGGCTTGCCGCACCCCCTCTTGCTGCAGCCAGCGCAGGCACCAGTAGCGCTCCATCTGTGCCTGAAAATCGGCATAGGCACTATAAGCGGCCTCAAACGAGGAAACGATGGCAAACAGGCTGGCATCCTTGTGCCGGAACGGCGCGCTCAAGGGCGCGGTGACGCCGTGCTGCGCACAGGCGATGATTTGCCACTGGTTCACCAGATCGGTGTAGCGACGCAGGGGCGAAGTGCTCCAGGCGTATTGGTCGACGCCCAGACCCTGATGCGGTGCGGCGTGCGTGACCATGCGAACCTGCATCCTTGAGGCCCAGCCAGCACCGCCCTGGCTGCGGTAAATGCCGGGCACGCCGTGTTCGTGCAGCATTTTTCCCCATGTGCTGTTGGCGTAAATCATCAATTCGGCGACGATCTTGTCCAGCGGCGCATTGCGCTGGCGCTGCTCGATGGAGACGATACCCTCTTCAACATAGAAGTTGAAATCAATGCGATTGGTTTGTTCCGGACGCAGTCCAAAACTCTCGCGTTTGGCCATCCGGCCCTGCTCCAGAACCTGCGACCATTGCCACAGCAACGCAATCTCCGCCTTGTGCGGGTAATCGCCGCTGCTTTCGGCCAGCGCCTCCCTGGTCACCAGACTATCGAGCACATTGTGGTGCAGGTTGCTGGCGATGGGCACGGCCTCGACTTTGGTCTGCACATCGAGCACTGACCAGTCGGCCGGATCCAGTGTGGTGTAAAGCGAGAGGGCTGGTCGTGTCTGACCCGCGCCGAGCGTGTACCGCTGCACCAGTTCGTCCGGCAGCATGGTGATCTTGTCGCCCGGCATGTAGACGGTCGACAGGCGATGCCGGGCAATGGCGTCAACGGCATCATCGGGGCGGATCTCCAGTCCGGGCGCGGCAATGTGGACGCCGATTTGCACCTTGCCGTCCGGCAGTTGGGTGACGGAAAAGGCGTCATCGATTTCGGTGGTGGTGACATCGTCGATGGAAAACGCCTGGGCGGGGGCCACAGGCAACTCGGGCATGGAATGGGAGACCGTTACGGGCGCAAAGCTGGTGCCCCTGGGAAAATGTTCATTCAGAAACTTCGACAGATGCAAATCGATGGGCGATTCGAGTCCGCCCACCTTCAGCATCAGGCGCTGCGGTGTGGTTTGCAATTCGGCGCAGGCGGTTGCCAGCGCCTTGTATTCAATGCTGTTCTTGTCGGGCTTGAACAGGAGTTGCCTGGCAAGCGGTTTCATCGCTTCGGGCATTCGCTGCGCCTTCAACTCCTCGACGAATTGCGCCTGGACGATCGTCTGCTGCTTCTTGCGCTCGATGCTGGACAGCGCGGCTTTCAACGCATCTTCCGGCGCAGCCTTGTAACGGCCCTTGCCGCGCTTGTAAAAATACATCGGCGCCGAATGCAAGCGGAACAGCAATCCGGCGGCTTCATGAGGCAGCGGATCGTGACCGAAATACTCCTTGCCCAGTTCGGCAAAGCCAAACTCGTCCTTCCCGGCCACTTCCCACAGGAAATCGAGATCGATTTCATCAGCCAGCGCATGCGCATCCTCAAGCAGATGCTCGGGCGTCTGGTTGGCGTATTGCAGCAGTACATCCCGTGCGCGAACCTTCGCGCGCTTGCCGCCCGGCAGTTCGACCTGGTAGGACTCACCCGCGTGGGAGAGCACGGTGCCAGCCTTGAAGTCGCCGGATTCTTCGAAAAACAAGTTCATTATCTCGATAGCATATTTGCCTTCCCCCTGGGCAGGGAAGCGGTTGGGAGGAGGGTCGAAAGTTTCGTCATTTATATCTACAGGTTAAGGATGTCTGGCAGGAAAACCTCCGTCACCAGCATCAGGCCGCACCTTCGCCGGAACAGGCAGCGGCGCGCATGAAGGCGTGATTCTATCCGCTCCGACGGAATGGCGGCGCGGATTCTTTGCATCAGCGGATGCCACAGGGGCAGGCGCGAGAACTGCAGCGACCCGCGCACAACCTGTGGATCGCCGAACAGGGAGGCCCCCAGTGATTTTTCGCCCAGCCCCCGAAACATCGGCCAGTCAGCGGATGAGGCAGAGAGCGGCACCACCGTGTGCGCAAACACCACCGGCTTTTCGTTGCAGCACAGCAGAATCTCGCGTTCGCGCACGATGGCGCGGCGCGCCAGACCAATAATGTGGCATTCGTCTGCCAGGCACAGACCTTGCCGCTGGTGCAGGCGTTTGACGCGAAACGACAGGCTGCGCGCGCGCAGGCGCGCGGTCAGGGAGGTGTCGAGTGTCAACCATTCGCGCAGGGCGGTCGAGGGTGCCGTGGCGTTTGCATGGCGGTGCCAGCGCGCGCGCGTGGCAGAAAACGGCTTCACGCAGCCGCCCCGCTTGCCATGCCGCAAAACGCCAGCATCTGATCCAGATATTGCTCGAAGCCGGTCAGGCCGTGGTCGCTGCCCTGCATGATGATTTGCTGCGAACCTGGATAGTGGGCGGTCATGTCGCGCCAGTTGAGCAATTCGTCGCCGGTCGCTGCAATCAGGAAATAGCGTTCGGGCCGAGTCGTCTGTGTGATGGCCAGTGCGCGCAGTTCGTCCATGAACTCCGGTTTGAACTCGAACGGCTCGTCCGAATGGAAGGCGGTGTTAACGCCGATAAACTGATCCATGCTGGACAGGATGCGGGTCATCGGGTTCAACAGCACGGCGCGGCAACCGGTTTTCTCCGCCAGCCAGGTGGCGTAGTAGCCTCCCAGAGACGAGCCGATCAGGGTGATTTGCTCCGGTGCAAACGGCCGCATCAGGTCTTGCACCAGCTCGATGGATTCGGCCGGAGATGCGGGCAATTGCGGACAAAAGTATTTATCTTCGGCCTTCATCTCAATCATGCGCTGCGTGAACACCTGCGCCTTGTGCGAGGCTGGCGAAG
>CAZAWA010000069.1:0-11979 GCA_964488675.1 uncultured Oxalobacter sp. | reverse complement strand
AAATCTGGTCGGACACCTTGTCGGGGTGACCTTCGGAAACGGATTCCGAGGTGAAGAGAAAATCTTGAGACATCGCAAGCTCCAGTAATGATTAAACAAACGGTCGCAGCCAATCACACCACAGCCTGCGACGCTTTAGCGAAATTTGGGGGCGACAAAACCTCAACCCCTTCCGCCTCGCAAGTTGTCGGTTAACTCGGCGGATAAAACCTGTTACAACTGTGGTATTTTACGCCTCTTGCCGAAAAATTGGCACACAATTTGTGTTGACATAACACCAGACGCTTTCCATGCTTCTCTTCCTGTTTCGCATCCTGTCCCGCTTTCCGTTGTCAGTGCTGCATGCGCTGGGCGCTGCGCTGGCATGGCCGGTATATATCTTTGCCTCAGGCTACCGCCAGCGGCTGCGGGAAAACATCACGCAAGCCGGTTATGCCAATTATTTGCGGGTGGCGGTTGCCGAATCCGGCAAGAGCATCATGGAGCTGCCGTTTGTCTGGGGCGCGCCGCTTGAAAGAGTGCTCAAGACAGCGCGCGTCGAAAACTGGGAATTGGTGCAAGCGGCTATCGACGCCAAACAGGGCGTTATCTTTCTGACACCGCACCTCGGCTGCTATGAAGTGGTGGCGCAGGTGATCGCGGTTCGCACCCCGCTCACGGTCATGTACCGTCCACCAGGCAAGGAGTCGCACAAGCCCATCTTCGAACAGGGCCGCAAGCGCGCCAACCTGCTGCTGGCGGCCACCAGCCTGTCAGGCGTGCGCACGATGATCAAGGCGCTCCGGGGCGGCGGCGCCATCGGCTTATTGCCGGATCATGTTCCCCGATATGGGGACGGGGTCTGGGCGGATTTTTTTGGCCGTCCAGCCTATACGATGACCCTGTCGGTCAAGTTGCAGGAGATGAGCGGCGCCCGCCTCATCCTCTCGTACGCCGAGCGCTTGCCCTGTGGCGGGGGGTTCGTGGTGCGCTTTGCGCCGTTTGAAGAGGAAATGGGCGAATCGCCCGAACAGCAGGCGCGAGCGATCAATGCAGCGATGGAAAAACTGATTGCGCATTGCCCGGCCCAGTATTTCTGGAGCTACAGCCGTTACCGGACGCCCGCAGGCTTCAGGCAGGAAAAACCATCCGGAGAAAGCGCATGAAGATCGTCATGGGAATGCTGTGGCTGATGCACTGGCTGCCGTTGCCGGTGCTGGGCCGCCTCGGCAAGGCGGTTGGCACGCTGCTGTATTTCGTCATGGGTGAGCGGCGACACATCGCGCTGACGAATCTGCAACTGTGCTTTCCGGAAATGACCGAGGCGCAGCGCAAAGCGATTGCGATCAAGCATTTTCAGGCCTACTCCAGAAGCGTGTTCGAGCGCAGCATCCTGTGGTGGGCGTCCGAATCGCGGCTGAGAAAACTGATCGTGGCGGAAATGCCCTTCCCGAAAGCGGAAATCGCAGCCGGGCCGGTGATACTGCTTTGTCCGCATTTTGTCTGTCTTGATGTTGCCGGCGCGGCGGTTGCAATGGAAATGCCGATTTCATCGATGTACACGCGCCAGCGGAATCGCGCGTTCGATGCGGCGTTGCTCAAGGGGCGGTCGCGATTCAAGCCTCCCAGACTGTTTACGCGCCAGGATGGCATCAAGACCATCCTGCGGTCCCTGCGCGACGGCATGCCCTATTTCATGCTGCCTGACATGGATTTCGGTCTCAAGGATGCCGAGTTCGTGCCGTTTTTTGGCAATCCGGCGGCCACGCTGACGGCATTGCCAAGGATTGCGGCAGCGGCGCATGCCACGGTGATCCCCGTCATCGCCAGCTTTCTGCCGGATTATCGTGGCTGGAGGGTGCATTTTTACCCGCACTGGGACGATTATCCAGGAACAGACATGGCGGCAGCGACGCGCCGCATGAATGCCTTTATCGAGGATCGCATCAGGGAAAGGCCCGAAGAGTATTTCTGGACGCACCGCCGTTTCAAGACGCGGCCGGAGGGGGTGCCTGGTGTATATTAGAGTGGCGGGGTCAGCAGTTTTTGCAGGCAATTCGGAAACGGCAACAGGAAAACCGGGGTCAGCAGTTTTCGCAGGCAATTCGGGAGCGGCAACAGGAAAACCGGGGTCAGCAGTTTTTTTTCGCGTAGCGAAAATTACTCTGACCCCGAATTTTGCCCCCAATTTTAATTAACAGGGTTGGCATGAAACTCAAATTTACCAAAATGCACGGCGCAGGCAACGATTTCGTCGTCATCGACGCCATCAGCCAGCCCGTCAGCCTCACTACGCAGCAGTGCCGATTTCTTGCCGACCGGCGCTTCGGCATCGGGGCTGACCAGGTGCTGATCGTTGAAAGGGCGACGACACCGCAAATCGATTTCCGCTACCGCATCTTCAACGCCGACGGCGGCGAGGTCGAGCAGTGCGGCAACGGCGCGCGCGCCTTCGTCAAGTTCGTCACGGAAAACGGCCTCACCGGCAAGCGCCACATCAAGGTGGAAACCCTGTCAGGCGTCATCGAGTTGCAACTGGAAGACGACGGCAATGTCACGGTGAATATGGGCGCGCCCGAACTGGAGCCGGCGAAAGTGCCGTTCGACACCACTGGCCTGCGTGGCAAGACAGAAGGGCGCGACACGCTGTGGCCGATTTACATGGAGCATCAGGCCGGACGGGAGGGCCAGACTTCATACCTTTCCGTTGTCTCGATGGGTAACCCGCATGCGGTACAAATCGTCAAGGATGTCGATAGCGCTCCTGTGGCGGTCGACGGCCCGCTGATCGAGCAGCACCGCCGTTTCCCGGCAAGGGTAAACGCTGGTTTTATGCAAGTTGTGGATCGGCATTCGGTACGGCTGCGCGTGTATGAGCGCGGCGCAGGCGAGACGCTCGCCTGCGGCACCGGCGCTTGCGCGGCGGTCGTGGTCGGCATCCGGCGCGGCGTGCTCGATTCGCCGGTGCGGGTCGAAGCGCGTGGGGGCGTGCTCAATATTGCCTGGGCGGGCGAAGGCCAGCCGGTGATGATGTCAGGGCCGGCGGTGAGCGTGTACGATGGCGAGATCGATTTGTGATGCGCCGAACTTTCTCAGGCAGGGCCCATGCCGCTACAGGGTGGCAGAGGGAAATGCCAATCTTTGACGAATTACAGAAACGCAAGAATGTCCAATCCCATCGATAGAGCCTATGCCGCTTACGGCGCGGGTGATTTGCAATCAGCAAAATCTCTGGTTAAACGGATTCTGGTCTCCAAGCCGGCCCATGTCCCCGCCCTTTTCCTGTCCGCGACCCTTGAGCAGACAGCAAACCATGCCGAGGCGGCGCTGGCTTTGTTCAACCGGATCATCGCGCTGGATGGCAAGCACGCCGGCGCGCACTACAGCAAGGGGCTGCTGCTATCGACGCTGAAAAGGCACGCCGAGGCCATGCCCAGCCACGATGCCGCAGTGCGGCTAGAGCCGCGCAATGCCTGGGCCTGGGTCAACCGGGGCAACAGCCTTGCTGCTCTGAAGGAGTATGACAATGCGATTGCGGATTTTGATGCAGCGCTTGCAATCAATCCGAAACTGCCGCAAGCCTATGCGAACAAGGCAAGCGCCTTATCGGAGTTAAAAAAATACGAAGCGGCGCTCGTTTGTTGCGACAAAGCGCTGGAACTGGATCAACACTTTGCCGAAGCCTGGTCGGTTCGTGGATTGGCCTTATTGAGATTAGGCCGTATTCATGATGCGCTGGCAAGCATGGATCGAGCCATCTCTCTGAAGCCGGAACTCGCTGACGCATGGTTGAACCGCGGCGCGGCGTTGCGGGAAGTGAGGCAATATGACGATGCCTTGCTGAGCCTGGACAAGGCCTTGTTGCTCAAGCCTGAAAATGCGCAAGCCTGGTTCAACCGGGGAGGCATTTTCTCGCTCTGCAAACGCCACGAGGACGCCATCGCCTGCTACGAGCAGGCATTGCGGCTGAATCAGAATGTCAATGGGCTGTACGGCTCCTGGCTGCATGCCAAAATGTACTTGTGCGACTGGGACGGGATCGAAGAGGCGTTCGAGCGGGTGGCCAGTGACACAGGCAATGGGGTCAATCTGGCCGACCCGTTCGCGATGCTCGCCACGCCAACGCACCCGAAAATGCTGAGGGAATGCGCCGAACGATACACGGCGGATACCTTTCCTGCGGCCGATCAGCCTGCTGTCGATCAGCACATGAGCGGTGGCAAGATCCGGATCGGCTATTTCTCTGCCGACTTCCACAACCATCCGGGCATGTCGCTGATGGCGGAACTGTTTGAGATCCACGACCGCAGCCGGTTCGAGATTTACGCATTTTCCTTCAGCGTTGAACCGGAAGACGACGCGCGCCGCCGTGTGGCGGCCGGGGTGGATCACTATCTGGATGTGAAGGATCTGAGCGACCAGGAAATTGTCGCGAAGTCGCGTGAACTGGGCATAGATATCGCCATCAACCGCAACGGCTATACCATGGATGGTCGCGCTGGCATCTTTGCCCACCGCGCTGCGCCGGTGCAGGTCAACTTTCTGGGCTATCCCGGCACGCTGGGGGCGGACTATATCGACTACATCGTCGCTGATCCGGTGCTGATACCGGAGTCGTACCGGGAATACTATACCGAAAAGATTGCCTACCTGCCGCACACCTACCAGCCCAATGATCGCAAGCGCGAGATATCGGATCGGGTGTTCACCCGCAGCGAGCTGGGTCTGCCGGAAGACGGTTTCGTGTTCTGCTGTTTCAACAACGATTACAAGCTTACGCCGGATGTGTTCGACATCTGGATGCGCCTGCTTCAGCAGGTTCCCAAGAGCGTATTGTGGCTGCTGGGTGGAAATGAATTCTCAGCCCGCAATTTGTGGCGCGAGGCGGATCGCCGCGGCATCGCGGCGGATCGCCTGGTCTTTGCAGGCAGAGTGAATAAGGAAGAGCATCTGTCCCGGCACCGTCAGGCCGATTTGTTCGTGGACACCTTTTACTACAACGCGCATACGACGGCGAGCGATGCCCTGTGGGCAGGCCTGCCGGTGGTGACCTGCCTGGGCGAAGCGTTTGCGTCCAGGGTGGCGGCCAGTTTGCTGGGCGCGATGGGCTTGCCCGAGCTGGTGACGGACACCCGCGAGCAGTATGAGGCGCTGATTGTGGAACTTGCCACGCAGCCGGACAAGCTGGCGGCGATTAAGGACAGGCTGGCGCAGAACCGGCTGGCGCAACCGCTGTTCCAGACGGACTTGTATGCGCGGCATCTGGAAAAGGCGTTCGAGATGATGGTCGAACGCCAGCGGCAAGGCCTCCCGCCGGACCATCTTGTCGTGCCGGCGTAAAGCACAGATTGCGAACACCAGCCATGTCGATACCAAACCCGGCAGAAATCCACAAGGCGCGCGCGGACGAACGGGCCGACGGGGGCGATATGGCTGCGGCCAAGGCGGAGTACGAAAAGGCGCTCGCGATAAATCCGGCCTATTTTCAGGCACATGCCAATCTGGCGAACATACTGCTCCAGGAGTACGAGATCGATGCGGCGATCTGGCATTTCCAGCAGGCGGTCAAACTGCGCCCGGATATTGCAGAACTGCATGACAGTCTGGGGCGGGCTTTTGCCTCAAAGGGCATTTCCCTGGCGCGCGCGGCTTTTCGGGAGGCGCTGCGGCTCAAACCGGATCTTGCCACCGCCCATTACAACCTGGCCGGATGGCTGGTGCGGGAAGAGCAGTTTGAGGAAGCGTGCGGGCACTACCGGCGGGCGCTGGCGTTGGCCCCCGGACTGCTGGCGGCGGCGCTCGGGCTGGCTGGTGTGCTGATTGATCTGGGCAGGCTTTCCGAAGCGGCCAGTCTGATCGAGGATTTGGCGCGCAGCCCGGATGCCATTCCGCCCGGAAAAACCGAGCGGCTGCGCGCGCGTCTGGCTGCGGCGGAAGGGCGCCATGCCGAGGCGCTTGTCATGTGGCAGGAATTGGTAACATCCGGAAGCATGAAGGAGCGGCGTTTTGCGCTGAAAGCTCTGGCTGAGACCTATGAGGCTCTGGGGCGCCATGCCGAAGCGTTCGGGGCAATCAGCGAGGCCAATGCGCTGGATCCGGGCGTTTTCGAGCGGGAGGCGGTGCGCAGCAGGGTCGATCGCCTGATCAGTCTGTACTCGTTGTCAAGTATGGGCGATTATCCCAAGGCGTCGCACAGCTTGCCGCAACCCGTCTTCATCTTCGGCATGCCTCGTTCGGGCAAGTCGCTGACGGGAAGGCTGATGGCCACGCACCACCATGTTTTTATGCTGGATGAGCAGTATGCCGTCGCCCACCTGCCATTGCCAGATCGGGTGGGGGGCGAAGCATTGACGCATGAAGAAAAAGAAGCGGCTCTCGGAACGGAGGATCTGAATCGGCTGGCAGCGGATTTTGTCGACATCGCCGAGGAATACATGGGCGATGTCGGACGGTCATTCAAGGGCGGCATCAGGCATCTGGTGTCCACACCGCCGGATAATTCATGGAGACTGCCGTTCATTCACCGCCTGTTTCCGAAGGCCGCCTTGATTCATGTCCGGCGGCATCCGCTGGATCTGTGTCTGGCGTGCTATTGCAAGGAGTTTGCCGGTGAGGAGCATGCGTACGCTAATCATCTGGGCGATCTGGGCTTTTTCCACCGTCAGCATCATCGCCTGGTGGCACACTGGCGCGATGTGTTGAACATCCCCATGCTGGAAATCAGCTACGAAGAACTGGTCGCCGATCCGTTGGCGACCAGGGCAAGAATTTTTGATTATGTCGGCGTCAATGGAGATGATGCCGACACGCACCCTGCGGTGGATTCAACCCTGTTCCACACTGCGCGCGTCGGATACTGGCAGCACTACAAACAGCAACTGCAACCCCTGATCGAGGCGCTCGGCGGGGCGGGTGCGGGCGCAGATGACGCACCGGCGGTGCGATCGATAACGGGTAAAGGTCAACGGCAATAATGGGCAACATGGACAGGGCGCGGCAACGCTTCTTCGAAGGGGTTGCCTGCATGGAAAAGGAAGATTTCCCGGCGGCCGAGGTGGCCTTCCGCGCGGCGCTGGCGGCGGCGCCCGGCAGGGTCTCGGTCATCACCAATCTGACGGCGGCGCTGATCAGGGTGAAAAAATATGAAGAGGCCAGGCCGCTCGCGGAGCAGTCCATCGCGCTGGATGCCGGCAATGCACAGGGCTTCCTCAATCTGGGCTTGTGTCTGGCTGAGGAGGGTTGGCACGAAGAGGCGATTGCATGCTATGACAAGTCGCTTGCGCTCAATCCGGAGTATGCCAGTGCCTGGCTCAATCGGGGTAATGTTTTCAAGAAGCAGGCGCGCTATGCTGAGGCGCTGGAAATGTACGGAAAGGCGCTGGTACTCAGCCCGGACGATCCGCAGGCATGGCTCAACCAGGGCGTTGTCTTAAGCGAAGAAAAGCGTTTTGACGAGGCCTTGCGCAGTTTGGTGCGGGCGCTGGATTTGAAACCGGAGATCGAGTTCGGGTACGGGCAATGGCTGCACACCAAAATGCGATTGTGCAACTGGGAGGGCATTGAAGCGGCATTCGCGCAGATTGCGGCCTATGTCGAGCGCGGGGTCAGCGTGACGGTTCCGTTCACCTTGCTTGCCACGCCGACGCATCCGGCAACCTTGAAGGTCTGCGCGACCTCGTATTCGTCAGGGCTGCATCCTGCGATGGCAGGCGAGAAGCTTGCCACACAAAAAACGGCTCCGGCCGCCAGCGGCAAGATCCGGGTTGGCTATTTCTCAGCCGACTTCCACAACCATCCGGGCATGTCGCTGATGGCGGAACTGTTTGAGATCCACGACCGCAGCCGGTTCGAGATTTACGCATTTTCCTTCAGCGTTGAACCGGAAGACGACGCGCGCCGCCGTGTGGCGGCCGGGGTGGATCACTATCTGGATGTGAAGGATCTGAGCGACCAGGAAATTGTCGCGAAGTCGCGTGAACTGGGCATAGATATCGCCATCAACCGCAACGGCTATACCATGGATGGTCGCGCTGGCATCTTTGCCCACCGCGCTGCGCCGGTGCAGGTCAACTTTCTGGGCTATCCCGGCACGCTGGGGGCGGACTATATCGACTACATCGTCGCTGATCCGGTGCTGATACCGGAGTCGTACCGGGAATACTATACCGAAAAGATTGCCTACCTGCCGCACACCTACCAGCCCAATGATCGCAAGCGCGAGATATCGGATCGGGTGTTCACCCGCAGCGAGCTGGGTCTGCCGGAAGACGGTTTCGTGTTCTGCTGTTTCAACAACGATTACAAGCTTACGCCGGATGTGTTCGACATCTGGATGCGCCTGCTTCAGCAGGTTCCCAAGAGCGTATTGTGGCTGCTGGGTGGAAATGAATTCTCAGCCCGCAATTTGTGGCGCGAGGCGGATCGCCGCGGCATCGCGGCGGATCGCCTGGTCTTTGCAGGCAGAGTGAATAAGGAAGAGCATCTGTCCCGGCACCGTCAGGCCGATTTGTTCGTGGACACCTTTTACTACAACGCGCATACGACGGCGAGCGATGCCCTGTGGGCAGGCCTGCCGGTGGTGACCTGCCTGGGCGAAGCGTTTGCGTCCAGGGTGGCGGCCAGTTTGCTGGGCGCGATGGGCTTGCCCGAGCTGGTGACGGACACCCGCGAGCAGTATGAGGCGCTGATTGTGGAACTTGCCACGCAGCCGGACAAGCTGGCGGCGATTAAGGACAGGCTGGCGCAGAACCGGCTGGCGCAACCGCTGTTCCAGACGGACTTGTATGCGCGGCATCTGGAAAAGGCGTTCGAGATGATGGTCGAACGCCAGCGGCAAGGCCTCCCGCCGGACCATCTTGTCGTGCCGGCGTGATGCAGCTCCCGGTGTTGTTAATATGAAAATGCCGCCAGCTCCCGCGCCAAAATCCGGTGCGCTGCTGGCAGGGGATTTTCAGGCGAGTGTGCGGCAAAGGTTGGCCGTCAGCCGCGTTTCATAAATACAACAAAGTGGCGGCATTTTGGGGCTTTCAAACAAATTTTTACGCGCGGATGCAGCAATTGCTTTTGCTCGCGCCGGAAAACCTATATCGTTCATCTATCCGAATGTTCAGTTCGACCGACCTTTACGGATCTTTAACAAGTTTTTCCCATGCAAAGGACTATCAAATGAAAAAAACGCTTATCGCACTTGCAGTACTGGGCGCCGCTGGTGTTGCCCACGCACAATCCAATGTAACCATCTACGGTGCCGTTGATGTCGGCTTCATCAAGGAGTCCGGCAGACAGCTGTACATGGGCGAAAACTACAACAACCGTCTCGGTGTTCGTGGTTCCGAAGACCTCGGCGGCGGCCTGAAAGCCACCTTCAACCTGGAGCAGCGCTTTCAGTTGCAGGACGGCACTTCCGATTCCATCAACAGCGGTCAATTGTTTGACGGCGCAGCCAATGTCGGCCTGATGGGCTCTTTCGGCCATGTTCGCGTTGGCCGCATGAACCAGCTCTCCACCGAAACCTACCGCGTCCTGGATCCGTTCCAGCAGTATGGCATCGGCGGCATGATCGAGTCCGACATCCGCACCGCGCGCCTCAGCAACACCGTCCGCTGGGACAGCCCGGTATACAACGGCGTCAAGCTGGGCGCGAGCTACACGCTCAAGGCATCCAATACCGACTATGGTGGCTATTCTTCAGGCACCAAAGCAGGTTACGCCCTGAACGCCACCTACACCAACGGCCCGCTGTACCTGGTTGCCAACTACGACAAGCCGGCCAATGGCGATGAAGGTGACAAGCACTGGAACATCGGTGGCTCCTACGCCTTTGGCCCGGCAAAAGTGTCTGCTGGCTACGAGAGCACCGATGCACATGGTGCTGGCGAGTCGCAGAAGGGCTTTGTGGTTGGCCTGACCTATGCCATGGGCAACGGTCTGATCAAGGCGGCTTACAGCCAGGCCAAGTGGGATGACAGTGCGCATGACAAGCAGTCGAAGTATGCCATCGGTTACACCCACAACCTGAGCAAGCGCACGGCGGTCTATGTTGACTACTCCCGCACCAAGACCACTTTTGTTTCGACGGCTGGTTCCGATTCGGTTAACGCTTTCGCAGTTGGCGTGACTCACAAGTTCTAAGAAACGCTTCGTTTCCCGAACTGAAAAACGCCCGTGGCAGCACGGGCGTTTTTTATTGCCCTGGCGGTTCGCAGGGAAGCATAAATACAACGAAATGAAGCCGGAAATATGGAACCTGACCCAAAGTACTGGAATTTTGCCGGTGCCACTGGCACAATCAGGGAGCGCAAAGCCTGTTTGGCTTACAAATTTTTATAAATTCCCTGTGTATAGGATTACGACATGAAAAAATCGTTTATCGCACTTGCAGTACTGGGCGCCGCTGGTGTCGCCCATGCACAATCCAGTGTAACCATCTACGGTGCCGTTGATGTCGGCTTCATCAAGGAGTCCGGCAAACAACTGTACATGGGTGAGAACTACAACAACCGTCTCGGTGTTCGTGGTTCCGAAGACCTCGGCGGCGGCCTGAAAGCCACCTTCAACCTGGAGCAGCGCTTTCAGTTGCAGGACGGCACTTCCGATTCCATCAACAGCGGTCAATTGTTTGACGGCGCAGCCAATGTCGGCCTGATGGGCTCTTTCGGCCATGTTCGCGTTGGCCGCATGAACCAGCTCTCCACCGAAACCTACCGCGTCCTGGATCCGTTCCAGCAGTATGGCATCGGCGGCATGATCGAGTCCGACATCCGCACCGCGCGCCTCAGCAACACCGTCCGCTGGGACAGCCCGGTATACAACGGCGTCAAGCTGGGCGCGAGCTACACGCTCAAGGCATCCAATACCGACTATGGTGGCTATTCTTCAGGCACCAAAGCAGGTTACGCCCTGAACGCCACCTACACCAACGGCCCGCTGTACCTGGTTGCCAACTATGACAAGCTTGCCAACGAGGCTCATGCCGGCAGCATCGGCAACTCCTTGTGGAACATCGGTGGTTCCTACCAGTTCGGCCCGGCCAGGATTTCTGCCGGTTACGAGTCAACCAAAATCCCTACCTATGACGAAAAGCAAAAAGGCTTCCTTGTTGGCCTGACCTATGCCATGGGCAGCGGCCTGATCAAGGCGGCTTACAGCCAGGCCAAGTGGGATGACTTTGCGCATGACAAACAGTCGAAGTATGCCATCGGTTATACCCACAACCTGAGCAAGCGCACAGCGGTGTATGCGGATTATGCGCGCACCAAAACCAGCTGGCCTGCAGGGCAGGACACGAGAGCCGGCTCTGATTCCGTCAACGCTTTTGCAGTCGGCATCACCCACAAATTCTAAGAAACGCTTCGTTTCCCGAACCGAAAAACGCCCGTGGCAGCACGGGCGTTTTTTATTGGCGGGCCGCTATTATGTCTCAAGCGCACAAAACCAATTAAATCAATAAGTTATACAACGATAAATTTCAAGTGCCTGGCTAAATTTGCCGGGCGTTCTTGTTATGAAATGCGTTATGTTTTCTGCATAATAGGTTGCAGCGTTTTCAATGCTTGCGGATAGCGTATTTTCGACTGCGATGGCACATAGGGGCTACTCCAACACAATTTGCTTTTGCGTACCAAACGCCTGCATAATGTTAATTGTGACAAGATTTGCCAACTCCAATGCGCCATTGAGCACCTCTATTCCGAAATGGCGCGCTTATGCCAACTGGATATGCCGCTTACCCGCCATTTCGACCTTGGGTCGAAAATGGCAGCCTTTGGCATCCAGCGGTTTGACCGTATTCAGGACATGCGGGTGCCCGTTCACTCCCTGGCAGGCGCACTCAACCTCGATTTTCGTGTGCCTGGCTCGAGCTACCAGACTCTGCTGCGCGTTACACGCGCATTGACGCATAGCGAGGCCGAAGTGCAAAAAGCGTTTGAACGCTGCGTATTCAATGTGGTCTTTAATAACCGGGATGACCACGCCAAAAATTTTGCTTTTCGCATGGAC
>CAZAWA010000068.1:8655-12014 GCA_964488675.1 uncultured Oxalobacter sp. | reverse complement strand
CGTCTGTGCGACAGCGGGTTGCCGCCAAATGCGCGCACATCGGCAATCAACTGCTCCGGTGCCTCATAGGTCACCGTCACCTTTTCCATGTCCATCACCGGCGCAGGGAATCCGGCAGCCATGAGCATGTCGCCCAGATCGTGCATGTCGACAAACGGAAGGACATGCGGATAATCGTCTGCCGCTGCAAACGCCTGCCGCAACTCCTTGAACGAGTCCGGACCGAAGCAGGAAAACGAGAGCAACCCTTCCGTGCGCAGCACGCGCAACCACTCCCCAAACACCGCCTGCGGTTGCGGGTGCCAGTGCAGCGCCAGGTTGGACCACAACAATGCCACCGAACCGCTCGCCTGCGGCAGGCTGGCGAGATCGCAGCAATGCAAGGCCAGCGCGGTATCGCCCCCCAAGAAGCGACCGAATATGCGTCGCAAATATGGCTCTGCCTCACGACACCGGATGCGCGCAGCCTCGACCATCGCGTTTGAAATGTCCGCACCGATCATCCGCGCGCGCGGATAGCGCCGCCGCAGCGCCACCAAATCCTCCCCCGCACCGCAACCGGCATCGAGCACCGTCTCCGGCACCAGCCTCACAATGTCGAGGCGTTCCTGCATCCTTTGTGAAATCTCTCGCCGCAGGAAGCCCGAAGCGACAACCGTTTTCGGGAATGAAAACAGGGTGCGCACGCGCTGCGGATCAATTCCGGTTTCGAGTTTTTGGCTGCAAGAGGTTGGCACGGCATTTGCGGCTGGTGAGATAATGGCGCTAGTGTAACTGCTCGCGCTCGCAACCGCCCCATGTTCTCGACCTTCTCCCGCATCACGCATCGCATAAGCCGCCGCCTTTCAGCCGCCATGCCATCGTCGTGTGCATTGTGCGGAAGCGGTGCAAATGGCGCGCTGTGTAATGGCTGCCACTCGCAATTCTTCTTCCGGCATCCCGACCGTTGCGCACAATGCGCGACAGTCCTTCCCTACCGTCCTGGCAGTGACCGCGTCGTTTGTGGGCACTGCCTGAACCGGTCGCCTGCATTCGATGCGACGATAGCGGCAACTGATTATGCCGCGCCGGTTGACCAATTGGTGCAGTCTCTCAAGTTCGGCGGCAAACTTGCGCTTGCTCCGCTGTTTGCGCAACTGCTGCATGATGCGTGGCTGCGCACCCCTGCCGGCGATGCTGACCTGCCATCTCTGCTGATTGCCGTTCCGCTCGGCGCGCAGCGGCTGGCCGAACGCGGCTTCAACCAGGCGCATGAAATTGCCAGACCGCTGTCACGGGCACTTGGCACGCCACTGATGTCGCAGCTTGCGGTACGGGTACGGAACACGGCGGCGCAAGCCATGCTGCCGCCCAGGGATCGCCGCAAGAACATACGCGGCGCATTCACCGTTGCCCCCGATGTCATTGACCGCATCAGGGGAAGCCATGTCGGCATTGTCGACGATGTGATGACCACCGGCGAGACGCTGGGCGAACTGGCTGCCACGCTCAAACGCTTCGGCGCGGCACGCATAACGAACCTGGTGCTGGCCCGGGCACCCAATTAAGGAAATTACCCGTGTTTCATGTCGTCCTGGTTGAACCCGAGATCCCGCCGAACACCGGCAATGTCATCCGGCTGTGCGCCAACACCGGCGCACAGCTGCACCTGATCGAGCCGCTCGGCTTTCCGCTGGAAGACGCGAAGATGCGCCGCGCAGGCCTCGACTATCATGAATACGCAACGATGAAAGTGCATCGGGACTGGCATGCCTTCGTTGAAAGCGAAATGCCCGACCCGGCGCGCGTTTTCGCGCTGACGAAACACGGATCGACGCCGTTTGCCAACGCGGCATTCAAGCCCGGTGATGTGTTTGTGTTCGGCTCAGAAACCAAGGGGTTGCCAGGCTCATTGCGTGACACCTTCCCCCCCGCGCAACGCATCCGCCTGCCGATGCGGCCCGACAACCGCAGCCTGAACCTGTCCAACGCCGTCGCCGTCATCGTTTTCGAGGCGTGGCGACAAAACGGATTTCAGGGCGGCCTGTGAGCCATTAATCGTTCATCATCGATTTGGCCACTCAAGGTTCGCCAGGAAAATTTGGCTGCGCTTTTTGCTGTTGGTTTAACCACACCGACTGTTTGCAAAAGTGGTAGACTGCTCGCCTGCTTGCAACTCAGTTGCAAAAGGAGATGGCCATCGACACGACTCTGCTCTATATCCTGCTTGCGACCCTCCTGTCCGGCGTCGCCAGCATCGCTGCGGCGGCGGTGCTGTCTTTTGCATTGCTGTCCAGGATGGTTGAGCGCACGGTCAGCCTGTCGGTCGGCATCATGCTGTCAACCGCTTTTTTGCACTCGCTTCCGGAGGCCTTCGAGTCCAGCATCGACTCACACTACCTGTTCATGACGCTGCTGGCGGGGCTGTTTGGTTTTTTTCTGCTGGAAAAATTATCCATCCTGCGCCACTCGCACCACCATGAACATGACGGCCATCAGCACCATCATGGGCACGACGCCCGTCAGGCCGGAAAATCCGGCTGGATGATCCTGGTCGGCGACGGCTTCCACAACTTCACCGATGGCATCCTGATCGCGGCGGCCTTTCTGGCAGACCCGAAACTTGGCCTGATGACCAGCCTTGCCATCTTCGCGCACGAAATCCCGACGGAAGTTGGCGATTTCATCGTGCTGTTGAACGCCGGTTTCTCGCGAACACGCGCCCTTGCGTACAACCTGATATGCAGTTTGATGGCCGTCGTCGGCGGCGTAGTGGGCTTCGTCGCGCTGGCCAACGCCAGCAGCCTGATTCCGTATGCGCTCGTGCTGGCATCCAGCGGCTTCATTTACATCGCCGTCAGCGATCTGATGCCGCAGATGCAACGGCGCGCAAGCATCCGCGAATCCATCACGCAAGTGTTGCTGGTCGCATTGGGCATCGGAATCGTGCTGCTGCTGACCGGCAGCTTGCATCCGCACTAATTAGCAACACTTTTTGAATGCCTGCATGGCAACTTTGCGCGCCAAACGCGTTCAACCGAATCCTGATATAATTCGCCCCGAAGCAAGCTGATGCCTATTATTTGAGCATCGCCTACTCTCCCCCGTCTTGCCTGACGCGGTCTTAAACCCGAAACCTTTGCCGGTTTCGGGTTTTTTATTTGCCCCCTTCTTCAAGCATTTGACGCCTGATACTTGAAAAGGCTATAATTGCCAGTTCCCGTTCGCCCAGGGAATCATAATAAGGACGAGTCCGCAAGCAGCACCCAAGACGGAACCACCATTTGGGCTTATTCATCATTTTAGGAAGTCAAAATTAAAACCTTTTCCCCCAAAAGAAAAACAATATGAGGCTTGCTTTAAATCACAAGTCTGTTTTA
>CAZAWA010000068.1:0-8645 GCA_964488675.1 uncultured Oxalobacter sp. | reverse complement strand
AGCGCGTTGACCTGCTGCCCGAAGGCCTTGCGATCGGCGGGCGCCAGCGATGGCGGGCATAAGCGGAACCACCAATTTGAGCGTTTAATCTAGTTAGGAAGTCAACATGAAAACTTTTTCCGCTAAAGGCCATGAGGTCAAGCGCGACTGGTTCGTGATTGACGCGACGGACAAAGTCCTCGGCCGTGTTGCCAGCGAAGTGGCACGCCGACTGCGCGGCAAGCACAAACCGGAATTTACTCCGCACGTCGATACCGGCGATTTCATCATCGTCGTCAACGCGGGCAAATTGCGCGTTACCGGTACCAAAAATACCGACAAAACCTACTACCGCCACACCGGCTATCCGGGCGGCATCAGGGAGACCAATTTCCAGAAAATGCAACAGCGATTTCCGGGTCGCGCACTCGAAAAAGCCGTCAAGGGCATGCTGCCCAAAGGCCCGCTCGGCTACGCGATGATCAAAAAGCTCAAAGTGTACGGCGATGCGACGCATCCTCACACCGCGCAGCAACCCAAAGCACTTGAACTGTAAGGAGCAGACATGATCGGTAACTACAATTACGGAACCGGCCGTCGCAAAAGTGCTGTGGCTCGCGTATTCATCAAGGCCGGCACTGGCCAAATCGTCGTCAATGGCAAACCTGCCAGCGAATATTTTTCGCGCGAAACCGGCTTGATGGTCATCCGCCAGCCGCTGGTGCTGACCGACAACACCGACCGTTTTGACATCAAGGTCAATGTAGATGGTGGCGGCGAATCCGGCCAGGCTGGCGCAGTCCGCCACGGCATCACCCGCGCGCTGATCGACTACGATGCAACGCTGAAACCTGCGCTGTCAAAAGCCGGTTTTGTCACCCGCGATGCGCGCGAAGTCGAACGGAAAAAAGTTGGTCTGCGCAAAGCTCGCCGCGCGAAGCAGTTCTCCAAGCGCTAATTGCTGCGCATCGCTCGCACAGGAACTGTTGGGGACAGAGTATTCTTTTTTCCCGTGGGACAGAGTTGCAACTCTGTCCCCGGCGATGAATGATTCTGTCCCGCAAATATTAAAAAAGCCGTCTTCCCGACGGCTTTTTTGTTTTGTTACATTTCAAGCCTGTTGACCCGGTATGCGCTGGTACAATGCCATGCTCCAAGGCAATTTGACTCAAGGACAAGCCATGATCAAGGTTGGCATCGTCGGCGGCACGGGATACACAGGGGTGGAGTTGTTGCGCCTGCTGTCCGCCCATCCACAGGTTCAACTCACCCACATCACTTCCCGCAAGGAAGACGGCATTGCCGTCGCGGACATGTTCCCGTCGCTGCGCGGTCGTGTGAACCTGCAATTCACCACGCCGGACAAGGCGAACCTGGCCGACTGCGCCGTCGTGTTTTTCGCCACGCCACATGGCGTGGCCATGGCGCAGACGCCCGAACTGCTCGCCGCTGGCGTGAAAGTTATCGACCTGGCTGCCGATTTTCGACTGAAGGATGCGGCCGAGTTTGAAAAATGGTATCGGATGAAGCACACCTGCCCGGAAATCCTGGCCGAAGCGGTATATGGTCTGGCCGAAGTGAACCGCGCAGCCATCGCGAAAGCGCGTGTGATTGGCCTGCCGGGATGTTATCCGACATCGATCCAGCTTGGCTATGCGCCGCTGCTGACCCATGGCAAGCCGCTGGTGAATGAATCCGCGCTAATCTCGGATTCCAAGTCCGGCACTTCCGGTGCCGGACGCAACGCTGAAATCCATGTGCTGCTGGCCGAAGCGGGCGACAATTTCCGCGCCTATGGCGTGGCAGGACATCGCCACCTGCCGGAGACTGTACAGGGATTGGAAGCCCTGACCGGCGGGCGCAAGGTGGGGCTGACTTTCGTGCCACATCTGGTGCCGATGATCCGCGGCATCCATTCAACGCTGTACGCAAGCATCCTGCCGGAAGCGCGCGACACCGATTTCCAGGCACTGTTCGAGAACCACTACCGGGGTGCTGCCTTCATCGATGTGATGCCAGCGGGCAGCCACCCGGAAACCCGCAGCGTACGCGCGTCCAATTTTGTGCGCATCGCCGTGCATCGCCCCGGTGGCGGCGACACGCTGGTTATCCTTGTGGTTGAGGACAATCTGGTCAAAGGCGCAGCCGGCCAGGGCGTGCAATGCATGAACCTCATGTTCGGACTGGATGAAACCACCGGTCTGCAACACATTCCGATCATTCCATAGGCCTGCCCCCAGAATGAAACGCAAGCTCTGGTCCCGGCGCATGTCGATTTCTGCGCCAAAAATGATGATCCGCAGCCAGTTGCCGTGGCCGATGCGGCTTTTGTTCTGGGTGGTAACACTGGGACTTGCCGGCGCCATTGCGATGTGGGCCTACGATCTGGGGCGCAGTTTTGCCGGATTTGGCCCGAATGTCGGCGAACAGGTAGGACTGCTGGAACACCGCGTAAAACAACTCGAGCTTGAGCGGGATCGCCTGACAAGCCGGGTGAATGCTTCCGAATCTGAAATCAACATCGAGCGCGCCGCGCAAAAGCCCCTGCGTGATCAAATCAAGTCGCTGGAAACGGAAAATACCAAGCTCAAGGAAGATTTGTCATTTTTCGAAAGCCTTTTGCCGGCCAACACGGGCGCCAAGGGCATCAGCATCCGGCGTCTGGTGCTGGAACCGGTTGCCCAGAATCAGGTCCGCTACCGTATGCTCGTAATGCAGGGCGGCGGCGGCAAACTCGATTTTACGGGCGACTTGCAACTGGCAGTAACGATTTTGCAGGGGGGGAAGAATGTTATCATTGCCTTTCCCCAGGAAAAATCGGGTGATTCGGACAAATACCGGATCAGCTTCAAGCATTATCAGCGACTGGAAGGCGTGCTGACGCTGCCAGAAGGCGCCATTATCAAATCGGTCCATGCTCGCATACTGGAAAAAGGCCAGATGAGGGCGCAACAATCCGCCAGTTTATGAGTGAGGTATCACCGATGTTCAACCGCAAACCCAAGAATTCCATCGACACCCTGATTGGTTCCACGACCCGCGTGCAGGGCGATGTCCGCTTCACTGGCGGCATGCGCATCGATGGCCATATCAAAGGCAATGTCGTCGCCGAAACCGGCAAACCCAGCCTGCTTGTGATCTCTGAACAGGCACGGATCGACGGTGAAGTCCGTGTCGCGCATCTGGTCACGAACGGCGAAATCAACGGTTCCGTTTTTTCGTCAGAAATGCTGGAAATGCAGCCAAAAGCCCGCATCACCGGCGATGTCAACTATAAAAAACTGGAAATGCATGCTGGCGCACTGGTAGCCGGCAAACTCTCCCACGAGCAACCGGCAGAACCTGTTCTGCAACTGGCGATGGCCAAAGCATGATTATTGAAGCGGGACTATAATTGCGCCATACAGTAGCCTAAACAGGAGTTCCCCATGAATGCAGTGATTGAAATGCCCGCCCCGATCAACTTTACCGACAGCGCCGCAAACAAGGTGGCCGAACTGATCGCCGAAGAAGGCAACCCCGATTTGAAACTTCGTGTCTTTGTGCAGGGTGGCGGTTGCTCGGGCTTCCAGTATGGCTTCACCTTCGACGAGACCGTCAACGACGATGACACCACGATGGTGAAGAACGGCGTCAAGTTGCTGATTTACGCCATGAGCTACCAGTATCTGGTGGGCGCAGAAATCGACTACAAGGAAGACATCAACGGCGCGCAGTTCGTGATCAAGAACCCAACCGTCAACAATACCTGCGGTTGCGGATCGTCATTCGCGCCGTAATTTTTTCATTCAAAAACAAAAAGCGCGCCGAGGCGCGCTTTTTGTTTGCGGCCATATTTTACCTCGTCACACAACAAAAAAATCCGCGTTGGTCACCGTGCCGACAATGCCGACCAGCGTCGCAAACTTGACCGCAGCGCCAGCGCCATTGCCATCTGCGTCATAGTACAGATCGCCCGTCGTCGTATTCAGGACAATGCGGTCATCCGCCTGCGCACCCGTCATCATTCCCGCGCCGCTGTTGAACGCGCCGGCAGCCAACACACCTGTCACGCCCAGGCTGGTGAAGATTGCATTTTCCAGCCAGATCGTATCGTCGGCCACGACAAAACTGACGACCTGATCAACATTGGTCAATTCATCCAGCGCCGTACTGAAAAGGAAAATGTCTTTGCCAACGCCGCCATCAAGCGTATCGTTGCCCAGGCCGCCATCAAGCGTGTCGTTGCCTGCCAGCCCCAACAGGGTATCGTCCCCATCCATCCCGTAGAGCTTGTTGGCTGCGGCATTGCCCGTCAGCGTGTTGCCCAGATCGTTGCCGCTGCCCTCTGCAATCGAACCGCCGAGGATCAGGTTTTCGACATAACCATGAAGGACATATTTGTTCAGCAGTGAATTAACCGTGTCTGTCCCTTCGCCGAGGTATTCCGTGACGACATCCCCCAGTGCATCAACAAAATAGACATCATTGCCCGCACCACCTGTCATCACATCGTTGCCCGCGCCGCCGTTAAGCGTGTCGTTACCGCCGCCGCCCTCGAGAAGATCGTTGCCGGCAAGTCCGCTCAGCGTATCGTCGTCGTCACCGCCGTAAAGCCCATTGACTGAAGCATTCCCTGTCAGCACATTGGCCCGATCGTTGCCGGTGACATCAAACAAGCCCGTGCCGGTGATAGTGACATTTTCAACCTCGCTCAGATTGCCGTCGAGCATGATGATTTCCGCTTCGGTTGCAACATTCTTGAAAACAATCTTTACCAGATCGGCTCCACCACCACCAGCCAGCTCCGTGATATTGCCGAGCTCCTCCCACAGATCAAGCACATAGGTGTCATTGCCGGCGCCGCCGACATAGCTGTCTTCACCGGCTTTGCCATCCAGCACATTGTCGGCAGCATTGCCTGTCAGGATGTTCGCCAGGGCGTTGCCGGTGAGGTTGAGCCTGGTCGTTCCCGTCAGAGACGCGTCCATGTTCTCGATGTTGGCGCCCAAAGTCAGTGTCGTGTACACACTTGCACCGGGAAGGGCTGTCCTGAGCTCGATGGTGTCGTTACCGGCATCCTTGCCTTCGGTCACCGTATCCTCAAGCGCCACCTTGGTACTCGCGGCCTTGAGATCAACAATATAGGTGTCATTGCCTGCACCGCCCCCCAGCTTGTCGGCCGCGCCGTCGGCTGCGCCGTTTCCGCCATCCAGCGTGTCATTGCCGAGCCCGCCATTGATCGTGTCCGCGCCCCCACCGCCTGCCAGCGCATTGTTGCCCGCATTGCCGATGATGGCATTGTTGAGCGCATTGCCGGTGCCGTTAATGTTACTTGTGCCGGTCAAGGTGAGATTTTCGACATTCGCGCTTAGTGTATGCGAGGAGGCCGATGACATCACCAGATCAGTGCCTTCACTGGAGCCTTCCGTGATGGTGTTGCTGCCCAGATCATCGACGAGATAAATATCATTGCCGATACCGCCAGTCAGCGTGTTTGTTCCTGCGCCGCCGTAGAGCGTGTCGTTGCCGGCACCGGCATCCAGCCCATTGTCGCCGGCATTGCCCCTGAGAACATTGCTGAGTGCATTGCCCGTGCCGTTGAAGTTGCCGCCATCTTGCAGGGTGAGGTTTTCCAGTGTTGCGGCCAAGGTGTAGGTGGCCGCGATCCTGATCTCGTCGATACCGCCATTCGCCAGCTCGACCACCGTGTCCGTCGCATCGATGACATAGACATCGTTGCCCGCACCGCCGGTCAGAGTGTTGACGCCGCTATTGCCGGTCAGCACATTGTTCAGCGCATTGCCGGTGCCGTTGACATTGCCGCCACCGAGCAGCGTCAGATTTTCGACATTCGCGCCCAGGGTATAACTGGCGGCTATCCGGATTTCATCCGTTCCGGCATTGGCCACTTCCGTCACCTTGTCGTTGATATTGTCGAGCAAATAGACATCGTTTCCGCGACCACCGGCCATGTCGTCATTGCCCAGTCCGCCGTCGATCACATTGTCCGCTTCGTTGCCGGTGATCTTGTTGGCCAGATCATTGCCCGTGCCATTGATCGGATTAAAGCTGCCGGTCAGCACCAGGTTTTCGACATCGGCACTCAGCGTGTATGTGGTCGATGCATAAACGGTATCCGTTCCCTCGCCGGCATTTTCGATCACCGTGTCATTCGCAGAGTCAACCAGATAAGTGTCGTCGCCTGTGCCGCCGATCAGCTTATTCGTGCCCATGCCGCCGTAGATCCAGTCGTTACCGCCGCCGCCCGTCAAGGTGTTGTCGCCGACATTGCCGATGATCTTGTTGTCCATCCCGTTGCCGGTGCCATCGATGTCGCCGTAGCCGTAAAGCGACAGGTTTTCGATATGGTCACCAATGACGAAGGTGGCATAAGCGTTGACGAGATCAAGGCCCATTCCATCCGTCTCCATGACCGTATCGCTTGAATCATCCACCCAGTAGGTGTCGTCGCCCGCACCGCCAATCATCTGATCGGCACCAGCACCGCCATAGAGATTGTCATTGCCCGCCAGGCCGGTCAACTCATTGACGCCATTATTGCCAACGATCCAGTTGTCGAGCGCGTTACCGGTACCGTCGATATCACCCGCATCATCCATCAGGATCAGATCTTCAACATTGGCGCCCAGGATAAAGGTGATGCTGCTCCGGACTTCGTCGATGCCGGCATTCGCCGCCTCCACAACGGTGTCGCCAATCGTCTGGACTTCATAAATATCATTCCCCAGACCACCCGACAGCATGTTGATGCCGTCGCTGCCGACAATGGTGTTGTCCAGTTCGTTGCCCGCACCATCAATGTCATCGGTGCCGAGCAATGTCAGCTCTTCGAGGTTGGCCCCCAACGCGTAGCTGATCGTGCTTCTCACTTCATCGTAATCGCCGGCATCCTTCAGCTCGGTGACCACATCGCCGACATCATCAACCATGTAGGTGTCATCGTCCAGGCCGCCCAGCATTGAGTCGGCACCCGCGCCGCCGTCCAGCGTGTCCGTGCCCGCGCCGCCGTCGAGCGTATCGTCGCCTGCATCGCCGGTGAGGATATTCACGCCACCGTTTCCGGTGATGATATTGTCGAAATCGTTGCCTCTGCCGGCAGCAGGATTCCCTCCAAGCAGCGTCAGGTTTTCGATCTGCGTGCCAACCAGGGAATAATAGACAAGGTCCGCATTGACGAGATCGATTCCTTCATCCGCATTCTCCGTCACCACATCGGACAGGCTATCGACCCAGTAAACATCGTCGCCCAGGCCGCCGGTCATCACATCGTCGCCACCTTCGCCATCCAGCGTATCGTTGCCGGCGCCGCCAAGCAGCGAATCATCGCCCCCGCCGCCATACAGGGTGTCGTTGCCCAGCCCGCCCGAGAGGATGTTGATCCCCTCATTGCCGGTGATGGTGTTGTTCAGCGCATTACCGGTGCCGTTGATATCGCCACTGCCGGAAACCAGCAGGAGGTCTTCCAGATAGTCCCCCAGCGTATAGGTAATGGAAGCCTGTACCGTGTCCAGGCCATAGATTTCATTCACCTCTTTTATCGTGTCTCCGCCATCATCCACGACATAGGTGTCGCCACCCGAGCCGCCGATCATCGTATCGGCGCCGACTCCGCCGTCGAGGGAGTCTTTGCCGTGGCCGCCGGTCATGGTATCGTCACCCTCTCCGCCTTCAAGCGCGTCGTCACCATAGCCGCCGGTCATGACATCCTGTCCGGCGCCGCCCACAAGAATGTCGTTGCCGTAACCGCCCGCCAGCGTGTCGTTGCCATCCCTTCCATCCAGCGTATCGTTGCCGTCCCCGCCGGTCAGCGTGTTGTTCAAACTGTTGCCAACAAGATCGTCATCAAAGGCCGAGCCGATAGCGTTTTCGATCTCGGCGCCATAGGCAATCGTGAGGCCATCCCGGACATCGGCCTCGCCGTTATAGAAAGACACGCCCATTTCCGACCATTCGCCGGAATTGAGATTGATTAAGCTGCCCTGCGTCTGCCCGACCGCGCTGATGGTGTCGTTGCCGCCGCCATCCCAGATGGTCTGGAAGATGCGATCGGTCGGCTTCCACGAATAGATCGTGTCGCCGCGGTTGTAGTCCCAGTTAATCCCGTACAGAAACTGGATCGCCCGGATGTCGTTCAGCATCAGCGTCGTCGGGTAATAATCGTTGCTGTACCCGAGGCTCATGTCGTCCCCTTCGTAGGACTTGTAGCTCATGATGCTGTATTTGAGCTGATCCTCCTTCTCAATGGGCTCAAGTGCGCTGTGGTGGGGATGATTGAGTCCGAGCGCGTGTCCCAGTTCATGAATGAATGTCGCGCCACCGTAAGTGCCGGGGGTTGGCGTCTTGTAAGACGGGTCGTTCGGCCCGAACCACATGTCGCCCGCCTGCGCAATGTCATGCTGGTCATCATCAATTGCGTCGGGGAAGTTGCCGAAAGCCGTTCCGACATCCGGGTTGGTCGTATTGCCCCAGCGAATGTCGCCTGCGTTGCTGGGGAGCGACGAATCCGTCACCTCGCTAAAACTCAGCAAGGACACATTGGCATACGCCGTCATCGCAGTGATTGCCGCTGTTTTCTGCGCCGGCAAAAACGGGGCATGAAAACTGGAACCCTCGTCCTCGTAGTTGTACATCGACAAAGCTGTGGCAAAGCTGTAGGTCATGCT
>CAZAWA010000067.1:0-12116 GCA_964488675.1 uncultured Oxalobacter sp. | reverse complement strand
CCAGCGCGATGTAGAAGATGGCAACGCCCAGCAAACCAAGTCCTGCCACCAGCATGCCGGTGATGGCGCCACCCTTGAACGCGACATTGAGCGCTTCGTTCATGCCCTTGGTAGCTGCCTGTGCGGTGCGAACATTGGCTCGCACCGATACATTCATGCCGATGAACCCGCAGGCACCGGAAAGAACCGCACCGATAATAAAACCGATCGCAGTCTTGAGGCCCAGGCCGGGAAGTACGGCAATGATGATGGTCAGCACTACGCCAACGATGGCAATGGTGCGGTATTGCCGCGCCAGATAGGCGCCTGCACCTTGCTGAATGGCGGCAGCAATTTCCTGCATTCGCTCGTTGCCTGCATCCTGTTTCAGGATCCAGTTACGCGCCCATATTCCATAGATTACGGCAATCAGGCCGCAAGCTATGATGAACCACAAACCTGCTGTCATGTTTACTCCTTCTGTATCACGAAAAGATAATCAATTGGTACTTATTCAAAGTTGATGGCGGCGCCGCCACTCTCGTGCACTTGGCAAAATTCTGGTCGCTTCTTATCGTTCCAGGGCTGCAAGCGTGTTGACCCGGATTTGTTCGATGTCGCCGACGCCGGCAATTTTGCAATACTGTGGGGCGCCCGGTTGACCGGATTGGGCCCACTTGCCGTAGTAATCGAGCAGTACCTCAGTCTGTTCGTGGTAAACGGCCAAGCGTTTTTTTACGGTTGCTTCGTTGTCGTCATCGCGCTGGATCAGGTCTTCGCCAGTCACATCGTCTTTCCCGGCCACTTTCGGCGGGTTGAAGTGGAGATGATAGGTGCGCCCGGACGCCGGATGCACCCGACGGCCGACCATCCGCGCGACGATGTCCTCGTCGGGGACATCAATTTCAACCACATGGTCAATAGAGATGCCGGCTTCCTTCATGGATTCTGCTTGAGGAATCGTGCGCGGAAAGCCGTCAAACAGATAGCCTTTGGCGCAATCAGGCTCTTTGAGCCGATCCTTGACCAGTTGAATGATCAGGTTATCCGATACCAGACCGCCAGCATCCATCACCTTTTTTGCTTCCAGGCCAAGCGGGCTGCCAGCCTTGACGGCAGCGCGCAACATGTCGCCGGTCGAAATTTGCGGGATGTTGTATTTTTCCCTGATGAAATTGGCCTGAGTACCTTTTCCGGCACCGGGTGCGCCTAACAGGATGAGTCGCATTTTTTTCCTAGGGTATAAATAAAGTTGTCTTCGAAAAAGTGGCTACATTGCCGGGGTCATTTCAAAATGCCGCTGCACGCGCGCCAGATCATGTGGCGTATCGACGCCCGCTGCAGGCGTTGAATGTGTGACATAAACGGCAATGCGATGGCCATGCCAGAGTATGCGCAACTGTTCCAGCGCTTCAATCTGTTCCAGCGGGGAAATTTCCATTTCCGGATAGGCCTGCAGGAATGAATTCAGGTATGCGTACAAGCCAACATGGCGCAATGGCTTGTAACCGGCCGGAAGAACTTCTTTTGATTGCGCAAATCCATCGCGGCTCCACGGGATCGGGGCGCGCGAAAAATAAATGGCATGCCCTTCTTTATTCAGCGCGACCTTGACCACATTCGGATCGAAGACTTCAGGCATCAGGCTGATGGGGTGTGCAGCCGTTGCCATAGGAGTATCTCTGGAAACGAGTGCTGCCGTTGCAGCGATTAACGCCGGGTCGATCAATGGCTCGTCCCCCTGTACATTGACAACGATGGCGTCGTCAGGCAAGCCCATCGAAGCGGCAACTTCCGCTATGCGGTCCGTTCCTGATGGATGATCTTCCCGTGTCAGGTGCGCGGCGATGCCGTGCTTCGCACAGGCGGCGACGATGTCTAGATGATCGGTTGCAACGACAACCTGATTTGCGCCCGATTTCATGGCTTGCTCGGCAACGCGCACAACCATAGGTTTGCCGCCGAGATCGGCGAGCGGCTTACCCGGTAAACGGGTTGACGCAAGGCGCGCAGGAATGATGACGACGAATGACATCTGTTGTTGTTTTTACCAAGGCACTGCGGTTGAAAAGTTGCAGCGTTTAATTGCCAGTGGCCTTTGCTTCGGGTGCGGCATCCAGCAAGCGCGCTTGATCGGCCCACATGATCGGGATGCCATCACGGATCGGGTAAGCAAGCTTGTCCGGGCGGCAAATCAATTCTTGCGCGCTCCTATCGTATGCCAGCGGCCCTTTGCACAGCGGGCACACCAGGATATCAAGCAGTCCGGCTTCCACGACACCTCTCCACAATTCGCTCTGCCAGCGCCTGATCAACGAGCGCCGTAACAGGAACGACCCACAATCGCCTGATATTTTCAGGTGACTCAAAAAGCGCACATTTTACTGCATCTTTCTCCGTAATCAGGATGATGTCGGCATCTTTATTGCGAAAAGGGCTGGTTTTGTAGTCAAAATGATCAGGAAGCGGCAATTCGTCGAATTGTAGGCCAGCTGCGCGCAAATGCGAAAAAAACCGTTGTGGGTTGCCAATTCCTGCTGCTGCAAGGATTCGTGGAGCATGGCCTAAGCGACCTTCAAAAACAGTTTGCAGCGAGGAAATGGCGATGTGCTGCGTTCGGTCTTTCAGGTTTTCGGCAATATCGCCAGCGAGTTTCATTTTGGCAACCCCACTCACCCCATTGCTCATGTCCGCTGCATTCACGACGGTAAAGTCGCATTTGCGTGATGCGGATTCGCGCAATGGGCCAGCCGGAAGCATCCAGCCATTGCCAGTGCCTCGTTCGTCGAACAGCATGATTTCGATGTCGCGATGCATGGCATAGTGCTGCAAACCATCATCCGAGATGAGGACATCAGTATCAGGGTTGTTTGCCAGAAGAGCAAGGCCGGTTGCAACGCGGTCTCTTCCGATCATGACCGGACAGCCGGTGCGTTGGGCGATCAGCAATGGCTCGTCCCCAGCATACTGGGGGAGCGAGGTCTTCGTTACGGGCAGGGGTTGCTGGCGGCTAGTGCCATATCCGCGTGCGACAACTCCCGGATTGAAGCCGGCATCACGCAGACTTGTTGCGAGCCAGATGACGAAGGGCGTTTTACCGGTGCCGCCGACAAAGATATTGCCTACGACAATGACTGGAACTGGCAAACGGGTCGACTTCAGTAAGCCGGATGCATAAAGGCAGCGGCGCAGAGTGACCACGATGCGAAACAGTAGCGACAGCGGCCAAAGCGCAATGGCGAACAGACCTCGTCGTCCCCAGATGCGCTTGAGCGTCGATTCCAGCAAGAGTCGAGAATTAGACAAGGGTTATCCCATTCGTGAAGATGAGGGCGGCACGAAACAGCGTACCGGAACAGCCTGAAAACAAGATTCGGACGATCTCTGGCGGTAGCTTACTTGCCGGCCGTGGTTTGCGTGGCGAATGTCAGTCTTTCCAGTCCCGCAAGGCGAGCCGCCTCCAGCACATTGACAACACGCTGATGCGGGGCGTCGCCGTCCGCAGAAATAATGACCACCGGATCGCGAGCGGAGGCGGGGAGCGCGCTCTTGAGGTCAACGGCAAGCGCAGACGGGTCGCGATACGACACGCGTATATTGTTGATAGCATATTCGCCCCGCGCATTTACCGCGACATTGACTTCAGCGGGCCGTTCCGGCATCTTTTCCGCTTCGGCAGTCGGGAGCGTTATCTGCAGTTCCGAAAATTTGCTGTAGGTTGTCGTAATCATGAGGAAAATCAGGATTACCAGCAACACATCGATGAATGGGATCAGGTTGATCTCCGGATCCTCACGACTTTTTCCTCTGCGAAAATTCATGGGCTGTACCTTGCGATCAGTATTTGCGCTTGCCGTGCACAATATCGACAAACTTGACCGCTTGCTGTTCCATGTCGACGATGAAGCTGTCTACCAGCGCACGGAAATGGCGATAGAAAATGAGGGCAGGCATCGCAATCAGCAAACCGAATCCGGTATTGTAGAGCGCAACCGAAATGCCGTGCGCCAGTTGAACCGGGTTGGCACCAACCGCATTTTGCGCACCAAAAATTTCGATCATGCCGACGATGGTGCCGAATAGCCCCATCAGTGGTGCGAGGGTCGCAATGGTGCCAATTGAAGTAAGGAATCGTTCCAGTTTATGGGCAACACCGCGCCCAGCTTCCTCAATGGATTCTTTCATCACTTCGCGCGGTGCGTCGACATTTCGCAGGCCGGCAGCGAGTACGCAGCCGAGCGGCGAATTCTGAGCCAGTTTGTCAACGATTTCATCGGTGATTTGCTCGCTGCGGTAGACCTGGACAACCTCATCCAGAAGCGTGCGTGGCAGGACGCGGTCACGGCGCAGGTACATGAGGCGCTCGATGATGAGAGCCAGTGCGATGACAGATGCGATTAGCAGAAACCAGATGGGCCAGCCTGCGGCTTGAATAATCGAAAACAAAAGAAACTCCCGTACTGAATTAGAAAATATCGCATTGCGTCAATGTTCGCCCGGAATTATCACCGATCAGGACGCAATCGACCAGCCTGGAAATATGTTGTCATACGGTATTGTTCTGCTGGCGGATACGGGCAATGGCAGCCCGGACCTGCACTGGAGCGGTGCCGCCAATGTGATCGCGGGCTGCAACTGAGCCTTCCAGCGTCAGGACAGCAAAAACATCCGCAGTGATTAGTTTTGAAAACTGTTGCATTTCGTCCAGAGACAGGTCGGACAGGTCGCAGGCTTTTTCGACGCAGGTGCGAACTGCCATCGCGACGGCTTCGTGCGCGTCGCGGAACGGCAACCCCTTCTTGACCAGGTAGTCGGCGAGGTCGGTTGCGGTTGCATAGCCTTGCAATGCCGCCGCGCGCATGGCGTCAGGCTTCACGGTGATGCCGAGCGTCAGATCGGCAAAGATGCGTAGCGTGTCGATAATGGTATCTGCGGTGTCGAAAAGAGGTTCCTTGTCTTCCTGATTATCCTTGTTGTAGGCCAACGGCTGCCCCTTCATCAGTGTCAGCAACGCTATCAGGTGGCCATTGACGCGTCCGGTTTTGCCGCGCGCGAGTTCCGGCACATCCGGGTTTTTCTTTTGCGGCATGATGGACGAACCGGTGCAGAAGCGATCGGCGATGTCAATGAACCCGACGCGCGGGCTCATCCAGATGATGAGTTCTTCGGACAGGCGTGAAATGTGCATCATGATTAATGCGGATCCTGCACAGAATTCGATCGCGAAGTCCCGATCAGAAACGGCATCAAGTGAATTGCGACAAACATCTTCAAAGCCAAGCGTTCTCGCTACGCGATCCCGATCGATTGGAAATGTCGTACCTGCGAGCGCGGCCGCGCCGAGCGGCAATCTGTTCACGCGCTTGCGGCAGTCGGTCATGCGCTCCATGTCGCGGCCAAACATTTCAACATAGGCGAGAAGATGGTGACCAAAGGTGACGGGTTGCGCGACCTGCATGTGAGTGAACCCCGGCAGGATGGTGTCGGCATGCTGCTCGGCCAGATCCAGCAGCGCATTTCTCAAGGCCTTGAGCAATCTGACAATGTCATCGATGGTGGTGCGCAGGTAAAGGCGCACATCCGTGGCTACCTGATCGTTTCGCGATCGGCCTGTATGCAGGCGCTTGCCGGCTTCGCCGACGATGTCAGTCAGGCGCTTTTCAATGTTCATGTGCACATCTTCAAGGTCGAGCAACCATTCGAATTGTCCGGTGGCAATTTCCTCCCGAATTTGCGCCATCCCGCGCAGGATGTCGCGATAGTCCTGCTCGTTGATAATGCCCTGCGCGTGCAGCATTTCCGCGTGTGCAAGCGATCCCTGGATGTCAAAGGCAGCCAGTCGCTGGTCAAATGATATGGAAGCGGTGTAGCGCTTTACCAACTCGGATACGGGTTCGGAGAAACGGCCTGACCATGTTTCGCCTTTGTTTGGTGCTTGTGCTGTCATAATGGAGTTCCGGTTATTCGCATGATTATAAAACAACGCGCTCCTGCCAATGCGTTCTGATGCCATGCCCTCTTCAAATCTTTCTGACGAACAGACAGAAATACTGGTCATTCCGGATTACTGCAATACCGGCGTAATTTTTCGGGCGCTGTTTGCCGTAAACGCCGTCGTGGTGCCAATATTCATTGTTCGCGCGAACGGATGGCTTGCGGGGCTGCTGAATTTTGTGGAGTCTTCGCTGCTGGTGGAGTGGGCAACCCTGACCTCGATTTTCGTCTTGTGCGGAATGCGACGCCTGTTGTTGGCAACCGGCTTTATCCGTTCCCTGTCGGCCTGGGCACAACGCGCGTTGTGCGCGCTGGTTCCGGCGCTGGTTACCGGCATCATCATCTATTTTTTGCAGCCGCTCGACTGGTTCAGATTTAGTTACGGATACCTTGCCGCTCCTGAGGGCATGGCGCTGGGCGGCCTGTTTGGCATGGCGCTTCAGCATTATTTTGAGTTGCGCGCGCGCGCGTTTTCGCCAGCCTTGTCCGAGGCACGGTTGCAGGCCCTGCAGGCGCGAATCCGCCCTCATTTTCTGTTTAATAGCCTGAATGCCGTGCTGTCCCTGATCCGCCGGGAGCCTTTGCGAGCGGAAATCGCGCTGGAGGACCTGGCCGAACTGTTTCGTATGTCTATGAGCGATGCACGCGACATGACTACGCTGGAGGAAGAAGTCCGCCTATGCCGACAATACCTTTCGATTGAAAAAATCAGGCTGGGTGAACGCCTGCAGGTGCAATGGGACATGAGTGGCATCACTCAGGATGAGTTGCGTACCGCGCAAGTCGCCACGCTGATGTTGCAGCCATTGCTGGAAAACGCAATCAACTACGGGGTTGAGCCTGCGCAGGAGCCGACCCTGATAGAAATACGGGTAAATTGTTCGCTCGGCACGGTGGATATATTGGTCTCGAACCCCGTATCCGAGGCCGGAGCGATGGAATCCGCGCCGGTAAAAGGGAGCAGAATGGCTCTCAGCAATATCCGCGAGCGCCTTGAATTGCTTTACGATGTGGAAGCACAGCTGATGTCAGGCCTCGCAAATGGGCGATTCGAAGCGCGACTGCGTTTTCCTTATCGGCGTGGAATCCAATGATGAAGATTTTTATCGTCGATGATGAAGCGCCTGCACGCGACCGTATGCGGACGCTGTTGCAGGATATCGCCGGTCAGTGTCCGCATGAACTGGTTGGCGAGGCAGATACCCCGCAAGCAGCGCTGGACGAAATGGCCTCTGCCATTCCAGATCTCGTTTTGCTGGATGTTCAGATGCCGGGAATGTCGGGCATTGAACTCGCCTTCCATATCGGCAAGTTGCCGCACCCTCCGGCCATCGTATTTGTGACGGCGCATGATCGATACGCACTGGAAGCGTTTGAGGTGAGTGCAGCAGATTACCTTTTGAAGCCGGTGCGAGCCACAAGACTGGCAGAGACATTGCAGCGCGTGGAGCAACTGCGAGCCCGCAAGCGCGCGGCGATTGCATTGCCGGTAAAGCGACAGCATTTCTCGGTAATGGAGCGAGGGAGACTGCTGCTGGTACCGGTGCAGGCGGCAATCTATTTGAGGGCGGAGCTAAAATATGTGACCGTGCATACCCTTGATCGCGATTATCTGATTGAAGATCCGCTTGTTTTGATCGAGGAATCCTGGCCTGACCTGTTTGTGCGCGTACACAGAAATGCGCTGGTCGCACGCAGCGCGATTATGGGGTTCGAGCGCGGCTCCCAGTCAAGCGGGGGTGATGGCGACAAGGTGCAAGAGTCCTGGGAAGTCATACTTAGGGGAAGCAGCGAGCGTTTGCCAATTTCGCGCCGTCAGTGGCCGGTGGTGAAAGCACTGGTGAAATGATCGGGTGCAGCAAGCTGACAGGCCGGATTGTCTTGCATCCAGCGCGCGAAGCGTTTTCACGCATGCAAGGAATCAGGCTGTGCGGGTGATCACCAATTTCTGGTACAGGTCGCCGAAATAGGTGGTCTTGCTCTCAACGGTATACTTCAGATCGGCGGGGAAAAAATCTGACAGGTCGTGTCGCCACATATCCAGGGCGTATGGCTCGAACAGTACAAACACCAGCTTCTGCCACCAACGCAACGGATGCCACCATTTTGGCTGGTGAAATTCGACCAGTATGATTTTGCCGCCCGGCTTGACTACGCGGAAAGCTTCCTCCAGAGATTTTCGCCGAACATGTTCAGGAAGCTCATGCGGCAGGAAAAACATCAGTACCCGGTCATAGCTGTCGTTTGGGCATCGCAGTTCCGAGGCATCGCACTGTATTAGCGAAATCCGTTTGTCGGGTTGTTTCAGTTTCCGGCGTGTGTTTTCCAGTTGCTCCTGCAGGATATCGATGACATCCAGTCGAGCTTTCCTGCCAAGGTTTTGTTGCAGACGCTGGGTCAGCTTGCCGTAAGCGCATGAAATCTGAAGCGTGTCTCCTTCCAGCGAATTCGGGAACTCTTCCAGCACTGCATTCCCAAGCCGGTCGTAGTTGCCAAGCAGAATGAAGTTGATCAGGAAACTGCGATCCCAGAAACGCACTGCCAACGGATGTTCATAGGCCCACCAGTACAGCTTCTTGAGGTAGTCCGGCGTCGGAAGGGGGAAATGGGAAGCAGTAACTCGTGCTGGGCAGTTGGCGGTGGCGTCAGTTTGATCGTCGCTGGGAGACATTAGAGGTTCCTTTTGTTGCCAGTGAAGTAGCAGGCCAAAATTCGCTGACAACATGCACTGCAAACGCGGAAGCATTGCATGCATTTGTTCATGACAAATGTCCGATTCTACTCTTTTTTGCGAGGGTGGCGGACTTTTTGCTCGATATATTGCATACTTGAACATGAAAAAACCTGAATGGGGGGATTCAATGGCAGCACCAGACGAGATTGTTTTTCTGTTTGACATAGACAACACGCTTCTGGACAACGACCGGGTAACAGCAGACTTGAGGCATCATTTGGTGCGAGAGTTTGGCAATGAGGATGCGAGCCGTTACTGGGGTATTTTTGAAAGCCTGCGAGCTGAACTGGGATATGCCGACTATCTTGGCGCCCTGCAACGATATCGGCTGACCGATTTGAACGATCCCGGAATGCTGATGATGTCTTCGTTCCTGCTGGAATACCCTTTTGCCAACCGCTTGTATCCTGGTTCGCTGGATGCGCTGGCGCATGTTGCGCAATGGGGCAAGACGGTGATCCTGTCGGATGGCGATGTCGTGTTCCAGCCGCGCAAGGCGCAGCG
Organism: uncultured Oxalobacter sp.; assembly: GCA_964488675.1. GTDB lineage: Bacteria > Pseudomonadota > Gammaproteobacteria > Burkholderiales > Burkholderiaceae_D > QZKY01. The sequence continues at coordinate 2,905 of CAZAWA010000067.1, read as the reverse complement.
CTCGGGCTTGAGGGAGGCAGTCGATGGCCGGGTGCTGATTTACATTCACAAGGAGGATATGCTCGATGCTGTCATGGCGCGTTATCCCGCACGGTGCTATGTCATGGTCGACGACAAACTGCGCATTCTGGCTGCGATGAAGGGCAGCATGGGAGCGATGCTTACAACGGTGTTCCCGCGTCAGGGTCACTATGCGCATGATCCAAGGAACTTGGCAATGTATCCGCCTGCCGACATCACAGTCGAGCGTATCGGCGACCTTGTCAATTTCACTCTGGAGATGTTGCTTTCACCTGCCGTAACGGATGAGCATAACGGGAGCCCGTCATGACAACATCGACGCCTGCTGCTGGCACGCCAAAAAAATGCTTTCTGGTGATGAACGCCGGTTCATCCAGCGTCAAGTTCACGCTGTTTGTTCTGGAGATGGACGGCGAACTCGCACGCATACTGTACGGCGAACTCGAAGGCATGGCCGGCACGCCGCGCTTTTACGGCAAGAACGACCACGGCGAACGCATTGCCGAGCGCGAATGGGTGCCGGGCGAAGCCAAAGCAAATTTGCTCGGCTGGCTGATTGACTGGATCGAAGAGCATATTGAGCCGAACAAACTGACTGCGATTGGTCACCGCATGGTGCACGGCGGGCCGCTCTATCGGGAGCCGCTTCTGATCACGCCTGAAGTTATGCCGACATTGCGGACACTGGTGCCGCTTTCACCACTGCATCAGCCACGCGTGCTAAATGCCATCGACGCTCTGACCGGACGACATCCGGAACTGCCGCATGTGGTGTGCTTCGACACGGCATTTCACTCGACCAATCCGCGCATCTCGCAGCTTTACGGTTTGCCTTCATGGCTGAGCAACGAAGGCATAGTTCGCTATGGTTTCCATGGTTCATCCTATGAATATATCGCAGGACAACTTGCGCGGCTCGATCCGAAAGCGGCGGCAGGCCATGCGGTAGTCGCGCATCTTGGCAGCGGTGCCAGCATGTGCGCGCTGAAGGGCGGCAAGAGCGTTGCAAGCACTATGGGTTTTACCGCGCTCGACGGGCTGGTGATGGGCACGCGTTGCGGCGTGATCGATCCGGGCGTCATTCTTTACCTGTTGCAGGAGCGGAAGATGGCACCCAAGCGCATTGAAACCCTGCTGTATGAACAATCCGGTCTGCTTGGCGTATCAGGTGGCATCAGCAACGATGTGCGCGAACTTCTTGCGAGCGACGACCCTAAGGCAAAGGAGGCAATTGACCTGTTTGTGTACCGCGTGGTACGCGAAACGGGTTCTCTGGCTGCTGCTGCGGGCGGCATGGATGCCTTCGTGTTCACGGCCGGCATCGGCGAGCGCTCGCCCGACATCCGCCGCTGGGTGTGCGAGCAACTCGGCTGGATGGGTGTGAGGATAGACGAAGAGGCCAACCGTGAAAGCAGTCAGTTGATCAGTACGCTGGACAGCAAAGTCAATGTCTGGGTGATTCCAACGAACGAAGAGCTGATGATTGCTCGTCATGTCGCAGAATTGACGGCCTGATTTTTGACAGACAACAGAAGATCACACCCGTTAGAATGAGCATCAAATTCTGACTGTGAGAGATATCCGATGGCATCGCCACCTCACCCTGTAACGGGCAGTATTCATTCCCGGCTTGCAAGACTGATAGTCCTGCTGTCGGCGGCTGCCTTTTCAAGCACTCTGTCAACGAGAATTAGCGATCCTGTGTTGCCGCAGTTGGCAGAGGCATTCGCCATCACGATCGGTGAGGCAGCATATGTCGTTTCGGCCTACGCCTTTGCTTATGGCTTACTGCTATTAATCTATGGACCAGTCGGAGACCGTCATGGCAAATTCCGGGTCATCACACTGGCCACGCTGGCCAGCCTGGTGGGAGCGGTGGGTAGTGCGATAGCGTTCAGCTTTCAGTGGCTAATACTTTTCCGGCTTCTGAGTGGCGCGACGGCTGCTGCCCTGATACCGCTTTCAATGGCCTGGATCGGCGACAATGTTCCCTATGAGCGAAGGCAGCAAGTCCTTGCCTACTTTATGTCGGGGCAAATTCTGGGATTGATTAGCGGACAGGCGCTCGGCGGCTTCTTGGCGGATTTTGTTGGCTGGCGCAGTGTTTTCTACTTTCAAGTCATCACCTATCTGATTGTCGGCACATGTTTGGTGGCAGAAGCAAAACGCCACCCGGACATTGATCGCAAAATTGAAGACGCGGGTCAACCTGTGCCGTTCGTCAACCAGATAATCACGGTTATTCGCAGCCGCTGGCCTCAGCAAATACTGTTTACAGTTTTTGCGGAAGGCTTATTTCTGTTCAGTGCTTTCGCGTTTATTCCTTCGTTTCTGCATCATCAATTTGGCATATCCCTCACCACAGCAGGACTCTCGATGGGCATGTTTGGTATTGGTGGTTTGTGTTACACGCTGTTTGCAAAATTTTTTGTCGGCCGGTTTGGAGAGCAGGGGCTTGCCTTGTTCGGCGGCGGATTGCTGTCGCTCGCATTCATCATGCTCATCCTCGCCAAAATTTGGCAATGGGTCTTGCCTGCCATGTGGTGCGCGGGAATCGGATACTACATGTTGCACAATACCCTGCAAACGAATGCAACCCAGATGGCTCCCAATTCACGAGGGACGGCAGTTTCACTGTTTGCTTCCTGCTTTTTCACGGGCCAATCCATTGGGGTCTGGCTTGCCTCAATGAGCATTGACCGTTTTGGTTACTACCCAGTATTTTGTGCCGCTGCATTATTGCTGCCAGCTATCGGGATCATGTTTTCAACACGAATAAAACAAAAAACAATTGAAGTGAAGCCAAACTAAACGAAAACTTGGACTTGTACCTGGAGTTGACACCTTTTCGTGGACACTTGATTCTTATGGAAAAAGGAGTCCA
>CAZAWA010000066.1:0-12873 GCA_964488675.1 uncultured Oxalobacter sp. | reverse complement strand
GCTCGCTCGGTTAAGCTCGACCTGCAGCCATTTACGCTCGTTGGCGCAACCACACGCGCCGGCATGCTGACCAATCCATTGCGTGACCGTTTTGGCATCGTGTCCCGGCTGGAGTTTTACACCGCCGACGAACTCGCGCGCATCGTGCGACGCAGCGCCGCATTGCTCAAGGCGAACATCGTAGGCGACGGCGCATTCGAAATCGCTCGCCGGGCGCGGGGCACACCACGCATTGCCAACCGCCTGCTGCGCCGTGTGCGCGACTACGCAGAAGTGAAAGGCACTGGCGAAATCACGAAGGAAATAGCCGATGCCGCGTTGGTCATGCTCGATGTCGATGCAATCGGCTTCGATGTCATGGATCGCAAACTTCTGGAAGCGGTGCTGTTCAAGTTCGGCGGCGGCCCGGTCGGCGTCAACAATCTGGCTGCTGCCATCGGTGAAGAAATCGACACTATCGAGGATGTGATCGAACCTTTTTTGATCCAGCAAGGCTATTTGCAACGCACGCCAAGAGGTCGAATCGCAACCGCGATAGCGTATGCCCACTTTGGCATAGCGCCGCCGCGAACAGGTGCCGTCGCCGACCTGTGGGACGCGCTGGACGCAAACAAACCTGCATGATCCGTTCACCCAATGCTGCTGGCCCGATCGATGTCGCGGTCGGCATCCTGATGCAGCCGAATGGCGATGTCCTGCTCGGCCTGCGGCCCGACGGAAAGCCCTATCCGGGCTACTGGGAATTCCCGGGCGGCAAGGTAGAAAATGGCGAGCCCATACTTGCCGCACTCAAGCGCGAGTTCTACGAAGAACTTGGTATCGACATCCTCTCCGCCGACCCCTGGTGCTGCATCGAGCATGTTTATCCGCATGCCCATGTTCGCCTGCATTTTTACATCAGCCGCAACTGGCGCGGAGAGCCAATGAGCCTTGAAGGACAGGCGTTTGCCTGGCAGGGAAAACTTCGTGTCGAACCGCTGCTTCCTGCCACCGTGCCATTGATCGAGTGGCTGGACAAACTGCGCTATCCGAATCAATAAGACATGACAACCTCGAACCCGCATACGACAGCGATCATTGGCGGCGGTCCCGCAGGATTGATGGCCGCTGAAGTGCTGCAAAAGGCTGGCGTGCAGGTCGACCTCTACGATGCGATGCCGTCCGTCGGGCGCAAGTTTCTGCTCGCTGGCAAGGGCGGCATGAACCTGACACATTCCGAACCGCTCGACCAATTCCTCTCTCGCTATGGCGCACGGCGAGCGCAAATGGCCCCCATGCTGAAAGCATTTGGCCCGAATGAACTGCGCGAGTGGTGTCGCGGGCTTGGCATCGACACCTTTGTCGGCTCGTCCGGGCGTGTATTCCCGGCCGACATGAAGGCTGCGCCACTCCTGCGAGCATGGCTCCATCGGCTGCGCGCATCCGGCGTGCGATTTCACCTGCGGCATCGCTGGGTGGGATGGGACAACAGCGAGCAACTCCGCTTTTTGACGCCGGCAGGTGGCCTCTCCGTGCAGGCAGATGCCACCCTTCTGGCGCTGGGAGGCGGCAGCTGGAGCCGGCTGGGTTCCGATGGCGCGTGGGTTCCGCTTCTTTCTGCCAGGGGCATTGCCATTGCCCCTCTGAAACCTGCCAACTGCGGATTTGACTGCAACTGGAGCGAACACTTGCGCTCGCGGTTTGCCGGACACCCCCTGAAGTCGGTCACCATCTCTTTCACCGATCAGGCTGGCATTGCGCACCGGCGGCAGGGCGATCTCATGATCACCGAACGCGGTGTGGAAGGCGGTCTGATATACGCGCTGTCCGCCCCCCTGCGCGACGCAATCGACGCGCACGACAGCACATTGCTTCACATCGATCTCTTGCCGGGGCGCGACTTGCCGCGCGTGATCGCCGAAGTGTCACATCCGCGCGGCTCGCGCTCGATGTCCAGCCACCTGCAAAGCCGCTTGAAGCTGCGCGGCGCAAAAGCCGCTCTGCTGCGCGAATTGGCCACAAAGGAAGAGTTTGCCCATCCCCCGCGACTGGCAAACGCCATCAAGTCGCTGCCGCTGCGCCTCACAGCCACTCGCCCTATCGATGAAGCAATCAGCAGTGCCGGCGGCGTGAAATTTGACGCACTGGACAAGCACTTGATGGCGCGTGCGCAGCCCGGCCTGTTTTGCGCCGGCGAAATGCTGGACTGGGAAGCGCCAACCGGTGGCTACCTCCTGACGGCGTGTTTTGCCAGCGGCCATGTCGCCGGACTGGGCGTGCTCAATTGGCTCAAAGCGCGATACACTTGATGCACCCGTTTATTATTGAGGAGTGACGATGCCCAATCAGCCAGAAGTCACCAACATGGCGCTGTTCTGCGATTTCGAGAATATTGCGCTCGGTGTGCGCGATCTGAAACACACGCCGTTTGATATCGCAAAGGTGCTGGAGCGGCTGCTGCTGAAAGGCAGCATTGTCGTCAAGAAGGCTTATTGCGACTGGGACCGCTACAAGGAATTCAAAGGCAAGATGCATGAGGCGGCGTTCGAATTGATTGAAATCCCGCATGTGCGCCAGTCAGGCAAAAACTCGGCTGACATCCGCATGGTGGTCGATGCACTCGATCTTTGCTACACAAAGGCGCATGTCGATGCTTTCGTGATCATCAGCGGCGACTCGGATTTTTCGCCGCTGGTTTCCAAGCTGCGCGAAAACAACAAATATGTGATTGGCATCGGCGTCAAGGATTCAACCTCGGATCTGCTGAGCGCCAATTGCGACGAATTCATTTTTTACGACGATCTGGTGCGCGAAAAGAAACCGAAGAAGAAGCCCGCTGAAAAAAAGCCGCAAACTGCAAAACAGGCAGATGCAGCACAAGCCGCAACGGCGAAGAAAGAAGATGACAAGAAGCAGGAAGCGCTGGACTTCATCGTTGAAACTATCGATGCCCTGATCGCCGAACGCGGCGAGGAAGAGAAAATGTGGGGATCGATGGTCAAGCAGACCATGAAGCGCCGCCGCCCCGGCTTTACCGAATCAGCCTACGGCTACCGATCTTTTCGCGAACTGGTCGAAGACGCACAGAAGCAGAATCTGCTGGTCATGCAGCGCGATGACAAATCGGGGCAATACACGATTCGGCTACCGGCATCAGAGTGATAGAATCGCGCCTTTGTTATTGCATTCCACATCAAATCGTTCGTGACGCGACGACGAGCCGCAGACAGTACGGGCAGTACGGCAAGGCGAAGTCAACAAAGTCACGGGCGATTTGAAGGGGAATATTCGGAGTAATCAATGATTCTTGAACTCGTCGACATCCGCATCCTGCCCGGCCAGCAGGCCGAATTCCAGAAAGCCCTCCAGCAAGGACTGGAGCAGACCATCACCAAAGCCCGTGGCTTTCAGGGCTACCGCATCAACCATGGCATCGAATCGCCGGATCGCTTCGTGCTGATGTTTTACTGGGCCACTCTGCAAAACCACACCATCGATTTCCGCGGCTCGCCCGCTTTTGCCGAATGGCGCGCCATCGTCGCCCCGTTTTTCGCCAGCCCACCGGTGGTGGAGCATTTCTATCTGCTAGGGCAAACGATTTAACGCGCCAAGCCGGCGAATTCAAGCACCCACGCCAGCACCTGCTCAGGCCGGTTCAGATCGAGCCAGACTCGCGAGTCATCCCAGTCTGACGGCTTATCAACATCCGACGCTATCGCGACGATTTGCACATCGTCCGGATAGAGCGCGGTCTTGCCAACCGAAGGCCGAAACACTTCCAGCTTGGGAATATCGGCCCACTTGTAGCCCTCAACCAGTGTCAGGTCAGCCGCTGCCAGTCTGTCCAGCAACGCTTCCAGCGCAGGCTCCGGCGCACTTCGTAATTCGTGCGCAATCACATACCGGTAAGGCGTGGACAGCAGCACTTCGGCAGCGCCTGCGCTACGCAAGCGGGCGCTGTCTTTGTTCGGTGGTTCCAGCGTCACATCATGATGACTGTGCTTGGCAACATTCACCCGCAAGCCGCTCTCCGCAAGCATGGGCAGCAAGGCTTCCAGCAACGAAGTCTTGCCGCTGCCGGACCAGCCGACGATGCCGAGCGTTGGGGTATTCATGGCGTTGAAAAAAGCTGTCTGTAAAGGCAGGGATTGTACAAGACCGCCTGGCAGAGTTGCCCGGTAGCGACAAATCAGCGATAATGCGCGGGCGTTGCCGGGATGGCGAAATTGGTAGACGCACGAGACTCAAAATCTCGCGCCTGAAAGGGCGTGTCGGTTCGATTCCGACTCCCGGCACCAAAGATCAGTTCCGCATCATTCAAAGCAAGCCAGGCAAGCTGGTTTTTCACAGGGCCGTCTGGCTTTTTTGTTTCCGCATCATTCCTGTTCATTCCACCTCATGCCAGTAAAATCCCGGCAGAAGTCCCGGTACATTTGTCGGCATCAGCATCACATCATATTGGTGGAAGTCAATCACGCCCGGTCTTCATTGCCCTCCCCAGCGATCGCCTGAGCAGCCTGAGGTTCAGGATGGACAACAGGCCATGCCGCAATTTTCTGAGGAGCGCCATGAAAGCGAGGGGGTCTTCCCGCAAATATTTCCATGCTCCGTAGCGGTTGCAAATAATTTCCCATGCATGCAGCCGCGGCAGGTACGGCATCAGAATTTGCTCGGGATGCTGCACATTGACCGGAGGAAGTTCATCCATCACGGTTCCGTCAATAAAATATGTCCTTATATACTTTGCCGGGTCATCCCCGAATAAACGCGGGTGATTTACCCAGGCATTCGGGCGCAGGTCGGCCTCGAAATAATAATGCTCCTGATCGGCATGCGAAACAATGCAGGCAATGTTGGCAAACCCGTGCGCCCCAAGTGCCAAGCCCAAAGCTGACAATTCCGCATGAATTTTTGTGTCGAGTGAACCAATCTGAGAGTATTGCCTCAACGAGGATGGCCCAAAGCGCTGATTATTCTCATTTTTGAGCATTGCACTGTAAGAGAAGCGCACAAGCCTGGCTTTCTGATAAAACGCCTCAATGGCTATCAGGCTGCCTCTCATGTAGCGCTGCAGGATAGCCGGATAAAAACCTATGGTTTCAATAGCTGACTGCAACTCGCCCTCCGTCTCGCAAAGAACGGTCTGGCGACCGCCCATTGAAAAATCCCCCTTGAGGATCAGGGGCAACCCCAATTCCGCCGCGTGGCGGGTCAAATCACTCTTGCCGTGGATGAGGCGAAATGCGGGTGTACGAATCGATGCTGCCTCCAATACCAAGGAAAGCCCTATTTTGGAGGATAGGTGCACAAAATTTTGCGGTGCCACCACCGGCAGCAAACGCAATTTTTCTGCTTCGTGCAATTCGGATTCGAGGACAAGCCTGATGATGTGATCATCCACAGCAACGATCAGGGCATAAGCATTTTCAACGGTAGCTGCGGCAGCAACATGAGGAATGTCGCGCGCATTTTTTGCCCGAATAACGCGGGTGACCAATCCGTGGCGCCGTGGGCGTCTGGCGCTTGTGACGCAATCCACCTCAAAACCCGACCGTACGAGCAAGTCAGGAATAAGGAGGTTGCCAGGGACGATTGAACCTATTACAAGAGCACGCAATTTATATCCTGTCTTTGCGTTTTGGGTCGCATTCTGCGTAACAGTAGCGGGAAGATGATGGTTTTTGCTCATTTTTGCGCGGCTGTTTTGTTGTTTATTTCTTGCGCGTACATTAACATCTAATATGTTTTCGCTACACTGACCGCGGCTTTACCGCCTTCAACCAATTTCAAAAGGATTAGCCATGCTGACCAGAAAATCTTTCTCCCTGCTGCTCGTTGGGCTGACCACCTTGTTCTTTGCAGGCCAAAGTTTGGCGCTTGACCCGCAACCCGAACCGCCGAAGGAAAAGCCGAAACTCAGTTCGGCCTCCAAAGTGAAAGTTTCCCCTAAAGCGAAGAACAAGGCAGTAAAGCCAGCCAAGCCACCCGTTGCACAAAAAACTGGCCAACAGGCTCAGGGAAAAGTTTCACCCTGATGTGCCTGACGGGAGTCTGGTTATCCGCACGCCAGACTCCACCAGAATTCAAGCCCGTTTCATGATGTGATTTTCAATGAAACTCACCCGATCTTCTACCGCTAGCGGCTTGTTTGGGATGGCAACGACGGACAAGGTCGGGCATTGGCGTATCAGCGCGCCCGTCATCATATGTGACATGAATCTCAGTGAAAACGCCTGTTTTCTGCGCAGACCGTCTTCATTTGTCTCTTCCTGAAACATCGGCTGAAGCGGCATAACAACGACATAGTCAAAAGTTTCTGCCTTTTTTCTCATGTCACGAACCATGTTTGCCGTGAGCCTGTCATGACCGAAGTCAGCGTACAACTTCAGCCACAGATCGAGCAAATCCGCCTCCCATCTGTCGGCGACGAATCCCTGAAGGTTCTGGTATTGTTTCGCGCGCTCATCAGCCCACGATTTGAAGGCGTCCACTGAATTCCTGTGAGCCTGCTTGATTTCGGATTTCGGTGCGCCCGGACTAGCGCGTAATTTCCTGAAAATGCCGTGCATGGCATAAATTTCCCTCATTCCCTCTTCCAGGACCGGCACATCCATTTTATGCGCCAGGGCGCGGGCAAGCGCTGTCTTTCCTGACCCGGTGGGTCCGCTCAGGACGACTCTCAGCGGTTTGGGCATGGCATCAGCTCACTTTGGTTTGTTGCGCGGTACTTCCGGGCGGGGAGGCAAACAGCGTAGGGGGTGATGCTGCTTTGCCACCCCAGCATCGGGGCATGATCCCATACCCGCCCTGCATTGGGCAAGCACTCCTGTGTGTGCAGGGCTCAGGGAACGATATTCGAGGAACAGGCTCACATATGTATTTGATAATTATCAACGATGAGGGCATCTTTCCCTGATCGAACAAGCTGTTAAAGGAGCAAAGCAAGAAGTTCATGCGAAAATTTGGCCGTTGCCGTGACCAACCAGCCATTGCCGGGTTTTCATGGCATAGAGACAGCCTACCTTTCGCTTTCCCCGTTATCCCAACATACAGGAGTTCGATATGGCACTGACTTACTTTTCCAGCGATATCATCTACAATCCGGATCAGGTGTATGGCGATCCCGACAACTACAACACCGCTCTCGGCTACTATGTCCTGACCACCAATCAGGTCGGGGGCAACGACACCTTCATTGTTACCAACACCCACAACGGTAACGATTATTTGGCGGCAGGCGACGCCAATGACATGTATGGAAAGTCCCTCGGCGGGAACGACATATTCTACGGCGGGGCCGGATCAGGAAACGAGTTCTACGGCGATGCGCTGAACCTGTACGGACAGGCGAAGGCGGCAACGACTGGCTGGTTGGCGGCGACGACACCGGTGATTACGGTCAAGATAATGCGCTGTACGGCGACGGCGAGGACATGTACGGCAGTGCGCAAGGCGGCAACGACACGCTGCTCGGCGGCAATGCTGGAGAAGACAGTGTTGACAACTACTTGGTTGGCGACGCCGAATGGATGTCTGACAGCGCAAAAGGCGGCCGCGACACGCTGGTCGGCGGCAGCAATGGCGCGCCCATGAGCATGGAAGCCTTTTATGATTCCTCTTATCAAAGCGAGGTCTGGAACACCCTGCTCGGTGATGCCTGGGACATGGACGGCTTGGCAAAAGGCGGCGGCGACAGCCTGACGGGCGGCGCCAGCGTGCTGGAAGACACCTACAACGAAATGGCGGGCGATGGCTACTACATGTCCGGCAATGCGACAGGCGGCAATGACACCCTGACAGGCGGCGACAGTACCGGCTATTACGATTACAGCGACTACACAAGCTATTCCTATACCGCCTACAACTACATGGGCGGGGACGGCGTTTATATGCATGACAACGCCAAGGGCGGCGCTGATGCACTGACTGGCGGCGACGCAACGGGGTATTACACTGACGCCTACAATTACATGGCCGGCGATGCGGGCGAGGATGGGGATGACTATGGCGGGTACATGCAGGACAATGTCCGCGGCGGTAACGATGTCCTCAACGGCGGCAATGCGCTCGGGTATGAGGCGGAAGTCTGGAATGACATGGCCGGCGATGCGCAGTATGAAATGCAGGACAATGCGCGCGGCGGCAATGATGTGCTGGTCGGCGGCAGCACGCTGTACGGTGGCAATTTCGCTGATGTATACAACGACATGGCCGGGGACGCGTACAGCAACATGGAAGACAGCGCCAGGGGCGGCAACGATGTGCTGACCGGCGGTAGCGCCACGGCACAAAGCAGCGTTGTCTACAACGCCATGGCCGGTGACACCCAGGATGATTTGTGGGACAAGACAACGGGCGGCAACGATACCCTCAACGGCGGCAATGCTTCCGGGGACAGCGCAAGCGTTTATAACTATATGTACGGTGATGCGGACGATGAGTTGGGCGACTACGCAAAAGGCGGCAACGATACCCTCACCGGCGGCAGCGCGACCAACGATCATGCTGAAGCGCTCAATGTCATGTACGGTGGCGGCTATTACATGTCCGATTTTGCAGTCGACGGCAATGACACCCTGACTGGCGGTAGCGCCACCGATTATGACACCGAAACCAACAACCTGATGTCCGGCGACGCCGACACCATTGAGGCTTACACGGCCTCTTACGACGACCTGGATGGCTACACTTCGGAACATGTCAAGTTGGGCAGCGATACGCTGACAGGCGGCAGCGCAGACGGGGCAAGCGAGTATTCCTATGTCGGCAATCTGATGAGTGGCGATGCATTCAGTCTGGGCGAAAGCACGGGGGACTATGGCTCGGGTTACTTCCACAATGTCAAGTTCGGCAACGACACCCTGACTGGCGGCGATGGCGACGCAGATGGCAGCGAGGATGGCTGGGTCGGCAATGCGCTGTACGGCGATCTCGGGCTTTCCGATGGCGACGACAGCTACAATGTCCTGTATGACGACATTGGATACGACGGTGACGATGCCTTCCATGACAATATGCAGGATGCGCTGGAAGACTTTGATGTGGGAAGCGACAACGACGGCATGCTGTTTGGCGCGCTGACCGGCGGCAACGATGTGCTGTTCGGCGGCGACTATGCCTACAACATACTGTCGGGAGATGCGGTCGGACTGTTCGGCGGAGCCATAGGGGGCGCCGACAAACTGACCGGCGGCGGCGACGGCAGCGTCAGTTACCTGCTGGGCGACGCCTACTACATCGACGCTGATTCAAGCGGCGGCAAAGACACCCTGACCAGCGGCACCGGTGACGACCACATGTGGGGTGATGCCGCAGAAAACGACGGCATCGGCGGCGCAGATCGCTTCGTGTTCGACTTCGGAAACGGCAACGATGTCATCTACGACTTTTCATATGATGTGCCGCATCTGCAGCGCGACAAAATCGTGCTGACGGCGCTCAAGAACGATGGCCTGGACAGCAACCTGGATGGCCGGAACGACTTCAGAAGCTGGTCCAACCTGCTGTCCAGCGGTCGCATCGACGAGGTGAGTGGCAACGCCGTGATTTACACAGGTGCCGACGGTGACATCGAGACCGACAGCATCACCCTCATCGGCGTGGCGCAAGCCGATCTGGTTGGGGGAATGTTCGTGTTCTGAGCGACTGCAATCAAGTTGTTGCCTGCCTTCGTGCAGGCAAAAAAGCGCCGGAGAATCCGTTCTCTGGCGCTTTTTTTTGCAACAATGGTGCAAGCGCAAAAAAAAGCCCGCTCACCTTTCGGAAGCGGGCAAGAATCATTGGAGAGGACTACAGTTTGATCTTCGGCGAAAATCGGCAAACACCATTGATCTTTCGCAACAACAGGTCTCCAAAAGCATGTGCGCATGATGCACATCAAACAAATGGCTCTCCAGGGCCTCTCTGAAAACCTCCATTGTTGCAGTTTGGTCAGAGGCTGCCGAGTGCCTGCTCCAGATCCGCTATCAAATCATCAACATGCTCGATGCCGATCGACAGGCGCAGCATGTCTTCGCTGACACCGGCCTTTTTCAGTTCCTCGGCATTCAATTGCCGGTGCGTGGTCGAGGCCGGATGCGTTACCAGGGACTTCGCATCGCCGATATTGACCAGCCGCGTGAACAGTTGCAACGCATCCAGAATCCGCGCACCTGCCGCGCGCGGATCAGACTGGCTGGCGCTTTTCAGGCCAAAAGACAGAATGCCGGACGCCTTGCCGCCCATGTACTTTTGCACCAGCCCGTGGTCGGGATGCTCCGGCAGGCCGGCATAATTGACCCAGCCAACCTTGGGATGCTGGTCCAGGAACTGCGCGATCTTGAGCGCGTTCTCGCAAATGCGATCCATGCGCAAGGCCAGCGTTTCAATGCCCTGCAATATCAGAAAGGAATTCATCGGCGCAATCGCCGCGCCCAGATTGCGCAGCGGCACCACGCGCGCTCTGGCAATGTAGGCGGCGCGACCCAGCGCCTCGGTGTACACCACGCCGTGGTAGGACACATCCGGCTCGTTCAGCCGCTTGAACCGCTTTTTGTGCTCTGCCCAGGGGAAATTGCCACTGTCGACAATCGCGCCGGCCACACTGTTTCCGTGTCCGCCCATGTATTTGGTCAGCGAGTGCACCACGATGTCCGCGCCCCATTCGATCGGGCGGCACAGATAGGGGCTGGGAACGGTGTTGTCGACGATCAGCGGGATGCCATGCGCGTGCGCAATCTCGGCCAGGCGTTCGACATCGGTCACATTGCCCAGCGGGTTGCCCACCGATTCGCAGAAGAGGGCCTTGGTTTTGCGGTCGATCAGGGGCGCGAAGCTTTCCGGTTTGCGCGGATCGGCGAAGCGGACAGTAATGCCCATCTGCGGGAAGGTGTGCGCAAACAGGTTGTAGGTGCCGCCGTAGAGCGTGCTGCTGGAAACAATATTGTCCCCGGCTTCCGCGATGGTCTGGATCGAATAGCTGACCGCTGCCATGCCGGAAGCCAACGCGAGTCCGGCGATGCCGCCTTCGAGCGCCGCCACGCGTTTTTCCAGCACATCCTGTGTCGGGTTCATGATGCGCGTGTAAATGTTCCCTTGCACCTTCAGATCGAACAGGTCAGCGCCATGCTGCGCGCTGTCGAAGGCATAGGCCACGGTCTGGTAAATGGGAACGGCAACGGATTTGGTGGTCGGGTCGGGCGTGTAGCCGGCGTGCACGGCCAGGGTTTCGATTTTCATGGGCTCTCTTTTCTGGAAAATGGGATTGGAAATATTGACACAGGGCACTATAGCGCAATAAGGAAAATTCGTGGTCAAGAGTCGAAACGCTCCAGCAATATTCGGCTCTTGTTTCCGGTTTTCCAAAGCACCGGATACTGCCAGCCTGATCAACAAGAAACTCCCGGCAAAGCAAATAGTCTGTCAAACCACATCGGCACCCCATTGCGAAAACTTTCTGCATGCAACAGCTGAAAACGCGAGCCGTTATCGACAAATTACGCGGGTTTTCGTGTACATTTCAGGGTTTGTGCCTATCGGAAGCAAGCTGTCGCAAGAGAACACAATACCCGCACGAAATTTGTGGTTTTATAGATTTTGCGGGAACCGTTTCACCTGATCCAGGCTGGCGTTGCCCCTTGGGTTAGTGCAGGCGACGCTCGCGAAAGCGATTGCGAACCAACTTATTGAATGAACAGCCTGCGCCGCCTCCAACGGGCGGCGGCAGCAAGCAAGGAGCAAACAAGATGACGACTCATGTGCTGGTGCAGGATCTGGGACTGAAGAAAAGTTCCGGCAGACAGTCCCAATGGAAAATCAACGAGAACGCCGTTCTGGTGGACATCATCATTGATGGCAACACCTACAAGGCAGAAGTCGGCGACAACATTCTGGTTGCTGCGCGCAAGGTCGGCATCGACATCCCGTCGATGTGCTCGGATGTGCGCACCAAGCCGAATGGCGACTGCGGCCTGTGCGTGGTCGAGGTTTTCGGCGACACTATCCCGGTCAAAGCATGCGAAACCATTGTGCACGCCGGCATGCGGGTCGTCACCGACTCGCCGGCACTGACGGCTCTCCGTCGTCCGATCCTGAACACTTATCTCAGCAACCATAATGCCTACTGCCTGCCGCCCTGCTCCTACCGCTGCCCGGCCGGCATCGACATCCCCGGCTACCTCGGTCTGATCGCACAGAGGAAATTTGTCGAGGCAACCGCGCTCATCAAGGAAAAATTGCCGCTGCCGCAGATTATCGGCCGCGTCTGCCCGCGCCCGTGCGAGAGCGTCTGCCGCCGCTCGCAGGTGGACGAGGAGCAGCCCGTTGCCATTTGCTCGCTCAAGCGCTTTGCTGCCGACCGCGCGCGCGAACTCGGCACCATCACGCAGCCCAATCCCAAAGCACCGACCGGCAAAAGGGTCGCCGTCGTCGGCGCTGGCCCGGCAGGACTGACCACTGCCTACTACCTCGCCCTTGAAGGCCACAAAGTCACCATTCTCGAAGCGCAGGAAGAGGCCGGCGGCATGCTGCGTTACGGCATTCCGCCGTACCGCCTGCCAAACAAGGTGCTGGACGATGAAGTCAACGACATCCTCGCGCTCGGCGTCGAACTGAAATGCAACCAGCGCCTGGGGCGCGACTACATGTTCGACACCCTGACCAACAACTACGATGCCGCGTTCCTCGCCATTGGCGCCTGCATTGGCAAGATGGCGCGCATCCCGAACGAAACCGTGCCGGGCGTGATGCCGGCTGTCGATTTCCTCGCAAAGGTGAACCGCGGCGAAAGAGTCGAACTCGGCCAGAATGTGGTCGTCATCGGCGGCGGCTTCACTGCTGCGGATGCCGTTCGCACCGCCCGCCGCATGGGCGCGCCCAATGTAACCCTGTCCTACCCCACCCCCCGCACGGAAAGCC
>CAZAWA010000065.1:0-13019 GCA_964488675.1 uncultured Oxalobacter sp. | reverse complement strand
GCCTTTCCCGGGTGCCTCCACCGGCGCGGGCGGCGAGATCCGCGACGAAGGCGCAACGGGCCGCGGCGCAAGGCCCAAGGCGGGACTGACCGGCTTTACCGTATCCAACCTGATGCTGCCGGGCGCACGCCAGCCCTGGGAAAATGCGACCGATGTTGTCGTCAAACAGGATTCGAAAAATGGCATGTATGGCAAGCCGGATCGTATTGCCTCGCCGCTGCAGATCATGATCGACGGGCCGATAGGCGGCGCGGCATTTAACAACGAATTTGGCCGTCCGAACCTCGCGGGTTATTTCCGCACTTACGAGCAGAATGTCGCCGGGTCGGTGCGCGGCTATCACAAGCCGATCATGATCGCTGGCGGACTGGGAAACATTTCTGGGCTGCAAACGCACAAGCAAGCGCTTCCGGCTGGCAGCCTGCTGATTCAACTCGGCGGTCCCGGTATGCGCATCGGCATGGGCGGCAGTGCGGCATCGTCGATGGCAACCGGCGCGAATACGGCCGACCTTGATTTTGATTCTGTGCAGCGCGGCAATCCGGAAATGCAGCGCCGCGCGCAGGAAGTCATCAACGCTTGCTGGGCGATGGGCGAAGACAATCCGATTTTGTCGATCCACGATGTTGGCGCGGGCGGTTTGTCTAATGCCTTCCCGGAAATCACCAACGATGCCGGGCGCGGCGCACTGTTCGACTTGCGCAAGGTTCCGCTTGAGGAAAGCGGACTGGCGCCGATGGAAATATGGAGCAACGAGTCGCAGGAGCGCTATGTGCTGGGGATTGCGCCGGAAAGCCTGCCGCTGTTCAGGGAATTATGTGAGCGCGAGCGATGTCTTTTCGCCGTCGTGGGCACGGCGACTGAAGAGCTGCAGCTCAAGGTGATCGATCCGCAACACGGCAATACGCCGGTCGACATGCCGATGGAAGTACTGCTTGGCAAGCCGCCGAAAATGCATCGTGATGTCGCGCATGTGAGCAACGATTTTCCGCCGATTGATTTGAGCAGGATTGAACTGGCGGACGCCTGCGAGCGCGTGCTGCGCCTGCCGACGGTGGCGGACAAATCCTTCCTGATAACGATCGGCGATCGCACGGTTGGTGGCATGACGGTGCGCGACCAGATGGTCGGCCCGTGGCAGGTTCCGGTAGCCGATTGCGCGGTGACCGCCATGAGCTACGAGGGTTATCTCGGCGAGGCGATGGCTATGGGGGAGCGCACGCCGCTGGCGGTTATCAACGCGGCGGCTTCGGGCCGCATAGCCATTGGCGAAGCGATTACGAACATTGTTGCTGCGCCGATTCGCGACATATCCGACATCAAACTGTCGGCTAACTGGATGGCCGCTTGCGGGCAGCCCGGCGAGGACGCTGCGCTGTTCGATACGGTGCGAGCGGTCGGCATGGAACTGTGCCCGGCGCTTGGCATCAGCATTCCGGTCGGCAAGGACTCGCTGTCGATGCGCACCACCTGGAGCGATGCGGGCGCGGACAAGGCCGTCACCTCGCCGGTGTCGCTGATTGTTTCGTCGTTTGCGCCGGTGCAGGACATCCGTCGTGTGCTGACACCGCAATTGCGTACCGACTCAGGAGGCACAGCACTCATTCTGATTGACCTCGGGCACGGCAAGAACCGTCTTGGCGCATCCGCGCTGGCGCAGGTGATGCAGCAACTCGGCAACGAAGTGCCGGATGTCGATAAAGCGGAAGATTTGAAAGCCTTTTTTGCGGCGATTCAGCAACTCAACAGCGAGCGCAAGTTGCTCGCCTACCATGACCGATCAGATGGCGGCCTGTTCGTCACCTTGTGTGAAATGGCGTTTGCCGGACGCAGTGGCGTGTCCATCGATCTTGCGGGACTGGTTGCGAAAGACCGGTTGAGCGGAACACAGAACGAAAAACTGTTGCGAGTATTGTTTGCCGAAGAGCTTGGTGCCGTCATTCAGGTGCGCGCACAGCAGCTAGATGAGGTGATGGCGGTATTGGATTCAAACCGGCTGGCTGATGCCAGCCATGTGATCGGCACGGTCAACGCCAGCGCATCGATGGTGTTTTCGTTTGACGCAAAGCCGATCTATGTGCAGCCGCGCGTGAAGCTGCACCGGATCTGGAGCGAAACGAGCTGGCGCATTGCGCGCCTTCGCGACAATCCCGCGTGCGCCGACATGGAATATGACCGCTTGCTCGATGCCAGCGATCCCGGCATTTCGTCGAAGCTTCCCTACGATCCGCAGCAAGATGTCGCCGCGCCGTTCATCGCAACAGGCATTCGACCTCGCGTTGCGATTTTGCGCGAACAGGGGGTCAATTCGCATGTCGAAACCGCTTTTGTGATGCATAAATCCGGTTTTGCCGCAGTCGATGTCCACATGAGCGACCTGATTGCCGGTCGTGCAAAACTTGACGATTTCAAGGGCGTGATTGCGGTTGGCGGCTTTTCTTACGGCGATGTGCTCGGCGCGGGCGAAGGCTGGGCCAAAACAATCCTTTTCAACGACAAGCTGGCGGAGCAGTTTGCCGCATTCTTTGCGAGGCCGGACAGCTTCGGACTTGGCATCTGCAACGGTTGCCAGATGATGAGCAATCTTTCTCCCATCATTCCCGGCGCGCAGCACTGGCCGAAATTCACGCGCAACAAATCAGAGCAGTTCGAGGCGCGTTTTGCCATGGTTGAAGTGCTCGATTCGCCCTCCATCTTTTTTGCGGGGATGGCGGGGACGCGCACGGCGATCGCGGTGTCGCATGGCGAGGGATTTGCGGATTTTTCGCAGAAGGGCGACATTGGCAAGGCCATCGTCGCGATGCGCTATGTGGACAATAAAGGGAAGCCGACCGAGATTTACCCCTACAACCCGAACGGCTCCCCCGGCGGCATCACCTCGGTCACCACAACGGATGGTCGATTTACCGTGCTGATGCCGCATGCCGAGCGGGTATTCCGCACGGTGCTGCAATCCTGGCATCCGGAAGGCTGGGGTGAGGATTCGCCCTGGATGCGGATGTTCCGCAATGCGCGCAGGTGGGTGGGCTGATTTTCGTATCGGGGGTTCGAATCCCTCCATCGCCTGTTTTGCGCTTGCTGCCCATTCCTGCGGGAGAGGGTGAGGTGGGTAAATATTGCTTGGGTCGCCAGCTTTGGATTGACCAAACGCGGTGAAAAAGCTAATATCGCAGTCTTTTCGCGGGGTGGTCACTTGACCGTTCCGTTGAAAGTGGAGATGTGGCCGAGAGGTCGAAGGCACTCCCCTGCTAAGGGAGCATACGGGCCAAAACTCGTATCGAGGGTTCGAATCCCTCCATCTCCGCCAAAAAACAAAGACGCCCCCTCGTGGGGCGTTTTGTTTTTGCGGTATGCGAGGGTGAGCAGCCTCGTTCAGGGTTCGACCAGCGACAGCCGGGGGCTGTCGCGCAGGACGCTGCGCAGCAGCGGTTCCGCCTTGGCGGAACGGCGGGATCGCCGTAAGGCGAGCCAGGCACAACCCCTCATCCGCCGAAATTCGAAACCCAGTCGAAAACAGTCGGGTTTTTCGACGGTGATACAAGGGGGATTTGTTTGCCCGCATCTGTTGCAGCGATTACAATGGCTGCGAAGATCTTTCCTGCGCAAAAATTACGGAGAAGCAGTTTGTTAACCCCGCCCTTGTATCCTCCCGCCCACTTTGACGATCCCGCAGCTGCGCTCAACTATGCGCGAACTATCTACGACGGCAGCGTCGGACATTTGCGAGAGCATTTCAAGCGCTTCCTGAGCGGGGAAAAGCTGTCGGGGCGTGTGCGCTCCTGTTATCCGTATGTGCGCGTGAGGGCTGAGACGGCGACGCTACCGGATTCCTACCTAGCCTACGGTTTCCTTTCTGATCCCGGCACTTATGAGACGACGCTTACACAAATCAGGCTGTACGCTGACTATTACCTCGAACAGTTCAGGCTGCTGCTGGCAAACCATGGCCATGAGGCGGTGCTTGAGATCGGAACCAGTGCGCAGACGATACCGATCCATTTTTCGTTTGATGAGCATGATCACATCGAGGGCACCCTGACTGTCGAGCAGCGCGCGGCGATGCGAGGGTTGTTTGACCTGCCCGAGTTGTCGGCGATGGAGGATGCGATTGCAAATGGGACTTGGGAGCCATCCCCCGGCCAGCCGCGCCCGTTGTCTCTGTTTACGGCGCCGAGGGTCGATTTTTCGCTGCAGCGCCTGCGCCATTACACGGGAACCGCGCCCGAGCATTTTCAGAAATTCGTTTTGTTCACCAACTACCAGTTCTACATCGATGAGTTTGTGCGTGTCGGTCATGAGATCATGGCGCGCGCAATGGACTTCGCCGACGAGGGTGGCTACATTGCGTTCGTCGAGCCGGGTAATATGATCGCCAGACGCGTCGGGCAGGAGGCACGACCAGGTGATGCGAAAGGGGCGCCATTGCCGCGCATGTCGCAAATGCCGGCCTATCACCTGATTCGAGCAGACGGTTGCGGCATTACGATGGTCAATATCGGCGTAGGCCCGGCGAATGCGAAGACGGCGACCGACCATGTTGCTGTACTGCGCCCGCACGCATGGATGATGCTGGGGCACTGCGCCGGTTTGCGCAGTACGCAGCAACTCGGAGACTATGTTCTGGCACATGCGTATGTGCGCGACGACCATGTGCTGGATGAGGATTTGCCGCACTGGGTGCCAGTCCCGCCGCTGGCTGAAATCCAGATTGCGCTACAGAATGCTGTTGCCGAAATTATTGGTGTCGGAAGCGACGAACTGAAGGATGTGATGCGCACCGGCACAGTGGCGAGCACTGACAACCGTAACTGGGAGTTGCTGCCGCACGAAAAACGGCTCAGCCAAAGCCGCGCCATCGCGCTGGACATGGAAAGTGCGACCATTGCCGCCAACGGTTTTCGTTTCCGCGTGCCATATGGGACGCTGCTTTGCGTGAGCGACAAGCCCTTGCATGGCGAGATCAAGCTGCCAGGCATGGCCGACCAGTTTTACCGCCTGCGGGTGAGTCAGCATTTGCGTATCGGCATCCGCGCGGCTGAGTTGCTGCGCTTGCGGGGGGCGGACAGGCTGCACAGCCGCAAGCTGCGGAGCTTTTCCGAGGTGGCGTTCCGGTAATAACGCGCCGCGTTATTATTTGATCTGGCGCACCTATTTTGGCGCTTCTGGAACGCGAAAAATGGCCAATTTGTACAGACATTGAGCAAATTTTGCCTGGAATAGCGCCATTTTTATGGGGGTATAAGGCTAAATTTGGTATTTAGCCATATTGGGTGCGCCGGATAATAAACACTAGCGGGAGTATATGTTTTTGTGCATGGGGGGGTGATGAAAAATCTGCAGACTCTTTGGAGGCAAGCGTACCCGCAAGCAATTCGTGAAGGACTGATCCCGAACGATTTGCGCCTGTTGGTAGTTGGACCGCACCCGGACGATTTCGATGCCATCGGGGTCACACTGAAGTTTCTGGCAGAGAATGGCAACCCGCTGCATGTTGCCGTGATCCGCACCGGCAGCGGCGTGGAAGACGCCTACATGCCTGGATCGTCCCTGGCGCAAAAAACCGATTTGCGGGATGAGGAGCAAAGAAATAGTGCCCGGTTTTTTGGACTGCCCGAGCCCAGCCTGAGTTTATTGTCGCTGAAGAAAGATGCGCAGGATCAGTTGCAGGAGGAGGCAGAGAACTTTCATGTGCTGATGGAAGTTGTCGCCGACAAGAGGCCAGACGCCATCTTCCTGCCACATGGCAATGACACCAACAACGGGCATCGCGTCACCTGCGCGCTGATCCGGCAGGTGGCAGCGCGCCTCGGGCGGCCAGTGGTGCTATTCCTGAACCGGGACACAAAGACCGTTGGCATGCGCACCGACTTGTACATGCCGTTCGGGGCAGAGATGGCGCTCTGGAAGGCGGAACTTCTGCGCTTTCACGACACTCAGCAGCAGCGCAATCTGGCGACGCGCGGGCATGGATTTGACGAGCGCGTGCTGGCGCTGAATGCACAGATCGCTCGCGAGCTGAATATCGATGCGCCCTATGCGGAAGCGTTTGAACTGGAGTTCTACAATATCGAGGGTTAGAGTTGTCTTTTTTTGAGACTTTAAAATCATGAGCATCCTCGTTACAGGCGGCGCCGGATTCATCGGCAGCAATTTCGTTCTCGACTGGCTGGCGCAGAGCGATGAGACAGTCATCAACCTCGACAAACTGACTTACGCTGGCAACCTGCAAAATCTGGCCAGCCTCGAGGGAGACAAGCGCCATATATTCATCAAGGCGGATATTGGCGATTACGATCTGGTGCTTAATCTGCTGAATGAACACAAGCCGCGCGCTGTTCTTAATTTTGCGGCGGAGAGTCATGTCGACCGCTCTATTCACGGGCCGGAAGACTTTATCCAGACCAACATCGTCGGCACATTCCGTTTGCTCGAAGCAGTGCGTGCCTACTGGGGTAGGCTGCAAGGCGCAGAAAAGATTGGATTTCGTTTTCTGCATGTTTCGACTGACGAGGTATACGGCTCGCTTGAGAAAGGCAATCCGCCGTTCAATGAGCTGAGCCGCTACGAGCCAAACAGCCCGTACTCTGCCAGCAAGGCGGCGTCAGACCATCTGGTGCGCGCATACCATCACACCTACGGCCTTCCAGTGTTGACGACGAACTGTTCGAACAATTACGGCCCCTACCATTCCCCGGAAAAGCTGATTCCACTGGTCATACACAATGCGCTGGCGGGCAAGCCCTTGCCGATCTACGGTGATGGTCAGCAAATTCGAGACTGGTTGTTCGTTAAGGATCATTGCGCCGCGATCCACCGTGTGCTGGAAGCAGGAAGGCTGGGCGAGGTATACAACATCGGCGGATGGAATGAAAAGGCGAATATTGAAGTGGTGCATATCTTGTGCGATATTCTCGAGGAGCTTCAGCCCCGTGCTGACGGCCATTCTTACAGGGCACAAATTTCGTTTGTCCAGGATCGCCCCGGGCATGATCGCCGTTACGCGATCGATGCGAGCAAGATGGAGCAGGAACTTGGCTGGAAACCGGTCGAAACCTTCGAGAGCGGCATCCGCAAGACTGTGCTTTGGTATCTTGAGAACCAGAATTGGGTGCGCAACATAACTAGTGGCGCCTATCGCGAATGGGTGGAGAGGGAGTGCAGCGAATGAAGATGATCCTGTTTGGCAGCAGCGGACAAATTGGGCGCGAGCTTCTGCGAACGCTTCCCCCGTTGGGCGAAATCGTCGCGCTCGATCAGCGCGATACCGATCTCTCTGATCTGGAAAACTTGCGAGCTGTCCTGTACGCCCAGGCGCCCGATGTCATTGTTAATGCTGCGGCGTATACCGAAGTGGACAAGGCTGAGGGCGACAAGGTGCTCGCGTTCAGAATCAATGCCGATGCAGTCAGAGTGATGGCCGACTATGCACGCTACAACGGCGCACTGCTGGTTCACTATTCGACCGATTATGTGTTTGACGGCGAAAAGGACGGTGCTTATATCGAGACCGATGTGACCAATCCCCTGAGTGTGTATGGCAAATCCAAGCGGGCGGGTGAAGAAGCAGTGCAGAACAGTGGCTGCCACTCGTTGATATTTCGCACCAGTTGGGTTTACTCTGTGCACGGCAGCAATTTCGTGAAGACCATTTTGCAATGGGCCAGGGAGCGAGACAGCCTGAACATTGTCGCCGACCAGATCGGTGCGCCGACCTCGGCAGAATTGATTGCCGATGTCACGGCGATTTCACTCGCGGCATACCAGGCCGATATCCTGCCGGAAGGCATCTACCATCTCACTGCATCTGGCGAGACCAGTTGGCACGGGCTTGCGTGTTATGTCGTCGAACGGGCGATTGCGAAAGGCATGAAGCTGAATATGGACGCGACAAAAATTCGTGCAACCACGACAGAAGAATATCCGCTACCGGCCCAACGCCCGAAGAATTCGCGGCTGGACAACACCAGATTAACGGACAGGCTTGGTTTTAAGATGCCGGATTGGGGGTTGCATGTCGATCGGGCAGTTGATCAACTTGTTCGGATCGAGTTCAGCAAATGAAACCCGCGAGCACCATCATGGAAAAGGCATTCTGGTGAAAGCTACACCGCTCGAAATTGTCGATGTCGTAGTGCTCGAACCGGCAGTGTTCGGCGACGAGCGCGGGTTTTTCATGGAGAGCTTCAATCAGGCACAGTTCGACGCCGCCGTCGGCCGACCCGTGAAGTTTGTGCAGGACAACCATTCCTGCTCGGTCAAGGGCGTGCTTCGTGGGTTGCATTACCAGATCAGGCAGTCGCAGGGCAAGCTGGTGCGTGTCGTGCGGGGAGAAGTCTTCGATGTCGCGGTCGATTTGCGTCAAAGCTCGCCCACCTTCGGCAAGTGGGTCGGTGAGATTCTGTCAGCCGAAAACAAAAAACAGCTGTGGATACCGGAAGGGTTTGCGCATGGGTTTGTTGTACTTTCAGATTCGGCTGAAGTCCTTTACAAGACAACCGACTACTGGGCGCAGCAGCACGAACGCTGCATTGTCTGGAACGATCCAGATCTGGGGATCAAATGGCCGATCCAGGGCGAGCCGGTGCTTTCCAAAAAAGATACGAAGGGCGTATTGCTCAGTCAGGCTGAAATATTTGCTTGACCAAAATCAGCAATTTTTCACCCATTCCGCCAGCCCACCTCTCACCAGCGTCGCGTTGTTGACCACGCCTTTTTCCGTGATCAAGCCTGTCACCAGATCTGCTGGCGTGACATCAAACGCGGGGTTGCGGATCTGCACACCCTGCGGTGCCCATAGGACATCGCGAAAGCCTTTTACCTCGTCTTCGTGGCGCTCTTCGATCGGGATGTCGCTGCCGGTGGCGATATTCAGGTCGATGGTCGATAACGGGCAGGCGACGAAAAATGGTATGTTGTGTCGTCTGGCAAGCACAGCGACCATGTAGGTGCCAATTTTGTTGGCGACATCGCCATTGGCCGCGACGCGGTCGGTGCCGACCACGACGGCGTCGATTTCACCGCGCTGCATCAGGTGTCCCGACATGCTGTCGGTGATCAGTGTGACCGGAATATTTTCCTGCACCATTTCCCAGGCAGTCAGCCGCGCTCCCTGCAGGAACGGGCGGGTTTCGTTGGCGATGACGGATATTTTTTTGCTCGCAGCAATGGCGGATCGGAATACGCCAAGTGCGGTGCCGTGTCCGGCGGTGGCGAGTGCGCCCGCGTTGCAATGCGTCAGCACGCGTGCGCCATCCGGCAGCAGCGCTGCGCCGTATTCGCCAATCGCCTGATTGGTGCGGATGTCTTCTTCGAGGATTTCGTGCGCTTCCGCCAGCAGGCGTTGCGCGATTTGCGCAGGCGTGGTTTGCTCACAGGATTGCCATACGCGCAGCATGCGATCAAGTGCCCAGAACAGGTTGACGGCGGTCGGCCGACTTGCCGCGAGCAAAGCGATCCCCTTGTTCATCTCGGCGTCGAAGTCCGTGCGTGTCGCCTGCTGCATGCGTAGCGCTTCGAGCGCGACGCCGTAGGCGGCCGCAACGCCGATCGCGGGTGCGCCGCGCACCACCATGCTGCGGATGCCTTCGGCCACGCTGGCCGCAGAATCACAGGACAGGTATTCGAATGCGGCTGGCAAAATTCGCTGGTCGATCATTTCCAAATGACCATTGCGCCAGCGCAGGGTTTCAATGTTCATTCATTCACCCTCGAACTGGCAAAGCGTGAAGACCTCATAGCCCTTTTGGCGGAGTTTGTCGCTGCCGCCCAAGTCGGGCAGGTCGATCACGAACGCGCATTCGACGATTTCGCCGCCGACATCGTTGATCAGTTCGGTGGCGGCCTCGGCGGTGCCGCCGGTTGCGATCAAATCATCAACCAGCAGCACTCTTTCACCGCGCGTGATGGCATCGGTGTGGATTTCGATACGATCCACGCCGTATTCGAGCTCGTAATCCTTGCCGACGGTTTCAGCCGGCAGTTTGCCCTTTTTGCGTATCGGCACGAAACCGACGCCGAGCAGATACGCCAACGGCGCGCCGATGATGAAGCCGCGCGCTTCGATGCCGGCCACCTTGTCGATTTTCATGTTGAGGTAGCGGTTGGCCATCTGGTCAATGACAATGCGCAGCCCCGCGGGATCCTTGAACAGCGTGGTGATGTCGCGGAACATGATCCCTTTTTTCGGGTAGTCGGGGATGGTGCGGATACGAGATGTGAGCGGCATGGGTTATCCTTTTTTTGTGTTTTAACTGGTCATTCAGATCAAGGCGCTAAAAGTACCTGCGCATATTCCCTCCCTCTTGATGGGGAGGGCCAGGGCGGGGGTGGAAGAGTGCAATCGAAGCGGTATGCAATTGCTGGCTTTTTACCCCCAACCTAACCCTCCTCCTGGGAGGGGGAAGGAATGTTGTCCCACTGACCGTAATCCTTGAATTGCTCCAGCACATCGCGCATCTGCGCGGCTGTAAGCAGCCTGGGTTCGCCGACCTGCAGGACGCGCCAGTACTGCTCGCACAGCGACTCAACTTCTTCCGCGACGGAGATCGCGTGATCGAGGTCGCGCCCGAGTGCAATCATGCCGTGATGCGCGAGCAGGCAGGCGTTGCGGCCATCTAGTGCGGCGAGCGCAGCGCCGGACAGTTCCTTGCTGCCAAACAGCGCATAGGGTGCGCAGCGGATCGTGTCGCCGCCAGCAACGGCGATCATGTAATGGAAGGGTGGGATGTCGTGATGCAGGCAGGCAAACGAGGTTGCGAACATCGAATGCGTGTGCACGATTGCGCCAATGTCTGGGTGCGCGGCCAGAATGTCGCGATGCAGACGCCACTCGCTGGTAGGTTTGAAGTTGCTATTTGCGTTGCCGGAAAAATCCAGCATGACCATCATTTCGGATGACATTGCATCGACCGGTATGCCAGACGGTGTGACCAGCAAGCCCTCGCCGCAGCGTACGGCAAGGTTGCCGGAGGTGCCGCGATTCAGTCCGAGTTCAATCAGCCTGCGCGCAGCGGCAAGCATGCGTGCGCGTAGCGCGGCTTCTTCTGCGGCGTTCATGACAATGCGAGTACACGCCCGGCCACGGCATCCAGTTGGGCCAGGATCTCGGGATCGCGCCCCTGCGGCGGCGTGATGATCGAATGCTCCAGTGAGAAGCGGCACGCACAGTCAGACGCATGACCGTCCTGCGTGATATGGGGAACGGCATGACGAACCAATGCCCGTGCGCGGTCGGCGTTTTCCATCAGCACGGTGATGACTTGCGACACGGTCACATTGTCGTGGTCAGGGTGCCAGCAGTCGAAGTCGGTGACCATCGCGACGGTCGCGTAGCAGATTTCCGCTTCGCGTGCGAGCTTGGCTTCCGGCATGTTGGTCATGCCGATCACATCGCACTGCCAGTTGCGATACATCTCGGATTCCGCCATGGTCGAAAACTGCGGCCCCTCCATTACCAGATAGGTGCCGCCGCGCACGGCATTGATGCCGGCCTGTTTTGCGGCTGCTTCAACATGGTCGCCCAGGCGTTTGCAGACCGGATGCGCCATCGACACATGCGCAACACAGCCGGTGCCGAAAAAGGATTTGTTGCGCGCAAAGGTGCGGTCAATGAACTGGTCGACGATCACGAACATGCCCGGATGCAGGTGCGCGCGCAGCGATCCGACGGCACCGACGGAAATGATATCGGTCACACCGACGCGCTTTAGCGCGTCAATGTTGGCGCGGTAATTGATTTCGGATGGCGGAACCCTGTGGGCGCGACCGTGGCGAGGCAGGAACACAAGCGGTTGCCCGTTCAGCTCGCCGAACAGCAGTTCGTCCGACGGCTCGCCGAATGGCGAATGCACTTTTTTCCAGTGCGTATTTTCCAGGCCGTCGATGTTGTAGACGCCGCTGCCGCCGATGATTCCGATGATGCTCATGACTGTTCTTGAAAGTGAGGGAAGTTGTCATGCAGCATATACTGAACGCGCCGGGACTGTAAAGGAGTGACTGCGACTGATTTTCCAGAGTCAATCCAGCAACTCGTTGAGCAATTGCGCCAGCCGTAGCCCGGCGCGCTCGATTTGCAGCCGGATGACGGGAAAGGCCTGGCGTTGATAAGCGAGGTCAAGGACGACAGGGCCGGGAAAGGGCGTGCCGCACACGAAGCCGGGCAGTGGCTCATACACATGCTTGCGGGAGATGTCGCGAGTTTCCAGCATCCATTGCGTGATCGCGTCAGGGGCGAGTTTTTCTGTGGTTGTCAGTTTGGCGCTGATGGGGTGTTCTTTCATTGCGGTTGTGAGCAGCTCGTGATCCCAGAGCGCGTGCAGTGAAGCATCGCGCGATTTCTGCCCTCCCGCCATCGTTGCCGGAATCTTGCCGGTGCCATCGTAGTTGCTGCCCGAATGCAGCGGCGTGTGCAGATCGCCGACCAGGTGCACGATCCATTTCAGCGCCTCGTTGCGTTCACGATGTGGTGCGCGCTCATCCTTCAGCGCAGCGGCATAGCGCTGCAGATTACGGTCGACGCAGCGGCCGAACCAGCAGACGCCCAGTTTGTTCTGGCAAACCGGATTGCTGCGAGTGTGCCACCCGGCGTATTTCCTTTCCATGTCGACCTTGCGGATTTCGTCTGGCCATGACGCGATATCGGCCAGCGAAGTTCGTCCGGACAACTGGTTGAAAGCGCCCAGGTCGTCCCTCAGTAGGGCCTGCACCTTCGCCTTGGCGGCAGGCGTCAGGCTGGCCTCAGCGATGGCGGCAATAGTGGCGTGCCCTTTTTTGTTCCATGCCAGGGCGGACGGAGATAACGCCAGCAGGGAGGCAAGCAATAGCGGAAAAAACCTCATATAAATCCTGTATTTTCTTTGCAGGCAGGATAGCAGGCGAAAAGCATTTGTCGCATTTGCAGTGCAAAAAAGCCTGGCAAAGATTCTTTTTTTGCTGCTATAATCCCGTTTCTTTAGGCGCGTAGCTCAGCTGGTTAGAGCACTACCTTGACATGGTAGGGGTCGTTGGTTCGAGTCCAATCG
>CAZAWA010000064.1:0-13144 GCA_964488675.1 uncultured Oxalobacter sp. | reverse complement strand
GTTGCATCACCGCGCTTCACTGCCGTGTCCGAGTCGTTCGAACTGGTCGGCGTGGTGAACGGCAAGCAGGTCACGGTTTACCTGGATCGCTTTGCCGACAACAGCCCGGTCAAGGATGCGCAGATTGAACTGGAACTGGGTGGCGTCAAATTGCCGCTCAAGCAGCATGCCGAAGGCGAGTATGAAGCGGATCTTCCGGAAGCGTTGAAGCCCGGTGTCATTCCTGTTGTGGCCACTGTCGTCGTCGGACAGGACACCGACCTGCTGGCTGGTGAGCTGGATCTGCACGACGCCGATCGCGGCAAGGGCAAGGCCGATGTTCGCATTCGCGCTTGGTGGCAAAAAATCGTTGTGCGATTTTTGCTCGGGCTGCTAGCGCTTTCCCTGATCGGCTGGGGTCTCTGGCGCCTGCAAAAACATTTCAAACATTCTCGCAACAAGCTCCCGGGAGATTCCGCATGAAGCCTCGCATCCTGATTTCCGCCGTCTGCCTTTTTCTCGCGCTTCCTTTGCATTCGACATGGGCTGGCGAAGGACACGATCACGGCGAGGGCGCCGCACCGATCAGTAGCAGCAGCCCGAAACGCTTGCCAGACGGCAGCGTTTTCTTGCCCAAGCCGGCGCAACGCCAGATCGGCGTGCGCACTTTACAGACAACGGACGCCGAACTGCCGCGCTCACTGGAACTTGCCGGAAAGGTTGTCATGGATCCCAATGCGGGCGGCAAAGTGCAGGCCGTTGTCGCAGGCCGGATCACGCCGGGACCGAAGGGCTTGCCGCTACCGGGACAAAAGGTCAGCAAGGGCGAAGTGCTGGCCTATGTCACCCCTGAAGCAGGCGGCAAAGACCGTTCCCTGGCCGAGAGCCGCTTGCAGCGTTTGCGGGAGTTGTCCGACACGGTGCCGCGCAAGGTCATCGAAGAAGCCGAGGCAGCTGTGCGCAATGAGCAAATGCGTGCTCCGGTAACAGGCGTCATTGCATCTGCACATGTGGTTTCCGGTCAGGTGGTTGATGCACGAGAAATTCTGTTTGAAGTCGTCAACCCGGAGCGCCTGCACATCGAAGCGCTGGCGTTCGATCTGGCAGTTGCCAACGATGTCGCCGGCGGCTTCGTTGCCGTGGGCGAACGAAAGGTTCCGATACGCCTGCTGGGCGTCACCCGCAGCCTGCGCAACCAGGCACTGCCGCTGACATTCAGTGCTGAAGGCGGCGCCCTGTCCAATCTGGCTGTCGGCCAGCCTGTCAGCGTATTCGTGCAGACGCACAGCAAGGTCAAGGGCATCAGCGTGCCGACCGCGTCGCTGATGAAGAACCCGGCCAATCAGGCCATCGTCTGGGTGAAGACTGGAGCGGAGCGCTTCGAGCCGCGCACGGTCACGATTGAGCCACTGGATGGCGTCAGTGTCGCCGTGATTTCCGGGCTGAAGCCAGGTGAGCGCGTCGTTACGAATGGCGCAACCCTGGTCAACCAGATTCGTTAACAGGAGCCGTACATGTTCAAGTGGCTTCTCAATAACAGTCTCGCCAACCGCCTGCTGGTCATCATTGCCAGCCTGGTATTGATGGCGTACGGAGCGTTCACGCTGACGCGAACGCCGGTCGATGTTTTCCCCGACCTCAACAAGCCGACGGTCACGATCATGAGCGAGGCTGGCGGCATGGCTGCGGAGGAAGTAGAGCAATTGATCACCTATCCGCTGGAAACGACCATGAACGGCTTGCCCGGTGTGGAAAGCGTGCGATCGGTTTCCAGTTCCGGCTTGTCCTTCGTCTATGTCACCTTCGACTGGAGCACCGAGATTTTCCGGGCGCGGCAGATGGTGTCGGAACGCTTGTCCTCGATGGAGGAGGGATTGCCGCCAGGCGTCGTGCCGCGAATGGGACCGATCAGTTCGGTCATGGGCGAGATCATGCAAATCGCCATTCCCATCGACACCGCAAAAATATCGCCGATGCAGGTGCGGGAATACGCGGACTGGGTACTGCGCCCTCGTTTGATGGCTGTACCCGGCGTGGCGCAGGTGATTCCGATCGGCGGTGAGGTACGCCAGTTTCAGGTGCAGCCCAATACCGCCCGCATGGCGGAACTGGGAATCAGTCACGATCATCTTGTCGGCGCGCTCAAGGGCTTCTCGTCGAACACTTCCGGCGGTTTCCTGGAACTCAACGGACGCGAATACCTGATCCGCAATCTGGGTCGCACTTCACGCCTGGACGACCTGAAGAATCTGGCGCTCGCCACAAAAAACGGCCAGCCTATCCTGCTGCACCAGATTGCGGAAGTGAGTTTCGCGCCGGCCATCAAGCGTGGTGACGCCGGGTTCGAAGGTAAGCCCGCTGTCATTCTGGGTATCCAGAAGCAGCCGACGGCAGACACCATTCGCCTTACCCGGACCATCGAATCTGCCCTGGAGGAAATGAAAAAATCCCTGCCAGCAGGCATGGAGGCACCCAAGGTAACATTCCGGCAAGCGAGCTTCATCGAATCCTCGATTAGCACCTTGCAGGGCAAACTGATTGCTGCGTCGTTCTTCGTCGCGGCAATCCTGTTTTTCTTCCTCGGCACCCTGCGCCCGACCGTGATTGCGCTGACGGCCATCCCGGTGTCGGTTTTCATAACGGCGCTGGTGTTCAAGTATTTCGGCCTGTCCATCAACACCATGACGCTGGGCGGACTGGCCATCGCCATCGGCGGCCTGGTGGACGATGCCGTGGTCGGAATCGAGAATGTGTTGCGAAGGTTGAAGGAAGATCGAGCCAACCATCCTGGACACCAGTTGCACCCCATCGAGATCGTCGGCCGTGCAACCATGGAAGTCCGGTCGGCCATTCTGTACGCCACCATCATCATCGTGCTGGTGTTTCTGCCGCTCTTTGCCTTGCCCGGAATGGAAGGCCGTCTGTTTGTGCCGCTGGGCATCGCCTTCATCGTGTCGACCCTGGCCTCACTCGTGGTGTCCGTATCGATCACGCCGGTATTGTCGTTTTACCTGCTGCCGCGCATGAAGTCGCTCGATCATGGCGACACCAAACTTCTGGCCTGGCTCAAGGAACGCTATCGCAGCGGACTTCAGAAGGTGCTGGATCGCCCCAAAGCAGCGCTGGCGGCTGGTGCGGTCGCCGTGCTGGTTGCAGCAGTCGCCGTGCCGTTTTTCCCCAAAACCTTCCTGCCACCGTTCAACGAAGGCACGCTCCTGATCGGCCTGCGCCTCAATCCGGGTGTGACCCTGGCTGAATCGTCCGCACTGGCGCGACAGGCGGAAGTCCTGGTCAAGCAGGTGCCGGAAGTCGTTCATGTTGGCCGCCGCAGCGGCCGTGCCGAACTGGACGAACATGCCGAAGGGGTTCATGTCAGCGAACTGGATGTCGGCCTGAAACCGGCCTCCGAGTTGAAGCGCTCAATGGGTGAAATCTCTGCCGACATCCGCGCGCGGCTTGCCAATCTCCCGGCCGCCATTGGCATCGGGCAGCCGATATCGCATCGTATCGATCACATGCTTTCCGGCGTGCGTTCGCAAATCGCCATCAAGATATTCGGTGAAGATCTGGATACATTGCGCGGTCAGGCTGATGCCTTGCGCAGCAAGCTGGCAAACATTCCGGGCATGGCTGATCTGGAGATTGAGAAACAGGTTCTGGCACCGCAGATCAAGGTGCGCGTCGACTATGCCGCTGCTGCTCAGTACGGCGTACCGACGCCGCAAATCCTGGCAACGCTGCAAAGCCTCGTCGAAGGCGAGAAAGTCACGCAAATCGTTGAGGGCGGCCGACGCTTTTCCTTGATTGTTCGTTTGCCGGAGTCAGCCCGATCAATTGAAGGCTTGCGGCAAATCCTGATCGAAACGCCAAACGGCCGGGTTCCGCTTTCGAGGATAGCCACTATCGAGGACAGCGACGGTCCGAACCAGGTGAGTCGCGACGATGGCAAGCGGCGGATCGTTCTCTCCGCCAACACGCAAGGGCGGGCGTTGTCGAATGTCATCGAGGATATCCGCAAGGTCGTCAGCGAAGCCAAACTGCCTGAAGGCTACTTCATCACGCTTGGTGGGCAGTTCCAGGCTCAGGAAGAAGCTTCCAGGCTGGTCGGTCTCTTGTCCATCGTGTCGCTCGTACTGATGTTCGTGGTGCTCTACAGCCGCTACAAGTCCGTCAAGCTGTCTGCCCTGATCATGGTAAACATCCCGCTGGCACTGGTCGGCGCGGTCGTTGGCCTGTGGATTTCGGGTCAGCCGCTGTCAGTGGCTGCGTTGATTGGCTTCATCACGCTGGCCGGCATATCGGTGCGTAACGGCATTCTGAAGGTCAGCCATTACCTCAACCTCATGCGCCTAGAGGGTGAGAAATTTGATCACAAGATGATCTTGCGCGGCTCGCTTGAGCGTCTTTCACCGGTGCTAATGACGGCCTTTGTCACGGCGTTTGCCCTGGCACCGCTGCTGTTCGAGGCTGAGCGCCCCGGAACGGAAGTCCTGCACCCGGTCGCCGTAGTGATTTTTTCTGGCCTCATCAGTTCGACTCTGCTCGACACCTTCCTCACCCCCGCGATGTTCTGGCTCTTCGGTCGCAAGGATGCTGAACGGCTGATGAACGACCGGAGCAGCGAGGCTTTTTAAACCCATTTTCCATTTTTTTGCTCAACGAAAGGAAACATCATGAAATTCATCCACATCATTGCCGCATTCACTTTTGCAGCTGCTGGCTCGGCCTTTGCCGCAGGCGAGCACGACCACAAGCCGCTGCATGGCGGCATCGTGACTGAAGCCAAAGGCATGGATGTCGAATTCGTGGTCAAGCCGGAGAAACTGCAACTCTATCTGCGGGATCACGGCAAACCCGTCGATGTCACGAATGCCAAGGCCAAAGTCACGCTCCTGCACGGTAAGGACAAGCAGGAGGTCGAGTTGTCACCGTCGGGCAACCGCCTGGAGGTCGTCTGCGCGTTCAAAGTAAGCGCCGGAACAAAGGCCATTGCTGTGATTAGCATTGCAGGAAAAGCGCCTGTAACGGCCAGATTTTCCATTAAGTAACTCAAAAGGACAAGGTGCCGCTAGCTAATCCGGCAGCAGCCTTGCATCCTTGAATGATGATAGGAAATGGAAATGAAAATCGCGAAATTGATTGTCGGCGCATTGGCGATTACCCTGCTCTCGGGCTGCGCATTACAGCTGGTCTACGAGAATAAATATGATGCCGAGAAGGGATGGCGGAGGGGCTTCATTTACGAACTTGGAACAGGTCAGGCATTGGCCGACAAGCTGCCGCCGGAATGCAAAAAATTGCCTGAATCATCCAGCACCGCGCGATTCGTAACCATCCAATACCGTCAGATGAGCAGCCCCAAATGGCGCACAGTCGCTATACCTGCTGATGCAGCCTTGAAGGTGGACGACATCATTCATTTTAATGTCAATAGCTGCCAGACGCCGGTTATTCCTAGTAAAAAGCAATAACCAGCGTTACCCGCATGTCAAAGGTATTATGCAATCTGACTTCCATTAATGGGCAGAAGCTCCATGATCATGGATCACCATGAAATATGCTCTAACAATCACCATCGTAGTATTCGTGTCAGAAATAGCCAAGCGAAGCGACAAGCTGGGCGGACTTGTTGCTGCGCTTCCACTGGTAACGCTACGGCGCTTGTCTGGCTCCATATCGAACAGCTGCCTCAATAAAAAATGTCAACCATGCGTGGTACACATTTTGGCATGCTTCGCCGACGCGCCCTATGCTCCTGGCCCCCCGGCTCTGCTGTCACGGATTGGTTTGACCGGCCTTGTTAACATGCGTTTTGCTCACCGCACTCTGCTTTGGCGCGTTCGCACTTTTAATGCGTCGGTTCGGCATCGGGCTGCCTTGAAATGCGAAGATGGAGGGAGTCATTGCAAGGAGACTGTCATCTTGTGGTTACACCACATTCAATGAATCTGAGTGCAATGAACAACGCCATGTTATTGTGCATCGTCAGGACAAAGCACTTCTGAACAGCACTACTGAACTAGGGCGTGTTCGCCCTAGGTATAAACCCCAAAATTAGCCCGATAACCGATGGACACTGGGGGCATAAATTGAAAAACATTTTTGTCTGTCGATAAAACCTGGAACACCGATCCGGCATGGGCGCGCAACCTCCCAAGTTGAACTCGGAAGCGATGCGACCGTTTGCAAGCTGGCGCCGGATCATGCGGTGCAAGCGAATAAATTACTGATGCAGGAACCCGATCCCGTATTTGTATTCGGTAATCATGTTCCGCTCAGTCACCACCTCAGGCGGTCGGTCAAATTTGACTTCCGAAGCAAGTTGCACTGGCGTATCCGCCACCGCCCTGGAGGCTTGGATCAGCCTTGCCGGATCGACGCCCTGCGGCCCCGATACGAATTTCGCGACCTGATGAATTCGTAATGCATTTTTTTGCAGGTCCTGTCTCGGGTCGTGGTCGCTAGCGAACACAAAATTCGAGTACAAGCCGGCAAACGGGAAAGTTTGCGACGCCGTGTAGAAGACATCCATTGAACCGGTAGTGTTGAAGGCAACCAGACCGCCTGGAGCGAGCGATTTTTTCAGTGATGTCAGGAAATCCTGCCCCAGCAGAAGCACGCTGTACGCGCGCCAGTGCCAAGTTGTATTCATTACAATCAAATCGTATTTTTCGTTCGGGTGCTGCTTGAGGTATTTCCGACCGTCCGTGATATGGATTTTGACGCGTTTGTCGTCCAGCAAGGGCGCGACCTCCTTGTGTTTCCTGACCAAATCGACATAGTTCGGGTTGATCTCGACCACATCGATGTTTTTTACCTGCGGGAAATGCCGTAGCACCTCGACCCACGATCCACCGCTCATGCCAATGACCAGGATTTTTTTCGGGCTTTCGTGCATCGCCGCCAGCGCATACACGCGGAAGATGCCGTTGATGTCATTCACGAGACTGGTGTTGATCTTGCCATCGTAAAGATTTTCGCCGTACACAACCACGCTGCCATCCCGGTTGTTCAGTGTATGGATAGTGCCATGCCGACTTTCGTTGATATATCCGACCTTGACATCCGTCCCATGCTCGCGGGCAACCAGCCCACGGATGAGAAGATGTTCGTCCGAGATACCCATCGCCAGGAGCAGCGCAACCCCCGAAATGGCAGCCAGCACCTTATGCTTGATCCCGGTCGAGTCTCGTGACACAACAATCCACACCAGGAGTGCTGCGATCGAACAAATCAGCATTGCCTGTTGCAAAGAAACAATATTGAGCAACACAAACCCGACGAACAACGGGCCGATGGTCGCGCCAGCGACATTGGCCGCATACACATTCGAGATCGAAGCGCCCAGTTCTTCATTGCCGCGCATTGATCCTATGGCGTGCACTATCGGGAAAATGATTCCCTTGATTGCAGATGACAGCATAATCACGACCAGCAAATAGATCGCATCGCCGTAGGGATTGAACGGCATCACTACATAGATGACGACGGCGATCACATCAAATATTGCCGACCAGATCAGAGATTGCGCCGCCACCCTCCAAAGGATGCTGACATTTTCGCGTCCACGATTACATACGATCTTGCCTGCGTGCGCGCCGAGCGCGATCCCGAGCAGATAAGCAAACAGCACATAGGCGAACGACTGCGGCACAGTATGGTGCGTAAATGACACCAGTCGCGTCCAGACGATTTCCATTCCCAGACTGAGCAGGCCGGAAGCGAATGCAAGTATTAAGGCCTTGTTGCGATCAGACATAGCTGCGCCCCTCCTGGTATGCGAGAACCGCAACGATGAAATTGCTGGCAGCAGCCATCCAGATCACCTGATACAGATCAAAGTACATGAAAAGCACGAATGCCGTCGCGAAACAGCCGATCGCTGCGCCCAGCGTATTGCAGAAATACAGAACGCCGATGGCATTTCCGACGCCGCTAGGGTTCTTTGCAAGCCACGCCGTCAGCATCGGTAGCGTGCCCCCCATCAGGATAGTGGCGGGAAGGATGCTGAAAAAATTAAGCACTGCCACTGTAAGCAGACTGCTTTCCGCCCCGGATTGCCCGATAAATTCGATGAAGTACGGGCTAACGATGCCGTAGCAGCCAATGAACACCTCGAACAGGCAAAAAATCAGCAGCGACTTGCTGAAATAGCGGTCGGCGACACGCCCACCCAGATAGCCGCCACACCCCAGCCCCAGCATGAATGCGGACACGACCACCGTGATCGATTCGACATCTACGCCAAAATTCGCAAACAAAAGTCGTTGCCACGCGATCTGGTAGATCAAGCCTGCCGCACCGGACAGGAAAAACGCAGCAGCGATACTCGGGGGCAGAACCACCCTTTCTGCCGAACTGTTCATCAAAAATCCTTTGCCGTTGGATGAGATCAAAAGTAGCAAGTATGCGGCAACGGGCGGCACCCCGTCAATTTTGACGCCGCAATCAGGACTATTTCTGCGACAATTCCGCCCATGCACAAGCCGACAGCAACATTTTCTCGCGCAAACTTGCCAACCAAGCATGGCGTCGGCCCCAGTTGCGTCACCCTGCCGAAGGGCGTATGGCTAACTTTTGAGGATTTCCTGAGTCACCGTTTTCCTCGAATCGCGCTAGACGAGTGGATTGCCCGTATGTCACGCGGTGAGGTGCTGGATGAACAAGGCAAGGCAATTCGCCCTTATTCCGTCTATCAGCAAAACTCCAAGCTTTACTACTATCGCAGCCTGCCGTTCGAGTTTCCGATACCGTTTGAAGAAGGAGTGGTGTATCAGGATGACCTGATCGTGGTCGCCGACAAACCCCATTTTCTTCCGGTTACGCCCAGTGGACGATTCTTGCAAGAGTCATTGCTGGTGAGACTCAAACGCAAACTCGGCATAACTACCCTGTCGCCCGCACACCGCATTGATCAGGATACCGCAGGACTGGTGCTGTTCACCACCCAGCCGCAGACGCGCAACGACTATCAATCACTGTTCCGCCATCGCACTGTCGAGAAGCGCTATGAGGCAATTGCACCCCAGTTGGAGAGTCTCACACTGCCTACAGTTGTACGCAGCCGCTTGGCTCAAGGCCCGTCTTTCATGCAGATGCACGAAGTTGAGGGCGCGCCAAACGCCGAAACTCGCATTGAGTTGCTTGAAACGAGAAACGGCCGTGCTCGTTATGCGCTGCATCCGGTTACCGGCCATAAGCATCAACTGCGCGCGCAGATGTCGGCGCTTGGCATCCCGATCATGAATGACCGGATCTACCCCCATCTGCACCCCGAACTGCCACTTGGTGAGCACCCGGATTTCAGCAAACCGCTGCAACTGCTGGCGAAATCGCTATCTTTTACTGATCCCGTCACCGGCCAGCCAAGATATTTCGAAAGCACGCGATGCCTGACTCTCTGAGCACGCACCAATCACTTCCGCTAGCCACCATCACCGAAGACCAGGGAGTGCGTTACCTGCACCTTGGAACCTCCTGGATACAAGGTGCAATGCGCATCGCGAAGCCGGATGCCATCGAGCTGGAATATGTACAGCAGATGATGGTCTGGATGCTGTTCAACACCCATCCGAAACACATTGCACAGCTTGGACTGGGCTCGGGCGCACTTACCAAATTTTGCCGTCGCCATTTTCCCGACGCGACGGTGACGGCAATTGAATTGAACCCATCGGTGATCGCCGCCTGCCAGTCAGACTTTTTCCTGCCACGCAATGACGAACAGATCAAGGTATTACAGATGGATGCGATGGATTTTGTGACCAACCCAGCCAATAAGGGCGCTCTCGATGTGCTGCAGATTGATCTGTATGACGAATTCGCACGCGGACCGGTACTGGACACCCCGGAGTTCTATCAGGCATGCGCCAACTGCCTGACGCCTGATGGCATGCTGACCGCGAATCTGTTCGGCGACCATCAAAGCTATGAAAAGAACCTGTACGGCATCCTGCTGGCATTTGACGCCGTTGCCTGGTTGCCGCGTGTCGACGACGAAAACATGGTGGTCATCGGCTTCAAATGCTCGCCTGCCATCGATTTCAGCACCCTGAACCAGCGCGCTGCCGCCATCCGTCAGGAAATGGGCTTGCCTGCCAAATCCTGGGTGAATGGCCTGAAAGAATGGATGCGGGAAACGCAGGCATAGGACTGCCCACACCCACTTATGCCACATATGGCATATGCAAATTATAATTTATTCGTTTCAATTATAAAGAACTCTGCCTAAAATCGATCCTATCAACTACTGAAAAGGGGATCGCCGTGAAATCCATAGGCAAATTTCTATCATTCGCGCTGGCAACCGTCCTATCCGGCGGTGCCATCGCGCAAACTTCGCTCTTGAATGTGTCCTACGATGTGGCACGCGAGCTGTACAAGGACATCAACCCGGCATTTGTTGCCTCCTGGAAAGCCAAGACTGGCGAATCCTTGACTATCCAGCAATCTCACGGTGGCTCCAGCAAACAGGCGGGCGCCATCATCGCCGGTCTGCAAGCGGATGTCATCACCATGAACCAGGCGCCCGACATCGACATTCTGGTCGCGCGCGGCGGACTGGTTAAAAAAGACTGGCGCAAAGCGTTTCCGTACGATGCCGTGCCCTATTCCAGCGTCAGCGTCTTCCTGGTACGGAAAGGCAACCCCAAGGGTATCAAGGACTGGGATGACCTGACAAGGAGTGGTCTGAAGGTTATCGTGCCCAACCCCAAACTGAGTGGCAACGGGCGCTTTACCTATCTCGCTGCATGGGGTTACGCGCTGCAGAAAACCAATAGCGAAGCGCAGGCCAAAGATTTCGTTGCGCAACTGTTCAGAAATGTACCGGTACTCGATGGTGGCGGTCGCGGTGCGACCACCACCTTTACGCAGCGCGGTATCGGCGATGTTCTCGTGACCTTCGAAAACGAGGCGCATTTGATCGAGCAGGAAGTTGGCACCGGCAAGTTCGATGTCGTCTACCCGTCCGTCACGATCGAAGCGCCCGCGCCGGTCGCGGTGGTGGAAACCGTCACCAACAAACGCGGCACTCAAAAGCAGGCCAAAGCCTACCTTGAGTTCCTGTTCTCGAATGTCGGCCAGGAAATCATCGCAAAACACTACCTGCGCCCCAAAAACCCGGCCGTATTCAACAAATACGCTAGACAGTTTCCAAGTGTCAAAACCTTCACGGTTGAAAGTTTGCTCGGCGGCTGGGCCAGCGCCCACAAGAAGCACTTTGCTGATGGCGGCATCTACGACCAGATCGCAAGGAGCCGATAATGTCATCCGCAACTGCCCGGCGCATCTTTCCGGGCTTTAATCTCTCGTTGGGCTATACGCTGGTCTACCTGTCGCTGATCGTGCTGATTCCGCTGGCGGCCGTCGCGCTCAAAGCCGGAACGCTTGGATGGGGGCCTTTCTGGGAGGCCGTTTCCGCACCCAATGTCGTCGCTTCATACCGGTTGAGTTTTGGCACCGCGCTTCTTGCAGGCGCCATCAATGCCGTCTTCGGCCTGATTCTGGCCTGGGTCTTGGTGCGCTACTCGTTCGCAGGCAAACGCTTCGTGGATGCGCTGGTCGATCTCCCTTTTGCGTTGCCGACTGCCGTGACCGGCATCGCCCTCACGGCGCTCTATTCGCAAAATGGCTGGGTCGGTCAATACCTTGAACCCATCGGCATCAAAGTCGCATTCACCCCGCTTGGCATCCTGGTTGCATTGGTCTTCATCGGTCTGCCGTTC
The DNA here is from genome assembly GCA_964488675.1 of uncultured Oxalobacter sp. Classification (GTDB taxonomy): domain Bacteria; phylum Pseudomonadota; class Gammaproteobacteria; order Burkholderiales; family Burkholderiaceae_D; genus QZKY01. Next base: position 1,439 of record CAZAWA010000064.1, on the reverse strand, counting down.
GTGGTGCGTACCGTGCAACCCGTCCTGGAAGATCTGGAAACCGAACTGGAAGAAGCCGCCGCCAGTCTCGGCGCCAATCGCTGGCAAACCTTCCGCCGTGTAGTGCTGCCAATCCTGTTTCCCGCCATCCTCACGGGTTTCGCCCTGGCTTTTGCTCGCGCAGTGGGGGAATACGGATCGGTCATCTTCATCGCCGGCAACATGCCGATGGTTTCGGAGATCACGCCGCTTTTGATCATTACCAAACTGGAGCAATACGACTACGCAGGCGCCACCGCCATTGCCTCGGTCATGCTGATCATTTCGCTGCTGCTGCTGCTGGCCATCAACGGCCTGCAGGCCTGGACCGCAAAACGCACCGGAAGGAGCCGCTGACATGTCTTCAACCGCCGCCGCTCGCTTTGATCGCAGCGCCGCGACCCGCGAGCCTCGCTGGGTGAAATGGTCGCTGATTACTATTTCGCTGGCCTTCTTCGGCTTCTTTCTGCTATTGCCGCTGATTTCTGTTTTTGCCGAAGCATTGCGCAAAGGCTGGGAAACCTACTGGCAGGCAATCGTCGAGCCTGATGCGCTGTCTGCGATCAAACTCACCCTGATCGCCGCTGCCATTTCATTGCCACTCAATCTCGTATTCGGTGTCGCGGCGGCCTGGGCCATTACCAAGTTCGATTTTCGTGGCAAGCACATCCTTGTCACGATGATCGATCTGCCGTTTTCCGTCTCACCAGTTATTGCCGGCCTGATTTATGTGCTGGTGTTCGGTGCGCAGGGCTGGCTCGGGCCCTGGCTGGATGCGCATGACATTAAAATCATTTTCGCCATTCCGGGAATCGTGCTGGCAACCGTGTTCGTCACCTTCCCGTTTGTCGCGCGGGAACTGATCCCGCTGATGGAAGCACAAGGACGAGAGGAGGAGGAAGCCGCAACGGTTCTTGGCGCAAGCGGCTGGCAAACCTTCTGGAAAGTCACGCTGCCGAACATCAAGTGGGGCTTGCTGTACGGCGTGATTCTTTGCAATGCGCGGGCGATGGGCGAATTCGGCGCCGTATCGGTTGTATCCGGCCACATCCGCGGATTCACCAACACGATTCCGCTTCATGTCGAAATTCTGTACAACGAATATAACTTTGCCGCTGCCTTCGCAGTCGCGTCGATACTCGCGCTTCTCGCGCTAGTCACACTGGCGGCAAAAACCTGGATTGAATGGCGTTTGCACTCGGATACCCGTGGGGCGCCAACACTACAAAAGCAGAGGTAGAAAATGAGCATCGAAGTCAGAAACATCCACAAATCGTTCGGCGATTTCACCGCGCTGAAAGATGTCTCACTGGATTTTCCGGATGGCGAACTGGTGGCACTGCTTGGCCCGTCCGGCTGCGGGAAGACCACGCTGTTGCGCATCATTGCAGGTCTGGACAACCCCACCAGCGGGAAAGTGC
>CAZAWA010000063.1:0-13224 GCA_964488675.1 uncultured Oxalobacter sp. | reverse complement strand
TTTGGCCTGGCCCATTCCGACCAGCTGTTCGAAATTGTTGCGCAAAGCCAGTTCGCGCCCGCCTCTCTTGTGCGCGTCTTTGATCGATTTGGCCAGACTGAAGAACTGCGAAATGTACTGCGCGATTTCAAGCGGGTTGGCCATCACCAGCCGGATGCTGCGGCGCGTGATGCGCTCGATCTCATCCACCCACTCGACGGTGAACGGTTCAGCCGTGGCGATGGTCAGCTCGGACGAAGTCAGCTCGACCGGCAAGATGTTGTAGCGCGCCGCGTAAGCGGCCGACATGACATCAGCCACGCGGGTGAAATCAATCTTGAGCGGATCGATCCGGAAAAACGGCACCCCTGCCTTCTGCGCCAGCCACTCGGTCAGCCAGTCGAGCGTTAGCGCACGGTGCGGTGGCAGGGCTGACGACAGCTTGCACTGCGCAATCGCCGTCAGTGGATGCATCGCGGTTGCGCTCTTGTGGATGCCCTGCGCATGGTTGAACAGCGCCTTGACCTCGTCTTTCTTGACGATGCCGTCAGCCAGCAGCCAGGTAAACAACTGCTGCATGTCCAGCGCCTTGTTGCGCATGGCTTTTGTCCGGGCGTGCTCTCCTGGCTTGCGAACCAAAGAGCTGGACGGCGAGTCGGCTGGTTTCATGTTCTGGCTATCCTGGTTGCGTTGATTTCAATCCGCTGACCCACTGTCTGGCGGGCAATCCGGTCATTTCCGCGACGGTGAAGGCGCGCTCGTAAAGGGCCGGAAAATCCAGCGTCGGCTTGCGACGAAAGGCGAGCACCACCACATTGCCCGCGGCCACCTCCGGCAGGCAGAGCACCTGATCGAACACGGCCCGCATCACCTTGAGGTTTCTCTCGTAACTCGGATGGTCGCCAAACAGGTTGACCATCAAGATGCCCTCCGGCTTGAGACAAGCCTCACAAGCCTGGTAAAACTCGAACGAATCAAGTACCGGCCCCTGCGCACTCGCGTCGTACAAATCCGCCTGCAGCACCTCGAAATTTCCGTGATGCGCACTGTCCGTGACAAATTTCATCGCATCCATTTCAATGACATGCAGGCGCTCGTCATTTTGCGGCAGTTTGAACATGGAATGACACACCGCAATCACCGTCGGATTCAACTCTATCGCGGTCACCTGCGCCTTCGGGAACTGGCGATAACAGAACTTGGTCAGCGCGCCTGTGCCCAGCCCGAGCTGGACGATGTGCTCCGGCTGTTCGAGGAACAGCATCCACGCCATCATCTGCTGCACATACTCCAGCTCAATCCAGTCCGGCCTGCGGATGCGCATCGCGCCCTGTATCCACTGCGTGCCAAAATGCAGGTAACGAACACCGCCGCTTTCCGAAAGATTCACCGGCGCATAAACCGGCGCGCGCGCGCGCCGCTGCGACGCTTCCTTTTCAATCGATTTGCGCTTGATAAGCATAGGAACCACTGATTGAATCGCTGATGCCCGCGACGCAGCTTTTCCGGGATGAGGTGCAAGGAAGGACGACAAAACCATGCCTGCCGACCCTTGCAAGGCGCTCTGACGCCGCAGATCGCCCGGAAAGCCAGCGTCCCTGCAGGTTCGGTCGAAATGCCGCGTTCGCTGCGTTGCGCACCTCGCGCATGAGCACCCGCCATGCACCTTCGGCGCGGCGCCTTGCGATCATCGGCATTTCGGACTCCAACGCGAGCATCATGGATTCAATCAGTGGTTCCCTGCCATTATCCGGCCATGCGCCGATGATTGGCAAGTTTTCCATGCGCAAATGAAAATGGCGCAGACACGGAGCAAACTCCGCACTTGCGCCATCAAAAGCCAGGCAATGGCTCGAGGGGTAAAATTACATCGGGTTAACTGACACGCGCACCGGAATAGTCTTGCCTGGCGAATAGGGCAGTACCGACACGAAGGTCTGGCCGCGGTAGCTGTAAGTCACCTCATAACCGACCGGACGGGACTCCACGACATCAACCGTGCGACATTCCTGAACCGGGCGTTCGGATACGACCGCCGGATTGTTCTGGTTGGCAAGCTGGTCACCAACGACGGCACCGCCAACCACGCCGACCGCAGTCGCCGCACCACGACCGCTACCGCGGCCTATCTGGTGGCCAAGCACACCACCGACAATACCGCCGACAATCGCACCGCTTGGGTCGTGCGCCCTCTGGGCAACCGGCACCATCACGGTGCGGCACTCCTGGCGGGGCTGGGACGCCTGCTGCATCTGCGGAACTACGCTCACCACGCGCGCAGTGTCCTCAAAATCGCCTGCAACAGCAAACGGCGTTGCGCACAGGCAGAGCGCTGAAACGATAATTCTGGTTTGCGTTTTCATTGTTAACCTCATTAGTTGAAATTCGTGTCGCCATCTTAGTACGGCGCCCAACAAAAGCAAGTCAGCCAGGCAGGGAATGTGTAACAAACTGTATGCAGCCATCCAGCCCCCCCCCTGGAGCGATGCGCCCGTACCCCAACCCGCCAGAGCGCCTCATTCAGCGGGAGTCCGTTCCACGGCATCTCGTTACAAACGAGTACGCTATGGCACATTCAGGGAAGCGCTGATTTAATGGCTGCTTCCCCCATGCGCTTACATTCTAATGTGCAACCGGGTTTGGCGCAGAAGGCAGCCAGGCCAGCAAAGCGTTATCATCGACCTCGTTTCATTCACCGGCTCTCGGACTTGTCATGAAGACAAAATTTGCCGTGCTGTTGCTGACGCTATTGGCGCTCATCCCCGCCCGGGGCGCCGAACTGTCTCCGGTCGCGCAGGGCGAAATCGCTTACCTGCTCTCGCATATGGAGCAGTCCGGCTGCGAATTCAACCGCAATGGCAGCTGGTATAACGCAACTGACGCCAGCGCCCATGTCCGCAAAAAATACCAGCACCTGGTGCGCAACGAACTACTCTCTTCCGCCGAAGATTTCATTGTCGGCGCCGCCAGCCAAAGCAGCATCAGCAAGCAGCCGTACCAGGTCCGGTGTCCGGGTCAACTGGTCGTCGAAAGCGGCCCGTGGTTTGACGGTGCTCTGCGGCAACATCGCCAGAGCCGGGACAAAATTTCCCGATAACCTCGTCGATCTGCCCCAACCTTGCTTTGCATCAAGCAATCCGTCAACAGCGGCGGTAGAGTTGTCCGTCGTATCGACGATGTCTTTCCATCTGCGCTCATCGAGGGTGATGCCCCATGTGCAGAAAGTTTGAAAGTGTACTTTTTCAGCATGATGAAAGGAACCTACCCATGAAATCACGAAGCTCCCTGTTAACCTCCCTGCTGGCCACCTCCCTGCTGTTTTTTGCCTCTTACGCGCACGGCGACAATCACATGAGCGCGCCGCCCGTGAAATCGCAAGGCTCGGCCACCTACATCACAGGCGGCGTCACCGTTGACGAACGCGATATGATGAAACCGATGGCGAAGGATTACAACCTGCGCATGTCTTTTGCGCTGAGTGTCGGCAACTATGTATCCGATGTCAAGGTCACGGTCATGAGCGGCAAGAAAACCGTTCTGGATGTCGTGTCCGACGGCCCTTTTCTCTATGTCAAACTGCCGGCCGGCAAGTACAGCATCAACGCCGAGTACGAAGGCAAAACCGTCAGGAAAAGTGCAACAGTCGGCCCGAAAAAGGGCGCGAGCCTCCATTTTGTCTGGCCAGGCGTGAAGGAAAAATACGACGATTGACCCGAATCGACTCGCATCACAACAGACCCGCGCATTGCGCGGGTTTTTTATTTGGCATCCCTGTCGGACCACTGCGGGCCGCAAGCCTGGCTCGCGCGGTTCATCACCACGCAACCCAATGCCAACCAGATATCACAACCGCCGCACACCCGTTCACCGTTCGCGATTTGGTCGGCAACATCGGCAGGTGGCTTGCCCCTGATGATCGGGATGCCTTCGGCTTGACCGCACTCCGGGCAAGCGTTGTGATTGGTTTTGATGTTCATAATTAAAAAATTCTATCAAGATGCTCTACAATTCCAAGGCGGAACATGACCAAAACTATCGGCCTTCCCACCGATTGAATATGAAGGCGCCCTTTGATAAAAATAAAAACATCTGGGATTCATAAGCGGATTTATCTGCGAAAGCACTTCTAAAGAGAACATTTATGAGCCAAGACTTGATTATCACCACTTCCATTGTAGTCACCTGCAAAAATCGACTTCACCACTTACAAACAACGCTTCCAAGCTTTGTTTCACAGTCACATTCTGAAGTGATCGTTGTTGATTACGGATGCGAACAAGGAACTGGCGCCTGGGTAAAATCAAACTCTCCACAAGTAAAATTGATCTCCGTAACAGATGACCCGATATTTTGCGCAAGCAAGGCTCGAAACTTTGGCGCTAAAAATGCAGCAGGAAAATTTCTGTTTTTTGTAGACGCGGATGTTGAAATCATGAATGATCTCGGAAAGTGGATTCATGACACAGCCGAAGAAAATTTTTATTACAGCGAATCAGGCATGACTGACCCCACCCTAGTTGGCACTGTCATTTGTTCAAAGAAAAATTTCGAACAAATTGGTGGGTATGATGAAGCGTTCCGACTCTGGGGTGGTGAAGATGCTGACCTATATTATCGTTTTTGGCAAGAAGGAATTGTGCAGGGGCATTTTGACAAGGGCTCATTAAAAGGGATTCCTCATGATGACAATGAGCGACAATTATCTCGTGAAAATGGTGGCGTGGGAAGCCGCTGGGACTCTTACACCACAACCCGCATATACATGAATATTAAGGATGATATTTTCAAACTGACCGGGCAAAAAATAGACCTGCCTACCAGGCTGGAATTGATGGAAAGAGTAAAGGCTTCAATCGATAAGCGCCATTTGCATGGAAGTGACAGCACATATTCTGTAGCTATAAATTTACCTCCTTTTAACTACAGGGGTTTAAACAGCGCGCTTTTTTTCAGCAAACAAATGGTATACACATTGAAAAATCCCTCCTGAATTACATGTATTTCACCAATTTTTTATTTTTCTCAACATAACGATGAAGGCACGCTCAAATTTTGGGCAACCCTGCAGGGGGACATCGGTCTTGTCTCTTGCCTCCCAACCAAATTCAAGGCTGCATAAAGGCATAGTCCACTGATGAAAATTCTCGTCACAGGTGGCGCGGGTTTTGTGGGCTCACACCTTTGTGAGAGGCTTGTCGCGCGCGGAGATTATGTTATTTGTGTCGATAATTTCTATACCGGCAGCAAAGATAACATTCAGCACCTAATCGGCCACCCTCATTTCAAATTGATTCGCCACGACATTACCCTCCCGCTTGATGTCGAGGTGGATCAAATTTATAACCTCGCCTGCCCAGCCTCGCCAATTCACTATCAGTTTGATCCCGTGCAAACCACTAAGACCAGTGTGCACGGCGCGATAAACATGCTTGACTTGGCCAAGCGACTCAAGGCGAAAATACTTCAGGCGAGTACCAGTGAAGTTTATGGCGATCCCGAAGTGCATCCACAACCAGAAGCTTACTGGGGTAGAGTTAATCCTATCGGGATTCGCAGTTGCTATGACGAAGGAAAGCGTTGTGCCGAAACGCTTTTTTTTGATTATCGGCGCCAACACAATTTGCAGATTAAGGTTGTGAGAATCTTTAACACCTACGGCCCGCGAATGCATCCCAATGATGGCCGGGTTGTAAGCAACTTTATTGTTCAAGCGCTCATGGGCAAAGATCTCTCCATCAACGGTGATGGCCAGCAGACCCGCAGTTTTTGCTATGTTGACGATCTGATTGAGGGGCTAATCAGAGTGATGGCTACCAGCGATGACTTTACCGGCCCGGTAAATATTGGCAACCCTGCGGAATTTACTATGTTGGAATTAGCTAAAAAAATTAGCCGCCTAACCAATACCAAGAGCCAGCTCATTTTCCAACCCCTACCCGCCGATGACCCAAGACAAAGACAGCCTGATATTGCCTTGGCCATACGCAAGCTGGATTGGTACCCCAAAACAAACATTGAAGATGGCTTGATCAAAACAATCTCTTACTTTCAGCATGTCTTAGCACCTACATGACAGCGCTCAGATAGAGCGCAAAAGATCACATAGTATCGCGTCTGTTGAGTGAACGAATAATTGCCGTTTGCAACAAATATTCGTTCACTCAACAGGCGATGCCAACAAAGCTACGGACGCTTTGGCCTCGCCGACAGGAATCGAACCTGTATCCCACGCTTAGGAGGCATGTGCACTATCCATTGTGCTACGGCGAGATGACTTCGGGGCGCCATTATATCTGACCGCACCTGTTGCTGGCGGGTACAATCTCGCTTTGTTCCAAAAATCCGCCCATTATGACAGTCCTTTCCCTCACTGATGCACAGCTTGCCTTCGGGCATTTCGCCATGCTGGATCACGCCGATTTTTCGCTGGAAGCAGGTGAATGTGTCGGTTTGATCGGCCGCAACGGAACCGGCAAGTCTTCGCTGCTGCGCATCCTTGCTGGACAGGCGAGGCTGGATGACGGTTTGCTGGTCGTGCAGCAGGGCATCCGGATCGCTTTCGTTGAGCAGGAACCGCAATTCGCGTCCGGCGTGTCAGTATTTGATGCCGTCGCGGGCGGATTGGGCGACATGCAGGAGTGGCTGGCCGAATATTCCACCTTGAGCTCGCAGCTTGGCAGCGGCAACGACACTGACACGCTGGCGCAAATGCACGATTTGCAATTGCGGCTGGATGCCACAGATGCCTGGAGCTTGAACAACCGCGTCGAAACCACGCTTGATCGTCTGGGTCTGGATCGGCACTCCCTGGTTGACACGCTCTCGGGCGGCATGCAAAAGCGCGTCGCGCTGGCGCGCGGGCTGGTGAGCGCACCGGATGTCCTGCTGCTGGACGAGCCGACCAACCACCTTGATGTCGACTCGATCGTCTGGCTGGAGGGGCTGTTGCGCGATTTTCGCGGAAGCGTGCTCCTGATCACGCATGACCGTAGCTTTCTGGATCATGTTGTTACCCGCATCCTCGAACTTGATCGCGGCAAATTGCTGTCCTATCCCGGAAACTTTAGCGCCTACAAACGCCTGAAAGCCGACCAGCTTGCCGTTGAGGAAGTCGAGAACGCAAAATTTGACAAACTGCTGGCACTGGAAGAAGTCTGGATTCGAAAGGGCATCCAGGCGCGCCGTACTCGCGATGAAGGGCGCGTCCGCCGCCTGGAAGCGCTGCGACTTGCCCGTGCCGCGCGCCGCGACCTGCAGGGACAGGTGAGAATGGATGTGTCTTCCGGTGAACGCTCAGGCCGCATCGTCGCCGAACTCAACAAAGTTGGCAAACGCTACGGCGAAAAGATTATCGTGCGCGATTTTTCCGCCATCATCCAGCGCGGCGACAAGGTGGGCTTCATCGGCGCGAATGGCACCGGCAAGACCACCCTGCTCAGGCTGATTCTGGGTGAAGAGCAGCCGGATTCCGGAACCGTGCGGCAGGGCGCCAAATTGCAAATCGCCTACTTCGACCAGATGCGCGCGCAACTGGATGATGAGGCCAGCCTGCTGGATACGATTTCGCCCGGCAGCGAGTGGATAGAGATCGATGGCCAGCGCAAGCATGTGATGTCGTATCTCGGTGATTTTCTGTTTTCGCCGGAACGCGCCCGTTCGCCGGTCAAGTCACTCTCCGGCGGCGAGCGCAACCGCCTTCTGCTGGCGCGCCTGTTTGCCAAGCCGGGGAATGTGCTGGTGCTGGACGAGCCGACCAACGACCTGGCCATCGACACGCTGGAACTGCTGGAGGAATTGCTCGAAGACTACAAGGGCACCGTATTTCTCGTCAGCCACGACCGCGCGTTTCTTGATGATGTCGTCACGCAGGTGATCGCTTTCGAGGGTGATGGCCAGTGGCGCGAATTCGTCGGCGGTTACAGCGACTGGGAGCGCACGCGGCCGACGATAGCGCCACCGCCTGCCTCAAAGCCGGCTCCCAAAGCCGATTCCGCGCCACAACCCAAGCCGCCTGCAACGCCGCAGCGCAAGAAACTCAGCTACAAGGAACAGCGCGAGCTGGATGAGTTGCCGAAGCGGATCGCGCAACTGGAAGCGGAGCAAAAAACGCTCACGGAACGACTGGCCAACCCCAACCTGTACCGCCAGCAGCCGGATGAAGCGCGACGGCTGAATGATCGCTTTGCGGAAATCGACAATCTGTTGCTGGAAAGCCTGGAACGATGGGAAACGATCGAGGCAAAGTCGAAAGCCTGATTCAGGAAACCGTGCGCTTGAAATCCCTGAAGCGGAAGCCCATCAGAAACAGCGCGCCAAAATAGGCCACGCCGCAAGCAGCCATCAGCGCGCACAAGGCGCCAACCCGATGAAAGGGTTGCGCCTGCATGGCGATCCAGTCGAAATGCTCGGAGACCCAGAGCGCAACGCCTGCCAGCAGAAACAGTGCGCCGATAATCTTGACGAAGAAAAACTGCCATCCCGCTTGCGGTGTGTAGATCCCGCGGCGGCGCAAGCCCCAGAACAGGAAGGCCGCATTGATGCAGGCACCCAGCCCGATCGCGAGCGCAAGCCCGGCGTGATCGATCAACGGCACGAACAGCAGGTTCATCAACTGGGTGGCAATGAGCACGAATATGGCTATCTTTACCGGCGTCTTGATGTCCTGCTTTGCGTAGAAACCGGGCGCAAGAATGCGCACCAGAATCAGCCCGATTAGCCCGATGCCATAAGCAATCAGCGCATTGCCGGTCATGTCGACATCATGTTCGCCAAACCGTCCATAATGGAACAGCACCGTTGTCATCGGCGTTGAAATGGTGATCATCATCACCGCTGCCGGTAGCGCCAGCAGGAAGGTCAGCCGCAAACCCCAGTCAAGCAACGAGGAATACTCATCTGCGTCGCCATCCGCATGCGCCTTTGACAGGCTTGGCAGCAGGATCGTGCCCAGTGCCACACCCAGCAGCGCCGAGGGAAATTCCATCAGCCGATCCGCATACGACAGCCAGGAAACACTACCCTGCTCCAGCCGCGAAGCGATGTTGGTGTTAATCATCAGGCTGATCTGCGCGACCGACACGGCAAAGGTCGCGGGCAGCATCTGCTTGAGTACGCGCTGCACGCCGGCATCGCGAAACGGCGCAATCGGATTGAGCGAAAACCGCGGCAGCATTCCAATCTTCATCAGTGCGGGAAGCTGGATGGCGAGCTGCAATATGCCTCCAGCGAATACGGCCAGCGCCAGCGCGTACACCGGCTGCTCCAGCCGTGGTGCGACAAACAAGGCAGCGATGATGAAAGACACATTCAGCAATACCGGCGTGAAGGCCGGGATCTTGAATTCGCGCCAGGTGTTCAGGATGCCGCCGGCGAGCGCGACCAGCGACATGAACAGGATGTAAGGGAACATCACCCGCGTCATCCAGATGGCCGCCGTAAACGCATCCGGGTGCGCTTTCAGTCCGGTTGCGATCACATACACAACCAGGGGCGCGGCCACAATGCCAAGAACGCAGGTAATCAACAATATCCACACCAGCGCGCTGGCGACATGATCGACCATGTCACGAACCGCCGCCTCGCCTTTCTGGTTCTTGTATTCGGCGAGGATAGGGACAAATGCCTGCGAGAAGGCACCTTCGGCAAACAGGCGGCGCAGCAGGTTGGGGATGCGAAATGCCACGAAGAACGCATCCGTGTAGACTGAGGCGCCGAAAGCCCGCGCTATCAGGAACTCGCGAATCAGGCCCGTAATGCGGGACAGCATTGTCAGTCCGGAAATGGTTGCGAGCGTCTTCAGCAGGTTCATGTTGTTGGATTATCCCGGATTTTTGGTCAAGTCGGCAAAATTTGAGGTTCCACAAAGTGTTTCCGGTCAGAGTGGCTTACATTTGACGGTCGGTCAGTCGTTTTGACTGTTTCCCCGGATTTCTGTATAATCGGGGGCTTTCCCCTTTCCGTGTGCTCGTCACGCTGGTTCGGGGGAGAATATTTTCATTAATCATTTCGATGAGGTTTCTCATGTACGCGGTCATAAAAACCGGCGGCAAACAATATAAAGTTGTTGCTGGTGAAAAATTAAAAGTAGAACAGATACCGGCAGACATTGGATCCGAAATCACGATTGATCAAGTGCTCGCAGTGGGCGCAGGCGACACCATAAAATTTGGTGTTCCGCTGGTTGATGGTGCAACGGTTCAAGCTACGGTGTTGGCGCATGGTCGCCACGACAAGGTAAAGATTTTCAAGATGCGCCGTCGCAAGCACTATCAGAAGCGTCAGGGACATCGCCAAAACTATACCGAATTGCAAATTGTTTCGATCAACGCGTAAGCGCTGGCCGATTTAACACCAGGAGTCTGAAATGGCACACAAAAAAGGCGGCGGCACTACGCGCAACGGTCGCGATTCGCAAGCCAAGCGGCTTGGCGTGAAGATTTACGGCGGCCAGTCCATCAACGCGGGCAGCATCATCGTCCGTCAGCGCGGCACCCCGATCGCTGCTGGCGACAATGTCGGAACCGGCAAGGACCACACGCTGTTCGCGCTGGTTGACGGCACGGTGAAATTCGTTGTCAAGGGCGCAGGCGGCAAACGATACGCAACGGTCGTACCCGCAGCGTAAACAGTCGCATCATAGTTTCAAGGCGCAAGCCTTCCTCGAAAAAGGCTCTGCCCTCGCAGAGCTTTTTTTATTCCGGCTCCAATCGCCTGTTGCCAGACCAGCTTGGGCTTGGCGTACAATTTGTACCGTCTGCGGCCTGCCTGCTTGCCACATTCGCTTGATACCGGAATCATTTATGGCGGTAATGTATGAAATTCATTGACGAAGCGCGAATCGAAGTCATTGCCGGCGATGGCGGTAATGGCGTTGCCTCGTTCAACCGCGAAAAATTCCGCCCCTTCGGTGGCCCGGATGGCGGCGACGGCGGCAAAGGCGGCAGCGTCTGGGCGGTGGCGGATCGCAACATCAACACGCTGGTCGATTTCCGCTTTTCCAAGCGGCACGAGGCGCGGCGCGGCGAAAATGGCCGCGGCTCGGATTGCTACGGCAAGGGCGCAGATGACATCATGCTGCGCATGCCTGTGGGCACCGTCATTTCGGATCGCAATTCGGGCGAAATCCTCGCCGATCTGACCGAGCACGGCCAGATGGAATTGCTGGCCAGGGGTGGTGAAGGCGGCTGGGGCAACATTCATTTCAAGACTTCGACCAACCGCGCGCCCCGGCAAAAGACCGAAGGCAAAGCAGGCGAGCGGCGCGAACTGCAGCTTGAGCTGAAGGTGCTGGCCGATGTCGGCCTGCTTGGCATGCCCAACGCAGGCAAATCGACCTTCATCACCGCTGTCTCGAACGCACGGCCAAAAATCGCCGACTATCCCTTTACCACGCTGGCCCCAAATCTGGGCGTAGTGCGTGTCGGCAGCGAAAGAAGCTTTGTGGTCGCCGACATTCCCGGACTGATTGAAGGCGCTGCCGAAGGCGCCGGTCTTGGCCATCAGTTCCTGCGCCACTTGCAGCGCACCGGCTTGCTGCTGCACATTGTCGACATGGCGCCCTTCGAAGACGGCACCGACCCGGTCAAGGATGCGAAGGCACTGATCAGGGAACTGGAAAAATACGACGAGGCGCTGCTCAACAAGCCGCGCTGGCTGGTGTTGAACAAGCTCGATATCGTGCCAGAGGACGAGCGCAAGAAGCGCGTGGCCAGCTTCATCCGCCGCATGAAGTGGAAGGGCCCGGTGTTTCAGATTTCGGCTCTCAACCGTGACGGCTGCGAAGCGTTGATCGTCGAAATATTCGATCACATCGAGCAGCGCAAGCAGGCAGAACAACGGGCGCTCGAAACACGGGTCGTGGAGGAAGCGCGATCCATTGAGTCGGTCGACCATGACGATCCTCGTTTCAAGGTCATCGAGTAACAACCCTTCCCGCATAGGCACATAGGCTCGTGATGAAATCGGTCATTCAAAAATCCAGACGCGTCATCATCAAGGTCGGATCTTCGCTGGTCACGAACGACGGCAAGGGACTGGATCACGCAGCGATTGCCAAGTGGGCGGCGCAGATCGCGCACTTGCGCAAACTCGGCAAGGAAGTGGTGCTGGTCACCTCCGGCGCCATTGCCGAGGGCATGCAGCGCCTCGGTTACGACAAGCGCCCGACCGGCATTCACGAGCTGCAAGCCTGTGCCGCCGTTGGCCAGATGGGGCTGGTGCAGATTTACGAAACCAGCTTTCGCGTTCACCAGTTGCAGACCGCACAGGTGTTGCTGACCCACGCTGATCTGGCCGACCGTGAGCGATACCTGAATGCGCGCTCGACGCTGTTCACGCTGCTGCAACTGGGTGTCGTGCCCATCATCAACGAAAACGACACCGTGGTCACTGACGAAATCAAGTTCGGCGACAACGACACGCTGGGCGCGCTGGTGGCCAACCTGATCGAGGCCGAGGCGCTGATCATCCTGACCGACCAGCGCGGCCTGTATAGCGCCGATCCGCGTCAACACCCGAATGCCGAATTCATCCGTGAAGCACAGGCCGGCGATGTCGCGCTGGAGGCGATGGCGGGCGGCGCCGGTTCCGGCATCGGGCGCGGCGGCATGCTGACCAAAATTCTGGCCGCCAAACGCGCTGCCAGTTCCGGTGCGCATACCGTAATCGCATGGGGGCGCGAAGACAATGTGCTGACCAGGCTGGCTGCCGGCGACATGATCGGCACGCAACTGACCGCACAGACCGGCCACCTGACCGCGCGCAAGCAGTGGATGGCGGATCACCTGCACACGGCGGGCAAGGTTGCGCTCGATGCAGGCGCAGCACGCATGGTCAGCCAGGAAGGAAAATCTCTGCTGCCGATTGGCGTGGCCGCGATTGAAGGTGAATTCGGGCGGGGCGAAGTGATTGCCCTGACGGACGAATCCGGGCGCGAAATCGCTCGCGGCCTGACCAATTATTCCAGCGCCGAAGCGCGGCTGATCATGCGTCGCCAGTCAGCGGAATTCGCGGCCATCCTGGGCTATACAGGAGAGGCAGAACTTGTCCACCGCGACAATCTGGTTCTGCTCTGAAAAGGCATACTCACCAGGAGCATTTTTTCTCCGGCTCGTGCGACATGGTGATCCGGCACATTTGGTAACATACTCCCCGAAAAACTCTCTTTTAGCGGCTAATTTTTGCCTAAATTTTGAGCATATCGGGTGTTATCGCGCCAGAAATCACGCTTGGATGCGCGCTTCAGGC
>CAZAWA010000062.1:0-13259 GCA_964488675.1 uncultured Oxalobacter sp. | reverse complement strand
TGGACTCCTTTTTCCATAAGAATCAAGTGTCCACGAAAAGGTGTCAACTCCAGGTTGTGTTCGAAAGGATTGCTTCTGTCGGTTAGTGTTGATGCAAGATTGGCATTAACCCCAGCAATGTATGGAAATATAAGTTTTGACGCAATCTTACCCTGCTTGATCATTTCCCTATAAAAAATATCAATCGGGCACTTGATCCCATTGTTTTCCGCCTCAAGCAGCAGTTTTCTGATTTTCCCCAAGCTGTTGGGATGTATCAAATAAGCATGAGCACCCCAGACATACCATTCACGGCTCTCCAGAAATACAAATTCGGACGAATTGATTTCCTTCTTGGGGTTTAGGTCTTTTTTTAGCTTCAGAAGCTGACTGATCCTGTCGGTATCGCCATAGTGAAATGTTTGGCCCATGAAAAGCAAATCCCAGTTTGAGCCGTCGTGATTTTGTTCGCAGACGCCGCGGATGATTCTCCTGAAGTCTTTAGGAAGGAATGCATCATCCTCGAAAACCAGAGCGAATTCCGCATCGTTTGCCTGATTAATAACAGCTGTATGAGAAAGAAAGCAACCCAACTCGGTTTTTGTTATGCCGCAAGGCCTATCGTCGCCACGCAAAGCGGGAAATCGCTTGACGATATCATTCAGGCCAACCGCCGAAATACTATTTTCAAATGAAGCTCTTCTTTCCTCGGACTCATTCAAATTGATATAGTAGCCAGAGACTTTGATTTCTTGTTTCATGCGGTTTTGATATTGGGAATGATGACATGCCAGTTTGCCAGTTGTTTTGCCATGCCTGATTGTTGAAGAGTGGTGTCGGTAAAAAATTGGCAATACTGGTCGATAGTATAACGGTTGCCCGTCTCCCGGAGCGCAAAAAAGCGCTCTCTGTTGCTCAATCAGCAGGCGAGGCGTACTGGCGATTGGGGTGGCAAAATAAATGTTGTTGTGTTGCCCATCGCCGATATATCATGCGGGTTCTTTAAATACTGGCTGGGGGTATCACCTTCAATGGGGTAATCGCCCAAGCCATCCATCCCACTCTCTAAAATTTGTTTGCGTCCGAAGAAGAAACAGATGAAAAAATCAATCATTGCAGTATTGGTCGGCAGCCTGCTTCTGGCTGGCGGAATCGCCCATGCCAAGGAGGGAGGCGACCAGTACCCGAATGGCGCCGAAAACTGGTTCGCGGGTGCCGTGCCGCCACCCGGCAACTATTTCATCAACTATTTTGGCAACTGGAGCGGCAAGCTCAAGGATGGCGATGGCAATAACCATCCAAGCGGGCTCAAGCTCAACGCAACCTTCGAGAGCGTGCGGTTTTTGCAGGTCACCAAGCAGACCCTGCTGGGCGGAAGCTGGGCCTGGCATGTGATCGTGCCGGTGGTCGACCTTGAAATCGGGCCACCTGGAGGCAAAGCGGGCAAGACAAGCGTTGGCGACATCACCGTTAGCCCGTTGATCCTCGCCTGGCATGGCAAGGAGTGGCATACGGCGGCTGGGCTTGACATCAATCTGCCCACTGGCGCTTATGGTAACGATCCGCGGAAAAACATTGGCACGAACTATTACAGCTTCGAGCCGATTTTTGCGGTGTCCTATCTTGGCAGCAACGGCTGGGAGGTATCGGCCAAGTTCATGTACAACATGAAGACCAAGAACACCGACACGGATTATCGCTCAGGTGACGAGTTCCACTTGGACTATCTGGTTGGCAAGAACATCGGCAACTGGGGTGTGGGCGTCAGCGGCTATTACCTCAAACAGGTGACGGACGACAAGCAGGGTGGCGCAAAGGTTGGCGTGGATGGTAATCGTGGTCAGGTTTTCGCGTATGGGCCGAGCATCAAGTATCGCACCAAGGGTGGAACGCATTTTGTCGCGCAATGGCAGCACGAAACCAAGGTTGAAAACCGTTTCGGCGGCGACAAGGTCTGGCTCAAGATGATCTTGCCGCTCTGATTTTCAGCCGGTCAAATCACCCCAAACCATCCCAGCAGCGCACCGGCGGCCAGCAACCACAGCAAATGCAGCCGTGTGCGCCAGACCAGCAGTGCAGTGATGCCGGTCACCAGCCATAGCGGCCAGTCTTTGGCGGGTTCGCTGTGCGCACTGGCAATGATCCAGGCCGCCGCGATCAGCAGCGCCGTGACGATTGGCACCATTCCCTGCCGGAACGCGCGCACCGTGCGATGCGCCTGGTTCTGCTGCAGCCAGCGTGACGCATAGTATGTCAGTGTGGTGCAGGGCAGCATCATGCCGGTCATGATGACCGCCACGCCGAGCAGTCCATTCAGCACTGAGCCGGTCTGCAGTCCGACCGACCAGCCGAATATCGCGATCATCAGCACATTCGGGCCGGGCGCGGCTTGCGCCATGACGATGGATGCGTTGAACTGGACATCGGTCAGCCAGCCCTGTTGCTCGACCAGATACTGGTGCAGGGCAGGCATGATGGTGATTCCGCCACCGACCGACAGCAGCGACAGCATGGCCATGCGCAGGAACAGGTCGAGCCAGTCGCTCCAACTCAGGTTGAGCCACACCGCCCCGCTCATGGTTTGAGCTTCCGGTATGTCAGGCCGCAGGTGACTGCGCCCAGGCCGAGGACGATGTAGGGCAGCGGCACCCGCAGCAATCCAACGCAGACGAAGGCAATGACCGCGAGGATAGCGCAGGGCAGCGCGCCAATCGGGTGTGCCTTGAATGTGTTGACGAACTTGAGGCCGGTGCCTGCAATGAGTCCGGCGGCGACCGCACTCAGGCCACGCAGGGCGCCCGCAACACCGGGATGGGTATCGAACTGCGAGTAGGCGATCGCCATCAGCAGCAGGATTACCAGCGGAATCGACAGCATGCCGGCCATGGCGCAAAGTGCGCCGCGCCAGCCGAAGTGCCGTCCGCCGATCATTACCGCCAGGTTGACCACATTCGGGCCGGGCAGGATTTGCGCGACCGCCCATTCTTCCGCAAATTCCTCGTTCGTCAGCCAGCGCTTGTTTTCAACCAGTTCGCGTTGCGCTACAGCGAGCGCGCCACCGAAGCCCTGCAGCGCCAGCCAGGTGAACGACAGGTACAGGTCCAGCAGTGAGGTCGGGCGGGGGCTTTCATTCGCGGTTGTTGAATTCATTCTTCACCTGGACTTCGCATGGTGCAAACAATAAATATCAATCGATAACAATAAGTTAAATGAACATTCTAGTTTAAATTATCCAGTATCTTTGCAGCATTTACGCCGCTTCTGACGGCTGTTTCCAGCGTTGCCGGATAGTCGCTGGCGGTGTAGTCACCGGCGATAACCAGCCCGTCTATTCCAATATCATTCCCAGGCCGCACCAGATTTGGCGTGCAGGCAAGGGTGGCGCGCCGCTCGGAAATCACCTGCACCGACAGCGGTTGCGCCAGTTCGAGCCGTTTGAATTCCTTGGCGAGTTGAGCGGCAACTGCTATTGCCAGCGCATCCTTGCCGAGCGCGATCGCATCGCCGGATGCGCTGACAACCACTGCCAGTAGTCCGGCCTGAGTGGTGTCCAGTTGGCCACGGTCGAACACGAACTGCCCCCACTTTCCGGCCTCAGGATGGTCGATCAGCGCATAAAACGGGTTAAAAAGGCGTGTTTCGGGCGGGTATTGCAGGTAGCACGAAGTGATCGGTTCATATTCGAATTGTGTCATCAGACTGGTGTCTGCGATGCCCTCGAGCAGAGCGGCGGCGGGCCCAGGCGGGGTGGCAACGACAACCGCATCGAAGGTTTCACCATCCACTTGCCAGCCCGTCCCGATACGCGCGAGGGTTCGGACGAAGCGGCCGAGTTCAAGTTTGCCCTCATGCCTGAGCACAAATTCGGCAGCGCGATCCGCAAACAGTGCGGAAAGATCGATTATTGGAATCAGCATGTCTGACGCTGCTCGTCTGGCGCCAATGCTGTCGCGCAGGACATTCATGAACACTTGCGCCGAGGCGCGATCCGGCGGCGTATTCAGTGCGGCGATGCACAGCGGTCGCCACAGCAGTCCGTACAGGCGCGGTGTCTGGTCGAGACGATCCAGCATTTCCAGCACGGTGCAATCTTCGTTCAGCCGCCAGCCCATCCAGCGTGCAGAAGTGGTGAAGCGCGCCAGCGCCAGTTTGTCTTCGGTCGTCAATCCTTTTGCACGCAGCAACGCAGACAGCAGATGAAGGGGGGCGGGCAGGCGCGACGCGACGAAATCCATGCCGCCGGTATCGGGTGGATAGCGCATTTGCAGCGGCAGTCGCAACAGCGCAGTATTCGTGTCGATACCGACTTGTCGCATCAGTCGTAGCGATTCGGTATAGGCACCGAGCAGAATGTGCTGGCCGTTGTCCAGTGGTTTGCCGTCGATTTCGACGCGGCGGGCGCGGCCGCCGAGCGTGCGTGCAGCCTCCAGCAACGATACGCGCCAGCCTGATTGCGCCAGTTCCACTGCTGCCGCGCAGCCGGCCCAGCCGCCGCCGATTACGGCAACGCGTTTAGCCTTGACCGCAGATTGATTAGCCACGGATATAGGCCTTCCATGCCAGCCAAAGTTTGCGTATGGGCGTGAGCGAGACGCGGCGATCCAGCACGCGGTAACCGTCGCGCTCGATTTCATCGAGCAGTGTGCGGTAAATGGCCGCCATGATCAGGCCTGGGCGTTGAGCGCGGCGATCTTCGGCAGGCAGCAAGTCAAAAGCATCGTCGTAGGCGACCTGCGCCCGGCTGGCCTGGAAACGCATCAGCTCCTCGAATTTCGCGCTGTGCCTGGCGGCCAGCAAATCGTTCTCGGTCACGCCGAATTGCGCCAGTTCGTCCTGCGGCAGGTAGATGCGCCCCATGCGCACATCTTCGCCGACATCGCGAATGATGTTGGTGAGCTGGAAGGCGAGGCCAAGCTTTTCTGCGTATTTCAGGGTTTCGGGTTGATTCGCCCCGAAAATGCAGGCTGACAGGATGCCGACCACACCAGCGACATGCCAGCAGTAGTTTTTCAATGCGGCGAAATCCTGATAATGCACTTCCTCCAGATCCATCGCCATGCCGTCGATGATTGCATGCAGGTGCCGTCCGTCGAGCTTGAAGGGCGACAGATGGGGTTGCAGCGCCTTTGTGACAGGGTGGCTGGGCGCGCCTTGCAGCATCAGGTCGATTTCGGTGCGCCACCAGTTGAGCTTGATGCGAGCAATGCCTGGGTCGGTGCATTCGTCGACCACATCGTCGACTTCGCGGCAAAAGGCGTACAGCGCCGTGATGGCGCGGCGGCGTTCGGACGGCAAAAACAGGAAGCTGTAATAAAAGCTGGAGCCGCTTTGTGCGGCTCGCTGCTGGCAGTACTCGTCAGGTGACATTGCTGTGGCGGGGTGAGTTGTCGGTATGGATTTGATAATGGCGGGTAAGGGATTATCCCGCAAAAATCGCGACATGAGTTTACTGCATGGGCGGGCATTTGAATAATGTCGCCCGGATATCCTGCGGCCGGCTGATGGAGCGGCCCGGCCGCAGGCTCGAAATCAGTCAATCAAGCCGATTGCGCGCAAATTGACATCCACGGCTTCAACTGCGAGCCGCCCTTCTTCGATGGCATCTTTCGCGCGATGGAACTCGAGCAATCCAAGGTGCGAAAGTTGCGGCGAGACGGTAATATCCGGCGGGTCACCCGCCATGCGACTGCGTGTAATCCGTACCTGCATGATGTTGATGCTGGAAGTAATGACATCCAGCATCGACGGCAGTTTTGGCTCATCACTGACGAGCGAGGGGAAAAGCTTGCTCAGGCTGTCTTGCAGCTGGCCTACCCAGTCGCGCACCTGACCGTCGGGTGGTTCAGGCTTCAGATCATCGCGCAGATGACGGCCAAGCAGGTCAGAGTTCAGATCCACCGCAATCACGATGTCGGCACCCATGGCGCGTGCCAGCGACACCGGTACCGGGTTGACCAGTCCGCCGTCGACCAGCAACTGTTCCTCGTGCCAGACCGGGGAGAACATGCCAGGCAGCGCGATGGATGCGCGGACCGCATCGGCGGTCGAGCCGCTGCGCAGCCAGACCTCGGCTCCATTGTGCAATGCGGTGGCAACTGCGCCGAACGGGATGGGCAGGTTCTCGATCGGATGATCGACGAAATTATCCCGGTAGAAATCCATTAGCCTGCCGCCCTTGATCAGGCCGCCGTTCATGCGAACATCAAGCAGCGAGACCACCTGCTTGAGATCCATGCCGAGTATCCACTGTTCGAAATGATCCAGTTCGCCGGCGGCATAGGCGGCGCCGACCAGCGCACCAGCAGAGGTGCCGCAGATCAGGTCGGGGCGGATGCCCCTTAGTTCCAGTGCGCGAAGGACCCCGACATGCGCCCAGCCGCGGGCTGCGCCGCCGCCGAGGGCAAGACCAATACGGGGTCTGGGGTGGTGGCGCATTTGTAATGTTGAATTGGTGGATTTGTCTTAAATATCAATTGGTTGACGCGTAAACCTCATTTTGGATCGAGGCGAATCTGTTCGCGCATGGTGGGAACCAGTACGCTTGGCAAGGCTGTCGGCAGGGTTTCCGGGTAGTCCCGGCTGAAGTGCAAGCCGCGGCTTTCATTGCGTAGCTTTGCGCTTTTCACGATCAGCGCTGCAGCTTCGGCCAGGTTGCGCAGTTCGAGCAAATCGCTGGTAATCCGGTAATTGGCATAGTACTCGTCGATCTCTTCGCGCAGTAGCTGGATGCGGCGTGTGGCGCGATCCAGTCGCTGGGTGGTGCGCACGATGCCGACATAATTCCACATCAAACGGCGCAGTTCATCCCAGTTGTGCGAGATGGTGATTTCTTCAAAGGCGTTGGTCACGCGGCTTTCATCCCAGGCGGGCAGTTTGGGAACCACCGTGATCGGCTGCCCGTTGATATCCTCTGCGGCGGCTCGCCCCATCACCAGGCATTCGAGGAGAGAATTGCTGGCAAGGCGGTTTGCGCCATGCAGACCGGTGCAGGCCACTTCGCCGACTGCGTACAGGCCCTGTACATCGGTTCGCCCCCTGTTGTCAGTGACGATGCCGCCGCAGGTGTAGTGCGCGGCAGGCCCGATCGGGATGGGTTCTTTTGTTAGATCGATGCCGAAACTCATGCAGGAAGCATAAATATTCGGGGAATGTGAATTCAGGAATTCCGGCCACTTGTGCGTTATGTCGAGGTGCACGAAGTCAAGGCCGCGTTTTTTCATTTCGAAGTCGATGGCGCGGGCGACAACGTCACGCGGTGCGAGTTCGGCGCGCTGATCATGATCCGGCATGAAATTTTTGCCAGCATCCGCGCCGGCATCGGGCGGCAACCGAAGCAGGCCGCCTTCGCCGCGCACCGCCTCGGAAATAAGGAGGGATTTGGCGTACGGGTGATACAGGCAAGTCGGGTGGAACTGGATGAACTCCATGTTGGCCACGCGGCAACCTGCACGCCAGGCCATGGCAATGCCGTCACCAGTGGCCGTGTCGGGATTGGTTGTGTACAGATAGACCTTGCTTGCGCCGCCCGTTGCCAGCACGGTGTGGCTGCTCACAAAAGTGTTCACCGTTTGCGTCTTTTCATCCAGTACATACAGACCGTAGCATTGTGGCGAGGCGGTCTTGATTCCCAGCTTGTCCGAGGTGATCAGGTCGATGGCGAAGTGATCTTCGAAAACGCTGATGTTCGGGTGTTGACGGATTTTCTCTTCCAGAGTGGCTTGGACCGCATGGCCGGTGGCATCGGCTGCGTGGATGATGCGGCGTTGACTGTGTCCGCCCTCTCTCGTCAGGTGATAGCCGGTTTCCGAGGTGTCGTCGCGCGTGAACGGCACGCCTTGTGCGATCAGCCATTCGATTGCGGCGCGGCCGTTTTCGACGACATGGCGTACGGCGGCTGAGCTGCACAGCCCGGCACCGGCGATTTGCGTATCTGAGATATGCTGCGCGTGGCTGTCGCTCGAGTCGAGCACAGCAGCGATCCCGCCCTGTGCCCAACTGCTTGCACCGATCTGAAGGGCGCGCTTGGAAACGATCGCGACCTTGAAATGAGTGGCGAGATTTAGCGCAACTGAAAAGCCGGCGAGGCCGCTGCCGACGATGACGACATCGAATTTTTGAGTATTCATGAAGGTGATGGCCCGGGAAGAAGCGAGTGATATGGCGAACTATATTCTATCCGGGGCACCGATGCATAGTACTGGAGTTTTTCCGCAGGGGGGCACCTTGCCTAGTCAAATTCGCATTTTCCGAAAACAAATGCCCCTCGGTTGTTTTCCGTTATCCGGCTTGTGTGGGGCGATCGTTGTCGGCAGGCGCCATCCGCTGGTGCATGTAGCCGCCGATCCAGTAAAAGTCGCGGGTGACCAGTAGATACAGCGATTCATCATTGCCGTTTTCGTTGCGGAAGGTTTTGCCAAAACCCAGTCTCCAGGCTTTTTCGTTCAATTCGTTTGCGCCTGAGCGTGAAAAGTGGCGGGCATACCCGGCGACATACAGGTTCAGCCTGCTTTCCTGAGCGATTTTCAAAAACCTTGCCTCTAGTATGTTCCCACACGCTTTTTCCCTTCGTGTCGCTTCCCGAGTGTGCGCTCCCGTGCACAGAAGCGGCATACAAACCAGCAAAAACCTGCTTTAGCTTTTCCAATGCGCAGCAGAGTTGTTGAGCATCAGGGCTTTGTCGACCATGTTGAAATTTAACCAGATTCGCGCCACATTTTATACAAGTGGCCTCAATACATTGCCGACTAGAAACAATAATTACTTGATTGGCTACGAAAAATCCAGGTTTTGCGAGCGATTCGCCACGATTTGTCCATGTTGGTGCAGTTGTGCGACTACTGAAGACTGCCTCTTGTCCGAACGAGCATTTTTTCGAGCCTTTTGTTGAATTTGGCTGACAAGCCAGCTGGAGAGGAGTAGAATGCAAGGCGCAGTAAGCAGTAAGCCGTTTTTCAGATTGAAAATGCAGGCTTATTAGTAGTACTTTTAAAACTTTTAAGGAAGTATCATGGCTAAGTCCGACTTGATAAACACCGTTCTGATCGTCGCTGTAGGCATCGCTGTTATGGCTGCCGTTGTAATCTTCATTTGACGACAGCAATAGGTGTATGGGGGATTGCACTCGCAATCTCCCGATATTTCTCCCCCTGGCAGTCTCCCTTCCCGCAGCACCATTCCCCGGCTGAAAATTGATTCTTGATGACCAGAGCGTCAGGCTCTTGCTTCTGCGTGTTCGATGATCAACTGAACCTGCGTCCTGCCGTTAAATTCATTTGCATCCAGGCGGAAAGCCACCCGGGTTTTTTCGGGCAGGCTCTGGGCGTGACCAAACCAGATTGCATCGTAAGTGCGGCCATTTTTCTCCAGTAATAGCTTCAGGTGTTTGTCTTTCAGGATGCGCTGGCTCTTGACCCGGAACTCATCGCAAAAAACCGGCGCGGGAAAGCCCTGACCCCAGACCAGACTGTCGAGTTGCTCGATGAACTGAACGGAGAAATACGGATCTTCCAGCGGGCCGTCCGTTTCGATGATCTGTTCGAGCTGTTTCGGGCTGAGCCACTCGCGACCTACGGTTTCGAACGCTTCGGCGAACGCATCGAAGGCATCGGCGCGAATAGTCAGCCCTGCCGCCATGGCATGACCGCCGAACTTGTCGATCAGGCTGGGAGCGTGTTTGGATACCAGATCAAGAGCGTCTCGCAGATGAAAGCCAGGTATCGAGCGACCGGAGCCACGGATCCAGCCGTCTCCTGCCGGGGCGAATGCGATGGTCGGGCGAAAGAAGCGATCCTTGAGTCGCGACGACACCAGACCGACCACGCCTTGATGCCAGTCGTCAGCCAAAAGGCTGATGGTGGTTTTGCCCTCGGGGTTGAAATTTTCCAGGTGCGCCAGCGCGCGTTCTTGCATGCCTGCCTCGATTTCGCGCCGCTCAATATTGATCTCATTGAGTTGTTGGGCCATGTGCCATGCGCGGCCTTCGTCGTCAGTCAGCAGGCATTCGATGCCGAGTGCCATGTCGGCCATTCGTCCGGCTGCATTCAGCCTTGGCCCTACCGCAAAACCGAGATCAAATGGTGACGCGCGGCGAGCCTCGCGCCCGGCGGCCCGAAACAAGGCGGCCATCCCGGTCTGCATGCGGCCGGCACGGATGCGCTTTAAGCCCTGTGCGACCAGAATCCGGTTGTTTGCATCGAGTTTGACCACATCAGCGACGGTGCCGAGCGCGACCAGATCCAGCAGCGCATCGAGTCGCGGCTGGGTTTGCGCATCGAACACGCCGCGCTGGCGCATTTCAGCGCGCAGGGCCAGCAGCACATAAAACATGACGCCGACACCCGCCAGGTTTTTACTCGGAAAACTACAGCCCGGCTGGTTCGGGTTCACGATCACGCAGGCATCCGGCAGGGTATCGGCTGCAAGATGGTGATCCGTGATTAAGACGGCAATGCCGCGCCGGTTGGCCTCAGCCACGCCGTCCATGCTGGCGATGCCGTTGTCGACGGTGATGATGATGTCAGGCGATTTTTCTCTGGCGGCCAGTTCGACGATCTCGGGGGTCAGTCCGTAGCCGTATTCGAAGCGGTTCGGCACGATGTAGTTGACTGTCGCACCCATGGCGCGCAAGCCGCGGATGCCGACCGCACAGGCGGTCGCGCCATCGCAGTCATAGTCGGCAACGATGGTCATTCTCTTGTTTGCCGTAATGGCGTCGGCCAGAAAGTGTGCTGCTGCATCCACATGCATCATGCCGGATGGTTCGGCCAGAGTGTTCAATTCAGCCGCGAGCTCGCGCATGTCCGTCACACCGCGCGCGGCAAGCAGCCGCGCCAGCACCGGATGCACGCCGGACTGGCGCAACATTTCGGAAGTGCGGAACGAATAGGGGCGGGTGACAATGCGAGTCATTGCGATATGGCGGTGAGCGATCTTCTGACCCAGAACTTGCGTTGCGCAGACCGATCCGAGACAAAGGTTTTCAGACTGGTGTCATTGCTGAGGTTGAGCGTCACACGGTCAACCTGCTCCCGCAGCAGGGCTTCGAGCATCGGTTCGAACCATTCGTCTTCCAGCCCATCATAAATGGATAGCCAGCTATCCCAGTCACCCGCGAGGGTTGGCGCGATCAGGTCATCGAGCAGCACCAATCCGTGTTCGGGCGGGCTGGAAAGCACATCGGCTGCCTTGCAGTCCGGGTTGCTTTCCGGGAAGAACTGACCGTACGCTTCCATCCGGCCGGCAAACCGGAATGCGGCGGTGTATGGCAGGATGGCGGGGAAATTCGGTGTTGCGCCATAGGATCCGCCCCAGAGCCAGAGCGCATTGACCGTGCGCGCACCCCGTTGTTCGCGGACTGTATTCACCGGATGGGTGTGCCAACCCATCTGTACCTCATTCAACAGCTTGCGCCACTGTGACGCGTTCGTTCCTTCAGGCATCCAGTGCGAGAGGCTTCGGCCGCAGGCCATGTCCGGCGAGGTCGTGCGCAACGCTTTCCAGTCGTCGGCGCGAACAAACCAGGTCATCGCATCGCCGTACAGAAGCTGTTTTCCGGCCTCATCAAAACAGGGCCTGGCGGCATTGAACAGCGCGAGTGATTCGGCTTCAGGCAGTGCCAGCGTTCTTCTGTCTGCCATCACCATGTCGCTGTGACCAATGACAACATGGGCCGGATGCAGGATGAACCAGTAACCCTTGTTCTGATCCAGGCCGCGCAAATGCATGGCTGCGCCGGCAAATGGCGGACTGTTGTCGGGGTCTGGCTTCTCCGTCAATCCAAACTGGGATGCGAGCCAGGCTTCGTGCGGCAGGGCGCGAGAGTGCGGTTCGAAATCCGGCTGCCTGCTCGTTTTTTGCGTGCGAGAAACCAATGCCGCCAGTGAAGGTGCATGGAGCTGGCGCAGCAGGTCTGGTGCCAGTGACTTGGGCGGCAAACCAAAGGGCAGTACGATTTCGATGTGGCTCATGCTGGCATTGTATGGCAAACTGCTGGCTTGCAATCATATCAATTGAGCATCATGAAAAATCTGCCGTTCGAGTGGCTGGTCGGCCTGCGTTACACGCGTTCGGGAAAGCGCAGTGGACGCAACAGCTTCATTTCCTTTATTTCGTTGATATCAATGACCGGCATCGCACTTGGCGTTGCTGCACTGATCGTCGTCCTGTCGGTGATGAACGGTTTTCAGAAGGAGGTGCGCGACCGGATGCTGTCGGTGCTGGCGCATATTGAAGTATTCGATCCGGCCGGCTCCATGCCGGACTGGCAGCAAACCGCAAAGGAAGCGATGCTGCAAAAAGAGGTGAAGGGATCGGCACCGTTTGTGGTGGGGCAGGCGATGGTTGCGCGCGACGACAAGCTGCGCGGCGTCATGGTGCGCGGCGTTCTGCCGGAGGAAGAACCGCAGGTTTCCGATGTTGCCAAGCAGGTCAAGCGAGGCAATTTCAACGATTTGCTCCCAGGTGAATTCAATATTGTTATCGGGGGCGAACTGGCTCGCATGCTGCGCCTGCAACTGGGCGACAAACTGCCGGTGATTTCGCCGCAAGGGCAAGTGACGCCGACTGGCGTGATCCCGCGCGTGAAGCAGTTCACGATCGTTGGCATTTTCGAAGCCGGGCATTTTGAGTTCGATTCGTCAATGGCTTTCATTCACCTGAACGATGCGCAAAAGCTGTTCCAGCTCGATGCGCCGTCAGGTTTGCGCTTGCGGGTCGCAGACATGCAGCGCGCGCCGGAAGTGGCGCTGGATCTCACGCGTATCCTGACCGGCCATGTTTATATCCGTGACTGGTCCAAGCAGAACCGCACCTGGTTTGCCGCCGTGCAGACCGAAAAACGCATGATGTTCATCATCCTGATGCTGATCATCGCCGTGGCCGCGTTCAACCTGGTTTCCACGCTGGTGATGACCGTGACCGAAAAACAGGCGGATATCGCCATCCTGCGCACGCTCGGGGCATCGCCCCGCTCGATCATGAAAATCTTCATGATTCAGGGCGCGGTTGCCGGTTTGCTTGGTACCGCGATTGGTGTCGGCCTGGGAGTTCTGGTTGCGCTCAATATCGATGTGATCGTGCCTTTCATTGAGCGCCTGATGGGGGTGCAATTCCTGCCGAAGGAGGTGTATGTCATCAGTTCCATGCCATCGGACTTGCGCTGGCCCGATGTCGGCGTGATTGGCGGCTGTTCGATCGGGCTGGCTTTTCTTGCAACCCTGTATCCAAGCTGGAGTGCCGCGCGCGTAAAGCCAGCGGGGGCACGACGTTATGAGTCAGTCCAT